>NZ_CP171690.1:2174050-2502066 GCF_043702085.1 Altererythrobacter sp. GH1-8 | reverse complement strand
ACCAGATGGTGATCGAGCGGGTAGGCGAAATCGAAGGGGCCTGGTCGAGAACCCACCTGGATTGTCCTCAACGAGCGCTGCTCGAGGCTCTTGACGATCTCAGCCGTTTGCAACGCAAGCTGCGGGACCGGCTGTATGAGGAGCCAGGGAGACTGATCCTCAACAGCAATGACCCCCTCGGCTACGGTTTCGACTTCACCGAACTCGATGCGATGGCTGAGACGCTCTACAGCGCGCGTTAGTCCACCCAGGCAGTGTAGTTCGACTTGGCCGCAAGCTCCGCCTTGGCCTTGTGGTAATCCCGTTCGAACCGCGCGACCATATCCTCGACAGTGCCAACGCTCTTGACCGCGCCGACGCCTTGTCCGGAGCCCCAGATGTCCTTCCAGGCTTTAGCCTTGGTGTTGCCGCCGCTGCCGAAGTTCATCTTGCTGGGATCGCTTTCAGGGAGATTGTCCGGGTCAAGCCCGGCGGATTCGATAGAGCTGCGCAAATAGTTGCCGTGCACGCCGGTAAAAAGGTTGGTGTAGACGATCCCTTCCGCGCTCCCTTCGACAATCCCTTGCTTGTAGGCGGCATCGGCATTGGCTTCTTCAGTAGCGATGAAGGCGCTGCCGCAATAGCCGAAATCCGCGCCCATCGCCTGGGCTGCGAGGATCGAATAGCCATTGGCGATCGAGCCTGAGAGCGCGACCAGACCGTCAAACCATTCGCGGATCTCCTGCATCAGGGCGAATGGCGACTGCGTTCCTGCGTGTCCGCCAGCGCCTGCAGCGACAGGGATAAGCCCGTCCGCGCCTTTCTCAATTGCCTTGCGAGCGAAGCGGTTGTTGATCACGTCATGCATGGTGATGCCGCCCCAGCCGCGTACCGCGTCGAAGATTTCCTCGCGCGCGCCGAGCGATGTAATCACCAATGGCACCTGCCATTTCGCACAGGTTGCCATATCGGCTTCGAGCCGGTCGTTCGAACGGTGGACGATCTGGTTTACCGCAAAGGGCGCTGCCGGGCGATCGGGGTTCTCGCGATTGTGCTTGGCAAGCTCCTCGGTGATCTGATGGAGCCATTCATCGAGCAGGCTCTGCGGGCGCGCGTTGAGCGCGGGAAAGCTCCCGATGATACCTGCCTTGCATTGCGCGATCACCAGCTCTGGCCCTGAAACGATGAACAGCGGAGAGCCGATCAGCGGCAGACGCAGGCGATTGAAGGGTGCGGGCAGGGACATACAGCGTTTTCCTCTTATCATGAGCGATCGACGCGGGGCCTATGGCGACCAAGACCGCTTGTCGAGACTGACGTTACGTAAACGTCAATTCACTTCAGCACGTGCTCAATGCGGTAGAACCGAGCTGCGTTCCCGGCGTAAAGGTCCGCCTTCTCATCGGCGCTCGCCTTTCGCGTGAGGCGCTTGAAAGCATTCCACAGGACCGGATAGGTCGCGCCCCAGCGATCGACCGGGTAATTGCTTTCAAACATGGCGCGCCTGGTTCCGAAGGCTTCGATGCAGGTCTCGATATAAGGTCGCCACAAGGCTGCAAGTGTATCGGACCCAACCCCAGCAGCGGGGCCTTCTTCAGGCATTGCGCAATTGTGCATCGCGAGCCCGCCCAGCTTGATCTGCACATTGTCGCATTTGGCGAGCTCATGGATGTTGTGGCGCCAGATATCGAACCGTTCATGCAGCTTGCCGGTGTAAGACGCCATCCCGAGCGGCGTGCCGCAGTGGTCAAGACAGATCGGCTGGTCAGGGAATGCCCGGGCAAGGTCGATCACATCCGGGATTTGCGGCTCCACGATCCATGCGTCGAAGCTGAGCCCGAGTTTGCCGAGTTGAGCGAAACCCTGGCGGAACACCGGGTCGCGATAGAGCCCTTCTGTCTTCTGGATCGGTGGCCCCAGAACTTCGGGGTCGGCATCCCAGGCAGCGGCGTAGCGTATTCCCTTGAACCGGTCCGGTGCAGCCGCCTGCAAGCGCTCCAGCACAGGCGCCACGTCTGCGCCCAGCATCAGGTCCGCGTGGCCAATGATCCCGGCGCACAGGCGCTGGTCCCCATAGAGGCCGCTCGCCGATTGTGCGGCAACGCCGTTCACATATTCGACTTCGCCCACAACCTTCATCGCTTCTTCCCCGTATGCACGGTAGAAGGCGCTGCATTCCATGAAGACCGTGGCGATGATGTTGTGGCCGGTCGCCAGATCGGCGCGGAAATGATCGAACCCGTAATTGGCGACGGGCAATATCGATTCGATGAAGCGGTGGCGCGGTTCTGGAAACAGCGCCACTAGTGGCCGATGATCCCACAAGTGATGATGAGGATCGATGATCGGCAGATCTGGCTCGAGAATCTCTTCGTTCATCTTTCCTTCGCCTTTCCTGTCATCTCTGCCCTGTTGGATACACATGTTACACAGTCCTGGGAAAGAAAACTCTGTGTCTTTGGCAAGCTGCAAGACGTGCCTCGGGACAGGGTAAAGGGCGCGTGTTCGGTCATGCGGTAATGCTACTCCTGAAAGGTGGGAATAGGAAAGCGCGCTCGACGAGACCGGCTGAGCCCGTGTAGGAAGGACGCGTGACGGGGCAATCAATCAATCGGCAATCGAAGCGGGTGCTGGTGTTCGGCGCAAGCGGTACCATCGGTCAGGCGGTCGTGCGCGCGCTCGCTCAAGGGGGCTACGAGGGTGTGGGTGTGATGCGCCGATCAGCCGATAACGAGGCTCTTGCCGCCGAATTGGATCGCGATGGATGCGCAGTGCATTTCGCTGACGTCACGGACCGCCCGGCGATTGCGGAAGCCTTCGCAAGGGCGCGGCCTGAGGCGGTCATTTCCTGCCTCGCATCGCGTTCAGGCGCACCCAGGGATGCCGACCGGATAGATTTTCAAGCCAATCTTGATGTGCTCGACGAAGCGGAGGCCGCCGGCGTGAGGCAATTCGTATTGCTTTCGGCCATATGTGTGCAGAAACCCAGACTTGCGTTCCAGCATGCGAAATTGCGGTTCGAGCGCCGCTTGCAGGTCTCTGGCCTGACATGGTCAATCGTGCGCCCTACCGCCTTCTTCAAATCGCTTTCAGGTCAAGTCGAACGGGTCAAGGCGGGCAAACCCTTCTTGCTGTTCGGCGATGGCGAATTGACGCGCTGCAAGCCGATCAGCGATGCGGACCTGGCGCGCTTCATCGTTGGGTGCATCGATGATCCCGCGAGGCACAGGTGCATCCTGCCAATCGGCGGTCCGGGGCCCGCCATCAGCCCGCGCGAGCAAGGGGCGATGCTGTTTGAGCTTGCTGGAAAAGCGCCGCGTTTCCGAAGCATGACGCCGGGCTTGTTCAGGCTCATTGCGGCACTCCTTTCGCCCTTCGCGCCGATTTCAGACTGGATGGCGGAGAAACGCGAGTACATGCGGATCGCGCATTACTATGCGACGCAGAGCATGCTCGTCTGGGATGTGGAGGCGAGTGAGTACTCAGAAGACGCGACGCCTGAATTTGGACGCGACACTTTGCAGGAACATTACCGATATTTGCTGGACAGCCACGCGAAGCCAGAGGCCTAGCGTCCTGCCCATAGGTCAATGGCTGATGAGAGACACTTTGAAGTTGGCTACGTACCACACGGCCTTGGCCTCTGCGAGGCAGCTGACAACAGAGACTTTCCCGTTTGTTCGAAAGATTTCGCACTCGCCTCGCGCTTCCAGCCGTGATCCATTGCTGAGGACCAGCGCAGTTACGTCGAGCTGTTCACCCACCAACTGGCCTTCGAAGCGCGTTTTGGACTTCCAGCCTCGTTGCCCGAATTCGAATCCCGCGCTTGATCCCGATTGATCAAGCACGAACCTGCTACAGTCGAGCAGCACCGTGGCCTCATCCGCACGTTGCTGTACCCATTCGGTATACTGACAAAAGCCGTTGAGCTCGATTGGGGTATCGCCCTTGGGGGCTGCCGCAAACAGCAGCGGTGTGATGATGGAGTGAAGAATCGACATGCCGCAGTCCTTCCGATTGCCGGGGAGCGACCGCGGCAACCAAATGATACTTGCACTTCCGCGCGGCAGCCAGAAAATTGTTTGGTTAGCGCGGCTTAACCCTGCTGTCCGACCGCAGTGTTCGCAGCGCTCAGCACCGCGCGCACGCTCGCGGTGGCAACATCCTCGTCAATTCCGCATCCCCAGATTATGTCGCCATCGCCGGTCTCGCACATGAGATAGGCGGCGGCGCGCGCGTCACGGCCTGTGCCCATCGCGTGTTCGGTGTAGTCCAGCACGCTGAGATTGACGCCGAAGCTTTCCTCAAGAGTGGTCAGAACCGAGGAAATCAGGCCCTTGCCGCGGCCGGAGACGCGCTGCTCTTCGCCTTTGACAGAGATAGTGCCCGAGAAGATGCGGGTTCCATCTGCCGCCCGGCCTTCGTCATAGTCAACCAGCTGGAAATGCTTGGGATGGGTCTGGACGTAGTAAGCCGACTTGAACGCTTGCCATATGTCAGCGGCATTGAGTTCGCGCCCAAGCTCATCCGCCATGCGCTGAACATGCTTCGAAAAGTCCGCTTGCATCTTCTTCGGCAGTTTGAGGCCCTGATTCTGCTCCAGCACCCAGGCGAAGCCGCCTTTGCCGGACTGCGAGTTGACCCGGATTACCGCCTCATAGCTGCGGCCAAGATCGGCCGGATCGATCGGCAGGTAGGGTACGCGCCATTGTTCGTCATTCTGCTGGGCGTGGGCTTCGAAACCTTTCTTGATCGCGTCCTGATGGCTACCGGAAAAGGCGGTGAAGACCAGTTCGCCGCCATAGGGATGGCGCTGGTGAACGGGCAGTTCGTTACAGTACTCAACCGTTTCGATGACGCGATCGATGTCGGAGAAATCAAGTCCTGGATCAATGCCTTGCGTGTACATGTTGAGAGCAACTGTGACGAGGCAGCAATTGCCAGTACGCTCGCCATTGCCGAACAGGCACCCTTCAACCCGGTCTGCGCCGGCCATCAGGCCCAGTTCGGCAGCGGCAACGCCGGTTCCGCGATCATTGTGGGTGTGGAGCGAGATCACCGCGCTCTCGCGATTGGGCAGGTTGCGGCAAAAATACTCGATCTGGTCGGCGTAGATATTCGGCGTTGCCGCTTCGACCGTTGCCGGCAGGTTGAGGATGATGGGGTGCTCGGGCGTGGGCGCGAGAACCTTCATCACCGCCTCGCACACCTCGATGCTGAAGTCGATTTCTGCGGTTGAGAAGGTCTCGGGCGAATACTGGAAATGCCACACGGTATCGGGGCGCTTCGCCGCCTCGTCGCGCATGATCTTCGCGCCGCTCCGGGCGATCTCGACCACCTCTGGCTTGGTCATGCGGAAAACAATGTCGCGCCATGCCGGGCTGACCGCATTGTAGAGGTGAACGATAGCCTGCTTTGCGCCTTCGAGGCTTGCAAAGCTCGTGCGGATCAGGTCTTCGCGGCTTTGCGTGAGCACCTGGACGATCACGTCATCAGGAATGCGGCCCGATTTGACGAGGCCAGAGATGAAGTCGAACTCGGTCGCGCCTGCGCTGGGGAAGCCGACTTCGATTTCCTTGATCCCGACTTCGACCAGAAGGTCAAAAAAGCGGTTCTTCTTGGCCGAATCCATCGGGTCGATAATCGACTGGTTGCCGTCGCGCAGGTCGGTCGAAAGCCAGCGCGGCGGAGCGGTGATGGTGCGGCTCGGCCATTGCCGGTCGGGCAAATTGATTTGCGGGAAGGGCCGATATTTGCGGCCGGGATCGGAAAGCATGGGCATGATGAACTAAGCTCGTAACGGTAAGTCTGGGAGGCTGTTGCGGGTCTCTATCCCCTTGGACGCGCCCCGCGCGCCCCTAGCACGCGGCTGCTCACGCCCAAGGGCGGGTAAGTCGTAGCAGCAGCGATCCGTTACGTGTCATGTGGTCCTCAATTGCCGATTTGTGCGGGAATGGCAAGCGCACTTTGCGAAAAGGCCCGGATCAACGCCAGCGGAGCCGCTCTTGGGTCAATTGATCGAGCCTTGTAACGCCCATCAACCGCATCCCGCGCTCGATCTCGTCCTTGAGGATGCCGAGCGCGCGCTCGACGCCGTCCTGTCCTGCCGCAGCCAGAGCATAGAGGTAGAGCCTGCCGCCCGATGCAGCGCTCGCGCCTGAACACAGTGCCTTCAAGACATGCGTTCCGCGCCGCACCCCGCCATCGCAGATGATCTCGATCTCGCCCCCGACGCAATCGACGATCTCGCGCAACTGGTCGAACGGCGCGCGGCTGCCATCCAGCTGCCTGCCGCCATGGTTGGAGATCATGATCGCGTCTGCACCGATCTCGACCGCGCGGCGCGCGTCATTCGCGCTCATCACACCTTTGAGGACAAACTTGCCGCCCCAATCCTGCCGGATACGCGCGGCAGTGTCCCAGTTCATGGACGTGTCGAGCATGGTATTGAAATATTCCGCGATGCTCACCGGTTTGCCGGTCCCTTCGCTGACATGCGTGTCGAGATTGGGCAGGCGAAATTTCTCGCGGAAGAGATAGTCCAGTGTCCAGCGCGGGCGCGTCGCATAGGACCACACGGATGCAGGCGTAAAGCGGGGCGGGGTGGTAAAGCCGGACCGCAAGCACCGCTCGCGCTTGCCGGAGACGATCGTGTCGACTGTCAGCGCCATGGCGTCGAAGCCCGAGGCCTGACAGCGCTCGATCATGCTGGCGTTCAGCCCCTTGTCCTTGTGGACGTAGAGCTGGAACAGTTTAGGGCCGGATGTGAGCGCGGCGATCTCTTCGATGCTGCGCGTTGCAAGGCTGGAAATGCCGAACCACAGCCCGAATTTCTCTGCTGCTTTTGCGACCGCGGTTTCGCCTTGCCAGTGGAATGCGCGCTGGACGGCTGTCGGGCTGAGCATCAGCGGAAGCGCGCTCTTGCGCCCCAGGATTGTGCAACTCGTGTCGATATCGGCGACGCCTGCGAGCACGTCCGGCACAAGGTCGCACAGATCGAAGGCGGACGTATTGCGCGCCTTGGTCAACTCGTCATCGGCTGCCCCTTCGATATAATCGAACACGGGGTAGGGCAGGCGCGCTCTGGCGAGTCTTCGGAAATCGTCGATATTATGGCAATCCGAGAGGCGCATCAGCATCGCACCGCCGTGTTTTCAAACCGCGCTCGCAATGTCGAGAGCGAATATTGCTGTTGCGGCGGAAAACCCTTGCAAGGGCGATAACCGGGATCTGCGGGCAGGCACGCATGACCGCACAGCAATTCAGATTGCTCGGCCTTCCAGTCATTGCGCCAGAAACGTCCGCCCGGTGTTGAGACATAACCGTCCATCTGGCTGGCAATATCGCTTGCCAGATCGATGGTGGAGGGCACTTCGCTGTCATAATCCTCGCTGAAGGCGCCATGAGTATGAAAGCTTGCCACAGGGGCCATGCCGGGTTCGTCGAAATAGGCGATGTCGCAGCTCGCGCGCTCTCCCGCCAGGATTCGCGATGCGCCGAGGTCGCCATTGTTGTCCTCGAAAATGATGCCGCAATACTCCGTATCTTCGGCAAAGGACCGGGCTTGCAGGTCCGCCAATTGAACGCGGGCGAAAGCGGTCACTTCCTCGGTCGATGAAGTGACCACGAAATCTTCCGGCCCTTTGACGTTGGAGATCGCGCGGACGACGATGATCGCCCACGCAATCGCGCACATCGCAAAGATCAGATGGCTGGTGCGGACGTTCTGCATGGCGTCCGCACGACTTGGCCTCAGTTTTTCTCTTTGTCGACCAGCTTGTTGGCACTGATCCACGGCATCATCGCGCGAAGCTCTGCCCCGGTCTTTTCGATCGGATGCGCTTCAGCGGCCTTGCGGCTCGCCTTGAGCTCGGGTTGCCCCGCACGGTTGTCGAGCACGAAGTCCTTGACGAACCGGCCCGAGGTGATGTCCGCCAGAACGCGCTTCATCTCGGCCTTGGTCTCGTCCGTGATGATGCGTGGGCCTGTCTTGATGTCACCATATTCGGCAGTGTTGGAGATCGAATAACGCATGTTGGCGATGCCGCCTTCATAGAGCAGGTCGACGATCAGCTTGGTTTCATGCAAGCACTCGAAATAGGCCATTTCAGGCGCGTATCCGGCTTCGACCAGGGTTTCGAAACCAGCCTGAATCAGGTGCGTGATTCCGCCGCACAGCACGGCCTGCTCGCCGAAGAGGTCGGTTTCGCATTCTTCCTTGAAATTGGTTTCGATAATGCCGGAACGGCCACCGCCGACGCCCGAGGCGTAGGCGAGCGCAATCTCATGGGCATTGCCGCTCGAATCCTGATGGATCGCGATGAGGCAGGGGACGCCGCCGCCCTTCTGGTACTCGCTGCGCACCGTGTGGCCGGGGCCCTTCGGCGCAATCATGATCACGTCGATATCTGCAGGCGCTTCGATCAGGCCGAAATGAATGTTGAGGCCGTGGGCAAAGGCAAGCGCGGCTCCCGGCTTCATGTTGCCCTTGAGATCATTCTCCCAGATCGCGGCCTGATGCTCGTCCGGCGCGAGGATCATGAGGATATCGGCCCACTTCGCCGCTTCGCTGTTCGACAGCACCTTGAAGCCTGCGCTTTCAGCTTTCTTCGCGGTGGCAGAGCCTTCGCGCAGCGCGATCGCGACATCTTTCACCCCGCTGTCGCGCAGGTTTTGCGCGTGGGCGTGCCCCTGGCTGCCATAGCCAAGAACCGCGATCTTCTTGTCTGTGATCAGGCCCAGATCGGCGTCGGCGTCGTAATATACTTTCATTTCAATCCTCACGTCATTCCAGCGAATGCTGGAATCTGTTTCAAAATAGTCAGTGCCAATTGGCGGAAGTGCCCAGCTTTCGCTGGGACGACGAAAATCAGCTAAACCCCTTCAGCTCCGCGCATCATTCCGACCACGCCGGAGCGGCCGACTTCGACCAGACCAAGGCCGCGCATCAGAGCAATGAAACTGTCGATCTTGTCCGGCGCGCCGGTGAGTTCGAAGACGAAGCTCTCGGTGGTGGTATCGACCACGCTGGCCCGGAAGACCTCCGCGATACGCAAAGCCTCAACCCGCATATCGCCTTTGCCAGCGACCTTGATCAGCGCCAGCTCGCGCTCGACATGCGGGCCTGCCTGCGTCAGATCGACGACCTTGTGGACCGGCACCAGCCGTTCCAGCTGTGCTTCGATCTGGTCAATCACCTGCGGCGGGCCATTGGTGACGATGGTGATGCGGCTGACCGCATGGTTTTCCGTGATGTCCGCCACGGTCAGGCTGTCGATATTGTAACCGCGCGCAGTGAACAGCCCGGCAATCTTCGCAAGGATGCCGCTTTCATTGTCGACGGTGACGGCAAGGACATGCCGCTCTGTGGCTTCAGTGTGAATTTTCATTGTGTGTGCCCTTACACCAAAGCCTTCGCTTCGTCGTCCATCGTCCCTTCGACATGGTCGCCGTAAAGCAGCATGTCGGTATGGGCTGCGCCTGACGGGATCATCGGGAAGCAGTTGGCGTCCTTGGAGACAAGGCAATCAACCATCACTGGCCCGTCATGGTCCAGCATGGCTTTGATCCCGGCATCCAGGCCCGCTTCGTCTTCGATACGAAAGCCTTTCCAGCCATAGGCCTCTGCGAGCCTGACGAAATCGGGCAGGCTGTCCGAATAGCTGTTCGAATAGCGGCCTTCATAGGTCAGTTCCTGCCATTGGCGGACCATGCCCATGTACTCGTTGTTCAAGATGAAGATCTTGACGGGCAAGCGGTACTGGCTCGCCGTGCCCAGTTCCTGGATGTTCATCTGGATCGAGGCTTCGCCCGCAATGTCGATCACGAGGGTCTCCGGATTGCCAAGCTGCGCGCCAATTGCTGCGGGCAGGCCGTAGCCCATCGTGCCAAGGCCGCCTGAGGTGAGCCACTTGTTGGGATCGTCGAAACCGAAATATTGCGCGGCCCACATCTGGTGCTGGCCGACTTCGGTCGTGATGATCGGATTGCGATCCCTGGTGAGCGCGAACAGGCGCTCGACCGCCTTTTGCGGCATGATCATCTCGGACTTTTCTGGATAGGCGAGACAATCGCGCGCGCGCCAGCCCATGATTCGCGCCTTCCATTCGCCCAGATCCTGCGGCTTGCGGCTGCCCCAGGCTTCGATCAGCTGGCCGAGCACGGTTGCGCAGTCGCCGACAATGCCAAGATCGACGCGCACGGTCTTGTTGATCGAGCTTCGGTCGATATCGATGTGGATCTTCTTGGAATTGGGGCTGAAGGCATCGAGCCGTCCGGTCACCCGGTCATCGAACCGCGCGCCAATGCAGACCATCACGTCGCACTGGTTCATCGCCATGTTGGCTTCATAGGTGCCGTGCATGCCCAGCATGCCGAGCCAGTCGGGGTGGGTGCTCGGGAAAGAACCAAGCCCCATCAGCGTGCTGGTGAGCGGCGCGCCGGTGATGTCCTGCAACCGGCGCAGCAGGCGGCTTGCCTCTGGGCCTGAGTTGATCACGCCGCCGCCGGTGTAGAAGATCGGCCGTTCGGCCTTCTCCAGCATCTCGACCGCTTCGATGATCTCCTCGGCCGAGGCTGCCATGCGGGGCTCGTAACGGTGCGAGCCGGGCTTTGCACCACCGGTATCGCGCAGCGTGGGGACAGCGATCTGCACGTCTTTTGGAATGTCGACGACGACCGGACCGGGCCTGCCGGTCGTGGCAATGCGGAAAGCTTCCTCGATTGTCGCCTTGAGGTCGGCTGGCTCTTTGACGAGATAATTGTGCTTGGTGCAGTGGCGCGTGATGCCAACCGTGTCCGCTTCCTGAAAAGCATCCGTGCCGATCAGCGCGGTGGGAACCTGGCCGGTGATGACGACCATCGGGATCGAATCCATGAAGGCATCGGCAATCCCGGTGACCGCATTGGTCGCGCCAGGCCCGGAGGTGACGAGCACCACGCCGGGCTTGCCGGTCGAGCGGGCATAACCTTCGGCGGCATGCGCTGCGCCAGCTTCGTGCCGCACGAGGATGTGGCGAATACGCCCAAGACCGTTATCTTCTGCGAAGAGTTCGTCATAGATCGGCAGAACTGCGCCGCCGGGATATCCGAAAACGAACTCCACGCCCTGTTCGACCAGGCAATCGACCAATATGGCTGCGCCGCTGCGCTCGGCTGTCACGATACTACCTTTCCATCCGCGAAATGATTTTGCGGGGCTTTAACAAAAAATGCGGCCCGGTGCATGAGGGTGCACACCGGGCCTTCGCAGGCCTCGCTATTAGCATGATTATGTCATGTCAACCCTTAAGTTTGAAATAATCGTGCGAAATAACACTCAATATCGACAGATTCAGACTCGTTCTGCGGCCAACCATCCGGAGGTTGGCGCCGGAACCAGGTATATTGCCGCTTCGCATAGTTGCGCGTGGCCTGCTGGCCTGCGGCGATCATCTCCGCCTTGGACATCGCCCCGCGCAGGAATGCTGCTATCTCCGGTACGCCGATGGCGCGCATAACGGGCAGGTCCGGGGAGAGATTGCGCGCTAGCAGCGCTTTCACTTCTTCGACTGCACCTTGCTCCAGCATGATTTCAAAGCGCCGGTCGCAGCGTTCGTAAAGCCAGTCGCGCGGTGGGAGCAGGATAAGCGGGTGGAGGTCAACCTCACCGGCGATCCCGCCAGATGTCTCCTCCTGCCACTCAGCGAGCGTCTTGCCGGTCGAAAGTACGACTTCGAGCGCGCGCGCGATGCGCTGGCTGTCACCGGGATCAAGATGGGCAGCGCGCTCCGGGTCCTTAGCTTGCAGCGCTTCGTAGGCCTGAGTTGTCGGGAGCGCGCGAACCTTTTCACGGATTTCCGAGGCAATCTCGGGGATCGGCGCAATTCCATCGAGCAAGGTGCGCAAGTACAGCCCGGTCCCGCCCACCAGGATCGGGATCGCGCTCTCGCTATGTAGACGTCTGATCTCGAACTTTGCCGCTGACGCCCAATCTGCTGCCGAGCAGGCCCGCGCTCCATCCCACGCGCCAAACAGCAGATGCTCGACACCGTGCATCTCTTCTTCGGCCGGCCGCGCGCTCAGCACTTGTAAATCGCTGTAGACCTGCGCGCTGTCGGCGTTGATGACCGCCGCATCGCGACCATGCTTTTCCAGAGCCTTGGCAAGCCTCACCGCGACTGCGCTCTTGCCGCTGGCGGTCGGGCCTGCGATGAGCGCGAGCGGTGGCAATTTGCCCGATTCAGGAGAAACTTCAGTGCCCATCGTCCGGCTGATAGCAGACCCGGCTTCGCTTGAAAGCGTCGAGCAGCAACCCGATTGGCTGATGGAAGCGGGCGTGGCTTTGTCGCTGCGTCAGGTGAAGGATGACCTGTTCGAGTTTGCATACCCTATCGGTTCTGCTGAAGTGCTTGACCGCATCCTCGACGAACTGCTGGAGGCAAGGGCGGCGCTTATCAGCGCAAATGGTTTTGAGGTCCCGCAGGTCTTCGTATCCGACATGGATTCGACCATGATCGGCCAGGAATGCATTGACGAGCTCGCTGACTATGCCGGGATCAAGGACAAGATCGCCGAAATTACGGAACGCGCGATGCAAGGCGAATTGGACTTTGAACAGGCTTTGCGCGAGCGAGTAGGACTGCTGGCAGGACTAGATGAAAGCGCGATCCAGCAATGCCTGGCTGAGCGCATCACGCCGATGGCAGGTGCGCGCACGCTGGTGCAGACCCTGAACGCCAAGGGATGCCGTACTGTACTCGTGACAGGCGGCTTTCACCATTTTGCCGATCCGGTTGGGCAGATGCTTGGGTTTGAGCGCGTAGTCGGCAACCGGCTTCACGTGGAAGAAGGCAGGCTGACCGGCGGGCTTTTGGGTCATATCGTCGACAGTTCCGTCAAAGAGCAGGTCCTCGAAGAGGAAAGCGCGAAGGCAGGCGAACACACGATTTCACTAGCGACCGGCGATGGTGCGAATGACATACCTATGCTGGAAGCGGCCACATACGGTTTTGCTTACCACGCCAAACCCAAGGCGCGCGCGGCGGCGAATGGACGGATCGATGAAGGCGATTTGACCACGGTGCTCACGCTTCTCGGCATTCCCGAAAGCGAGTGGGTCATAGACAATTAACTGACCATGATGTAGGTTTCGCTTCGCAACCTATGGAGCAAGATGATGGCGACAGCAGCACCGCGCCTGATTGACCGACCCCTGGTCTCCGAAACTCGCAAGACCACCAGTTTTCGCCCGCTCAAGGCGTGGCGTCATTTCCGCAGGCTTGTCGCTGACAAGGAAGCAACCGAAGAGGTCTTCCACATCATCGAAGCGATGAAGGGCAAGTCGAGCCACAAGCAAGCGTGGGACTTTATCCAGTCTGAGACCGGCCAGCGTTTCCTGCGTGATGAAGTCGATATTCCCGCCATGCTTGATGACCATGCGCGCTGGGCTGAGTGCGGGCCAGAAACCGTGGCGCAGCATTACATACGTTTCATGAAGCGCGAAGGGTTGTCCGCTGCCGGACTGGTGGAGGAAAGCCACAAATGGCTTCCAGCCGATCAGCGTCCGCAGGACCTGACCGAATGGTACTTTACCCGGCTGCGCGATACGCATGACCTGTTTCATGTTCTCACCGGTTATGGCCGCGATGCCTTGGGTGAAGCCGCACTGCTGGGCTTCAGCTACGAGCAGAACCATAACCTCGGGATCAAGTTCATCGCCTATGCGGCTGCGAACGAGATCCGCAAGGCAACCGGCACCAATGCGCCGCTGTTCGCTGCAATTCGCGAGGGGCGCGAGCTGGGGCGCAAGGCGGATAAGCTTGCGCACATGGATGTTCAACGCGTCATGTTGGAAGACATCAACGAGGCGCGCGCACGGATGAATATCGGCAAACCCGTCATATATCGCCAATGCCTCGCGCAGCTCGAGTCCGAGGGGCATCTCGGGGCCGACCTGATGAAGCCCGAGGCCGCCGCGGCCTAGCCGGAAACGGTCTGGCCCATCCTCGAGATATTCAGTCTGACTGCTGACAGCGCGAGCAGCAGGATAAAGACCGAAAGCAGGAACGGCGCACCGGGGAAGTAAAGCCCCACATCATCGGCGAAGGCTCCGAACAATCCGGTCATGATCAAAGGCCCAAAGATGCTGGTCAGGCTGACCATGCTTGCGACCGCGCCTTGCAACTCGCCTTGCGCATCGTCGGAAATACGCTCTGACATCAATTGCTGCATCGCAGGGAAAGTCAGCCCGCCAAATCCGCCGAGGAAGATCCCGACCATCATGACCCATCCGGCCGGCGCGAATGCAAACAGGATATAGGCCGGTACGGCGAAGCAGAAACCGATAACGATGGTGCGTTCAGCACCGAACCTGCCGATGAATTTTCCGGTGAGGCCTCCTTGGACGATAACAAGCATCATGCCGTAGAAAGCCACGCTAAGACCGATCTGCAGTTCCTCCCACCCGAAGACGAGCAGGTTGTAATAGGCCCAGACAGCGAAGGTCGATTGCGCCGCCAACTGCATCAGGAAGATTACGATCAGGAAGCCGAGCACAATCGGTGTCTTTGCCATCTGTATAATCGTGCCGAACGGATTGGCGCGCGCCATGGTGAAGCGGCGGCGCTTCTCTTTTGGCAGCGTCTCGCGCAGGATGAAAAATCCTATCGCTGTACCTGCAATCGCCAGCACCGCGGCTGCGACGAAAGGCAGCCGCTCGTCATAACTGCCAAGCACGCCGCCGATCGCAGGACCAATAACAAAGCCAGCCGCACCTACGCCGCCGAGCATGCCGAAATACTTGCCGCGCTCTTCAGGCCTGGCGACATCGGCCACGCAGCTGTTTGCCGCGGCCCAGCTTGCCCCCATGATCCCGCTCAGAAGGCGTCCGACGAACAACCACCACAGGTTCGGGGCGAGCGCCATGATGATGTAGTCGATTCCTAGCAGGAACAGCGTGATCAGCAGGACCGGCCTGCGGCCATAACGGTCGGACAATCCGCCAACGACGGGCGCGAAGATGAACTGCATCAGGGCATAGGCGAAGGCCAGCAAGCCGCCGATTTCCGCCGTCCTGTCAACAGGCTCGCCGGTAATGCTCTCCAGCAGCGTGGGCATGACGGGTATGATCAGCCCGATCCCCACCATGTCAATGAACACGATGAAGGCGACGAAACCGAGCGTCGACTTGGCCGTCGGGGGGAGGGGTGTCGCAGCGTTCATAGAGGCGCAAAGCCCATCATCACACAGTCGCCATAGTCAACTGCCAGGTGCCACAGCACGCCTATGCCAAGCGCTCTTACCCACCATTTCGGCACGCCGAGCATGAGGATGTAGAGGATCGCGGCCTCCCACCCATGCAGCAGGTGAAAGCCAATGGAGCAGCGGTTTGGATCGAAAATCGGATCGGCGAGCAGGTGGTCGAGGTCGATCAAATTGGCGCTGGCCATAACGAGGCCAGCGCGCTTCCAGTCTGCTCGCCAAATTATCGCGGCGATGAGGAACGGTGCGAGCCAGTGCCCGCCATAATGCAGGATGGGTTGTACTATCTCCAAACCGAACAAACCCGTTCGTGCTGAGCTTGTCGAAGCACCGCACTTCTTCGATCACTTGCCTCACAAAGGAAGGACGGCCCTTCGACAGGCTCAGGGCGAACGGATTCCAGATTACCCCTCCATCCAGTCGCGGAAAAAGCTCTGGTGGGCTTCGCGCAGGTGGGCGAGCGACGCGCCGAGCAGGCTGTCACCACCGACTGTACCAATGCGGTGGAAGCCGACCATCGCTGCTTCGGGGATTTCCGGCCCTTCCGCAACGATGCGGTTGAAGGCCTCGATCCTGTCTGGTGCGACGGTCATCACATAACGCGCCTGATCTTCGCCGAACCACCATTGCGCGGCGGAATAGTTCTGGCTCGCGCTAACGTCAGCGCCGAGATTTCCAGCCATCGCCATTTCGGCGAGCGCCACGGCGAGCCCGCCGTCGGAAAGGTCATGCACAGCGTTGACAAGGCCCTCCTCGATCAAGCGGCGGATGATCTGCCCGGCACCGCGCTCAGCCGCGAGATCGACCGGCGGCGCGCGGCCCTCATCGCGGCCGTGAACAGTGTCCAGCCAAAGTGACTTGCCAAGATGCGAGCGGGCCGTGTCGGGGCGAGACCAGAACTCAGGCGCGAGCATGTAGATCGCATCGCCCTCCGCTTTAAAGCCCATCGTCATCATCTTGGAGTAATCCTCGATGATGCCGACCCCGCCGATAGCAGGGGTGGGGAGGATCGCCGAGCCGCCGCCGGTTGCCTTGCTCTCGTTATAGAGCGAGACGTTGCCGCTCACGATCGGGAAGTCGAGCGCGCGGCAGGCATCGCCCATGCCTTCGAGCGCATGAACGAACTGGCTCATGATTTCGGGCCGCTGCGGGTTCGCGAAGTTGAGGCAATTGGTCACCGCCAGCGGGCGTGCGCCAACTGCGCAGAGATTGCGATAGGCCTCGGCAATCGCCTGCTTCCCGCCCTCGTAGGGATCGGCATAGACATAGCGCGGGGTGCAATCAGTGGTGATCGCCAGCGCCT
This sequence comes from Altererythrobacter sp. GH1-8, assembly GCF_043702085.1. Taxonomy (GTDB): domain Bacteria; phylum Pseudomonadota; class Alphaproteobacteria; order Sphingomonadales; family Sphingomonadaceae; genus Erythrobacter. Next base: position 2,485,544 of record NZ_CP171690.1, on the reverse strand, counting down.
TCTTGGTCCCGTGTACGCGAACAACGCCGGCATCTCCGCCGGTCTGCAGGGTATCTGCGCCTACCTGGCTGTCGTACTGCTCGGCAATCCAGCGCCGCGAAGCGAGGTTGGGGGAGGCCATCAGCTTGAGCAAATCACCTGCAATATCAGCGCTTTCCGGTACATCCTCAAGCGGCTTCACCTGCGCCCAGGCCCTGTATTCCTCTTTCGAGAGGTAAGGGCGGTCATATTCCGGCGCGTCAGCCGCGAGCGGTCCCAGCGGGATGTCGCACACCACTTCTCCGTTGAATTCCAGCACCATATGCTGCGTGTCGGTGACTTCGCCGATGACCGCGAAATCGAGTTCCCACTTCTTGAAGATCGCCTCGGCCATGGCTTCCTTGCCCGGCTTCAGGACCATCAGCATCCGCTCCTGGCTCTCCGAAAGCATCATTTCGTAAGGCGTCATGCCGGTTTCGCGGCACGGCACCTTGTTCATGTCGAGCCGGATGCCCGCCTTGCCATTGGTCGCCATTTCGACGCTCGAGGAAGTGAGGCCCGCTGCGCCCATGTCCTGGATTGCGACGATGGCGTCGGTCGCCATCAGTTCAAGACATGCCTCGATCAGCAGCTTCTCTGTGAAGGGATCTCCGACCTGCACTGTTGGCCGCTTTGCCTCGGCGTCTTCTTCGAAATCGGCACTCGCCATGGTCGCGCCGTGGATCCCGTCGCGCCCGGTCTTGGAGCCGACATAGACAATCGGATTGCCCACGCCGGTGGCCGCCGAATAGAAGATCTTGTCAGCATCCGCGACGCCAACGGTCATCGCGTTGACGAGGATGTTGCCGTCATACGCCGGGTGGAAATTGGTCTCTCCGCACACGGTCGGCACGCCGACACAATTGCCGTAGCCGCCGATTCCGGCAACCACGCCTTGTACCAGGTGCTTCATCTTCGGGTGATCGGGTCGGCCGAAGCGCAGCGCATTTGCGTTTGCCACAGGCCGCGCGCCCATGGTGAAGACATCGCGCAGGATCCCGCCAACGCCCGTCGCCGCGCCCTGATAGGGCTCGATATAGCTGGGGTGGTTGTGGCTCTCCATCTTGAAGATCGCCGCCAGCTTTTGTCCCTCTGGCCCGTCCCCAATGTCGATCACGCCTGCATTCTCGCCCGGACCGCAGATCACCCAGGGTGCCTCGGTCGGCAGTTTCTTCAGGTGCAGGCGCGAAGACTTGTACGAGCAGTGCTCGCTCCACATGACGGAAAAGATGCCGAGCTCGACCAGATTGGGCTCGCGGCCAAGCGCATGGAGCACGCGCTCATATTCGTCCGGGCTCAGCCCGTGCTGTTCGACGATCTCTGGGGTGATTTCGGAAGCTGTAGTGGCCATGTAGGCCCCTTAGCGGCGTGGACCTGACAAGAAAAGAACTGTGCGCCTGTGCCTGCGCGTTGTCCCCACCCAAGCAGCGAACAGTGTCGCAAACAGGAAGGCGAGCAGCGCCTGGCCGTAGAGCATGGGGCCCGCAGCCTGAGGCGGCGGCCCGAACCAGTTCACCGCCTGGAAAGCCAGCAGCACAGTGATCAGGATGGCCGGCGGACCCACCGGACCGTTGGTCTTCCTCATATACCAGTAGAATGCGCCCAGCGTGATCCCCAGCTCCAGCGGAATGGCGATCATAGGTTGGTTCCACAGTCCGAGCCCATGGAAATCATCGCCGCCCATCAAGCTAAGGTCCGGGCGGTGGGTCAACCAATCGAGCAGCCAGTGCGAAAGGACGACGAGCGCAGCAAGGATCGCGGCCAGCAAGTCCCGCCTCGCCCACAGAACCAGACCGCCAAACAGCAAGGCAAAGATGGCATTGCCAAGCAGACTGTGCGTGTAGGGCATGTGATAGAGGTCGAACGGCACCATGACTGTTGCGCCCGGCTCTACCCGCATCCGCTCGATCCCCACGAAGGCAAACGCAAAGAAGGCCCAATCGACCAGCTGCCCTGCCACAAACAGCGTCGCAAGCTTGGGCGCCCGCGGGCTGATAGCGGCAGCGGCAAAGGCTGGAGCAAAATGGCCGATAAACATGCGTTAGCTGGCTACCTTGAGTGTCACCCAGGTTGCAACAGCAGAAGCCGTTGCGGTGGCAAACGCCCCCCAGATGATATCGAAAACGGTAACATGCGTCGCCCAGACCTTGAATACCGCCTGACTGGTCAGATCGAACGTTGCATAGCACAGCGCGCCCAGCAGCGCTCCGTTCAGGACGGCAGTCATCACGCTGCCGCTCGCAAGACCCGGCTTGATCGCAAACCATACCATCCCGGCAAGGTAGATGAAGTAGAAGGCGGCAGCCGCACCGATGCGGAAATTTTCCGCCATGATCTCGCCGATTACCGGCCGATAGAGGTTAGGCCCAGCCCAGCGCAGCCAGAAAAAATCCAGAATGCCAAACGCGATTGCCGCGCTGATATATGCAATAATCCACTTCATTTGCTGTGCCCCGATTGGTTTCGCAACTTGACCGCGCGTTATTGCCCGGTCAATGCTCCTACACATGGATGAGGGTATCGGTTCCGCTAAAGGACAATCAGACATCGGCGAGATGAGCTTCGAGCAGGCGCTAACGGCGCTCGAAGAGATCGTGCAATCGCTCGAAGCGGGCGATGTGCCGCTCGATCAATCCATTGCTCTATACGAGCGCGGCGAGAAGCTGCGCGCAGCCTGTCAGAAGCGTCTCGACGATGCGCAGGCGCGGATCGAGCGGATCGTGACGGACAGTTCAGGTCAGGCGAGCGCTACGCAGCCGTTCGACGAACAAGGCTGAGGTTACCAGCGCGATGTTGACCGCCGTCGATACAGACCTGCTCATGAACGGGCTCAAACAGGTCCAGAGCGAAGTGGATTCGGTGTTCGATGCTCTGCTGCCGCTGCCGTCAGACACAAGGCTGCGGCTGGTGGAGGCAATGCGCTATGCCGCCATCGGCGGCGGCAAGCGCGTTCGGCCCCTGATGGTTGTCAGCACGGCAGAGCTTTTTGGCGTCTCACGCGATGCGGCAGTGCGGGTCGGTTGCGCGGTCGAAGCCATCCATGCGTATTCGCTGATCCATGATGATCTGCCGTGCATGGACGATGACGATCTGCGCCACGGCAAGCCGACTCTCCACAAGGTGTTTGACGAAGCGACTGCGGTGCTCGCCGGCGATTCGCTCCACGCGCTTGCGTTCGAGATTCTTGCCGATCCGCAGACTTCATCCGACCCCTTCGTTCGTTCCGAACTGGTCATGACGCTCGGCACAGCGAGCGGCGTCAACGGTATGGCGGGCGGCCAGATGATGGACATGGTTGCGGACGAGGAGGAGTATGATCTCCACTCGATCACGCGATTGCAGCAACTGAAGACAGGCGCGCTGCTCGCCGCTTCGGTCGAGATGGGAGCGATCCTCGGCCGCGTGGCGCCGGAGGGGAGGGCACATTTGCGAGCCTATGCGCGCGACATTGGCCTTGCGTTTCAGATCGCAGACGATCTGCTTGATGTAGAAGGCGATGCAGAGAAGGCCGGCAAAGCGCTGCGCAAGGATGAAGGGCAGGGAAAGCAGACATTCGTGACGCTGATGGGCGTTGATAAAGCGCGTGAGCAGGCGCGCGCGCTGGTCGAACAAGCGGTGGCACATCTGGGATCGCACGGTTCAGAGGCGGACATGCTCCGCGCGCTCGCCCGGTTCATTGTGGAGAGAGACAGGTGAGCACTCAAAGGATCGGCATTTATCCCGGTACATTTGATCCGATCACGCTCGGCCATGCAGACATCATCCGGCGCGGTAGCAAGCTGGTCGACAGGCTGATTATCGGGGTGACGACCAATCCGTCCAAGAATCCGATGTTCTCGACCGAAGAGCGCTTCGCGATGGTGCAGCGTGAGGTTGAAATGCTCGGGCTCGACAATGTGGAAGTGAAAGGCTTCAACGCCCTGCTGGTGAAGTTCGCCCGCAAGGAAGGCGCAACTGTCCTGATCCGGGGCCTGCGCGCGGTCGCGGACTTCGAATACGAATATCAGATGGCAGGCATGAACCAGCAATTGGACGACGATATTGAGACTGTGTTCCTGATGGCCGATGTCTCGCTCCAGCCGATTGCGAGCAAGCTGGTCAAGGAAATTGCGCTGTTCGGCGGCGATGTGACGGCCTTCGTCAGCGAGCCGGTGTGCGAGGAAGTCAACGCCCGCGTCGAGAAACTGGGACGCCTGGGCGATTATTGACCGCGACGACAGCGTTGGGGACGCGGCATTTATCATTCATTGAAGTGACAGCGGCTTGGCGTTACACCGCGCGCAACTGACGACAATCGACCTGACTTTACGAAGGTACCCATGTTCAAGAAAATTTTCGCAGCAACGGCAATGATTTCCCTGCTGGCTGCGCCCGCATTTGCGCAGGACGAAGAAGCACCCGCAACAGGCGGGTTTACCTACGCTCCGGTCAATTTTGACGCGAGCGTGGAGCCTGACAATGTGTGGCTGCTCGATCTCTCCAATGGCGAACGCGTCGCAATCCGCTTGATGCCCGAATGGGCGCCCAATCATGTCGAGCGGATCAAGACGCTGACTCGGCAGGGCTTTTATGACGGGGTGATCTTCCACCGCGTGATAGAAGGCTTCATGGCGCAGGGTGGTGATCCGACCGGCACCGGGCAGGGCGGCTCGGAGCTTCCGGACCTCGAAGCAGAATTCAACCCGATGCCGCATGTACGCGGCTCGGTCTCCATGGCGCGCGCTTCGGACGAGAACAGCGCGAACAGCCAGTTCTTCATCGTGTTCTATCCGCGTTTCAGCCTCGACAAGCGTTACACCAATCTCGGGCGCGTGATTGACAATATCGCGGCAGTCGATGCGATCAATCGCGGTGAGCCGCCCGCGAACCCGACCCGCATCCTGCAGGCGTCGCTTGCGTCCGATGGCAAGTCGCCTCCGGTCATGACACCGCCGGCTCAGGAAACCGAGATTACGCTTGATGATCTCAACGCGCCGCTCACCCCGTAGACTTCTCAAGCTCCAGCGAACGGGATAGGGCGCGCTCACTATGCGCGTTGATTTATTCGACTTCGAGCTCCCGCAAGAGCTGATTGCGCTGCGTCCTGTGCGTCCGCGCGATTCCGCGCGTATGCTCTACGTCCCCGGCGAAGGGCCGTTCGAGGACAAGGGCGTGCGCGATCTGCCCTCGCTGCTTGGGTCCGGCGATGTGCTCGTCTTCAATGATACGCGCGTAATCCCGGCGCAGCTTGAGGGGCGGCGCGGGGACGCCAGGATCGGCGTGACCTTGCACAAGCGCGAGGACCTGCGCCGCTGGCAGGCCTTCATCCGCAATGCCAAGCGCGTGCGCAAAGGCGATCAGCTCGTTTTTGGCGGCGGCGTCACCGCGATTGCAGAAGCACGGCTTCCCGATGGCAGCTTTACGCTTTTCTTCCAAGGTGACGAGCCGGTCGAAGTCCTGCTTGACCGTGCCGGGACCATGCCGCTCCCCCCCTACATTGCTGGCAAGCGCGGCGTGGATGCGCAGGACCTTGAAGACTACCAGACCATGTTTGCGAAAGAAGATGGTGCGGTCGCAGCGCCGACCGCTTCACTCCACTTCACGCAAAGGCTGGTCGATGCGATCGACGCGGCGGGAATCGCGCGCGAGATGCTGACCTTGCACGTAGGTGCGGGCACGTTCCTGCCGGTCAAGGCCGACGATACAGACAACCATCAGATGCACGCCGAATGGGGCCGGATCACGCCAGACGTGGCCGAGCGGCTTAATGCTGCGCGAGCGGCTGGCGGCAGGATCATTGCAGTCGGCACCACCTCCTTGCGCTTGCTTGAAAGCGCCGCGCGAGACGACCGCACGATCGCTCCGTTTGAAGGCGACACAGATATCTTCATCACGCCGGGCTACCGCTTCAAGGGCGTGGACGGGCTGATGACCAATTTCCACCTGCCCAAATCAACTCTGATGATGCTGGTAAGCGCGCTGATGGGCCGTGAGCGGATGATGGCGGCCTATACCCATGCGATCGAGCAGAAATACCGCTTTTATTCCTATGGTGACTCCTCGCTTCTGCTGCCCTAACGCTCGCACCCAATGACCCGCTTTTCATTCACCATCGCCGCGACTGACGGCAAGGCGCGCACGGGCAGCATCCAGATGCAGCGCGGGGACATTCGTACGCCTGCCTTCATGCCAGTGGGGACTGCTGCGACCGTCAAGGCGATGAAGCCGGAAAGCGTGCGCGGGACAGGCGCGGACATCATACTTGGCAACACCTATCATTTGATGCTGCGCCCCGGCGCAGAGCGCGTCGCCAAGCTGGGCGGATTACACCAGTTCATGAATTGGGATCGTCCGATCCTGACCGACAGCGGCGGCTACCAGGTGATGAGCCTGTCAGACCTTCGCAAACTGACCGAGAGCGGGGTCGAGTTCCGCAGCCATATCGACGGCTCGAAGCATATGCTGACCCCGGAACGATCGATGGAGATCCAGCGCCTGCTCGGCTCCGACATCGTCATGGCGTTCGACGAATGCCCGCGCGCTGACCAGCCTCGCGACGAAATCGCGCGGAGTATGGAACTCTCCATGCGCTGGGCCAAGCGCAGCCGGATCGAATTTGACCGTGGCGGCAAGCATGCACAGAGCGCCGCGCTGTTCGGCATCCAGCAGGGCGCGCTCAATGAAGACCTGCGCAAGACTAGCGCGGACAAGCTCATCGACATCGGGTTTGATGGCTATGCGGTGGGAGGTCTTGCCGTGGGAGAGGGGCAAAAGGCAATGTTTGCTACGCTTGACTTTGCTCCCCAGCAATTGCCCGAGGACAAGCCGCGATACCTGATGGGCGTAGGCAAGCCGGACGATCTTGTCGGCGCGGTCGAGCGCGGGATCGACATGTTCGATTGCGTACTGCCGACGCGCTCTGGTCGCAACGGTCAGGCCTTTACCTGTAATGGTCCGCTCAACCTGCGCAATGCGCGCCATGCAGAGGATACCGGGCCGCTAGACGAGCGTTGCTCCTGTCCGACCTGTGGGACATATTCGCGCGCCTACCTCCACCACCTGCAGAAGTCCGGCGAAATCCTCGGCGCCATGCTGGTGACTGAGCACAATCTCAGCTTCTATCAGCAGTTGATGCAGGCGATGCGAGATGCCATTGAGGCCGGGCAATTCTCTCATTTCGCGAGCGATTTCCGCCGTGACTATCTGAAAGCAGACGACTGATGCCGAAACAGCCTGAAGACTGCGCCAGCATGGCTGACGTGCGCGAGGGCGTGGACGCGATCGACCGCGCGCTGGTGGAGCTGCTGGAGACTCGGTTCGGATACATGCGTGCTGCTGCGCGGATCAAGCCGAGCCGGGACACCGTACGCGATGAGGACCGCAAGGCAGAAGTGATCGAAGCGGTACGCGCCGATGCGGAGGCCCGGGGCCTTCCAGCTGACAAGCTCGCGGCCATCTGGGACCAACTGGTCGAGACCTCGATCTCCTATGAATTCGAGGAATGGGACCGAACGCGGGCCTGAGGCCAATTAGCGGTTGAGAAAGCGATCCAGACGAAGCTCTTTCTTCTCGGGTCTTGCCTGTCTGATTGTCCTCGCCAGCTTTTCAATTCTTGCTTGCCACTTGTGGGCATGCTTTTCCGCGCCGCCAAATTTGACCTGGCCCAAGGGCAGAATTCGCACAGGTTTCATACCGCAGAATTCCAGCATCTGCTTCTTCCAGCGATGGATGATTGCATTGCCATGCGCAAGGCGGTGGTACCAGGGCGGCGTATCCATCGTTATGATCACGTCGGCTGACCTTCCGACCATGTTCTTGTCCCACCACGTATCGTTCTCGTGATAGGCAAAAGTGAAACCTGGCAGGAACAACCGGTCCAGCAGTCCCTTAAGCTCAGCCGGCTCCGCGCCCCACCACATCGGAAACGCAAACACGACATGGTCGCAAGCATCGAGCTTCTGCGCTATCATCAGGATGTCAGGCTCCCAGTCCGTGCGTTTGCGATATCCGTGACGCAAGATGGGCGTGAATTCGAGATCGCGCACGGCAACCCGCTCAATCTCGCTGCCAGCGGGTAGGGCGTTCTCGTAGATATCGAGCAGGTGGGAAACGTATCGACCTTCATCCGGGTGCCCATCAATCAGCAAGATGTTCATGCAAGTGCCCTATCGACCGCGTTTTTGAGCAGAGAAGGGATCAATGCATCTATCTCGGCCAAAAGAAAAGGGCGGCCCTGATGGACCGCCCTTTTGTTTTCTCAATGCTCTCGCGGATTAGCGCGAGTAGAACTCGACAACCAGGTTCGGTTCCATCGTCACCGGGTAAGGCACTTCGTCGAGCTTCGGCACGCGGGCAAGGGTCACCTTGTCATTTCCGTCGGTTGCGACGTAGTCAGGAATATCGCGTTCTGGCAGGCTCTGTGCTTCGATCACGAGCGCCATTTCCTTGGCCTTGTTACCCAGGCTGATGACGTCACCCACATCGCAGCGACGCGATGCGATGTTGCACTTCACGCCGTTCACGCGAATGTGGCCGTGGCTGACCAGCTGGCGCGCAGCGAAGATCGTCGGCGCGAACTTGGCGCGGTAGACGATCATGTCGAGGCGGCGCTCAAGCAGGCCGATCAGGTTCTGACCGGTATCGCCCTTGATGCGGGTCGCTTCCTGGTAGGTGCGACGGAACTGCTTCTCCGTCACATCGCCATAATAGCCCTTGAGCTTCTGCTTGGCGCGCAGCTGCAGGCCGAAGTCGCTCATCTTGCCCTTGCGGCGCTGACCGTGCTGGCCCGGGCCGTAGGAACGCTTGTTGACCGGAGAATTCGGGCGACCCCAGATGTTTTCGCCCATCCGGCGGTCGAGTTTGTACTTGGCGCTCTTGCGCTTGGACATAGGTCTTTCCTTCAATTTGCTGGCCCGCCCCAACGGCAGGCATTCAACCCGGCATCGCACCGCTGAAGCTATTCTTCAGCGTGGCCACCGCTTCACCGGGGTGCGGAGCCAATTTGCGTGAGGCGCGCCATTAGCATGCTTCAGGCGTAAATCAAGCTTTCACTGCGCCGCTGCCTGACTGAACTCAACCTGTGGGTTGGATCAGACCGAGTTTGATTTTTCGGCGGGTGATATAGGGCGCGCTCTCACCGCTTCGATTGGTCAGCAGCGATCTTCGAGACAGGGATTTGTCCTTGGCCCGTTAAGCCGATCAAGATCTTCGCGTGCCGCGCGAGCAAGCGCATCCCACTCGGATTGCGTCATGCAAACCTTGCGTGACCGGGAAATCCGCGTGCCTGTGATTTTCTCCGTTTTGCAGACTTTCGGTTCTTCTGCCGCAGGATTTTCCAGCTCACTTTCCTGCTCAGCAACCTCAGGTGGTTCTGGAGGCGGTGCAGGTTCCGCAGCTGAAGACTGAAGACCGGCAATCAACAGTGCGGCAGCAAATAACGCCATCTCATTGTCCCTTCAAATCCGAGGCAGGCCTGATGCCAACGTCAGGCATCAGACTGGTAACCGATTACTAAGACACATTATCTTGTCGCTGGAGAGTAGACAAGACGCCCCGCAGCGTGCGCACTTCCAGGTGGTTCCAGCCCGGCTTGGTCAGGACGCCGCGAAGCGTGCGCCGGGTTGTTTCTGCGCGGGCTTCGGGGAAGAAATAGCCCTTGGGCTCCAGCATCCGCTCAAGGTGCTCGATCAGTCCGTCGAGTTCGGCCTGAGAAGCGGGGGGGAGCACTTCGTCTTCGGCTGTGGGCTGCACCAGCGTTACACCTGCCTGTCCCGCATTTCGCACGGCCTTGGACCACTCATAGGCCGTCAGGATGACGGCTTGGGCAAGATTCAGCGAGCCGAATTCCGGGTTTATCGGGACAGTCAGGATGGAACGGGCGAGCGCGACATCTTCGGTCTCAAGCCCAGACGCTTCGCGCCCGAACAGGATCGCGCTTCGCCCCGGTTCGCTGACAATCGCGCGGCCTGCTTCATCTGGGGCGACAACAGGCTTTGTCACCCCGCGCTTGCGCACGGTTGTCGCATAGATATGCACGCAATCCGCGACGGCATCTGCCGTCGTTTCGAAGACCTGGGCCTGTTCGAGCACGATGTCTGCGCCTGCTGCCGCGGGGCCCGCATCGGGGTTAGGCCACCCGTCGCGCGGTGCGACAAGCCGCATCTCCGTCAGTCCGAAATTGAGCATCGCGCGGGCGGCCTTGCCAATATTCTCGCCCAGTTGCGGGCGGACGAGGACGATGACTGGCGGGTTACTTGCCGCCATCTTTGGCCGCTTCCTGCACCGTGCTGGCAAATTCCTCAAAGTCGCGGGCCTCGCTGAAGTCGCGATAGACGCTGGCGAAACGGATATAGGCGACGCTGTCGATCTGGCGTAGGCCGTCCATAACCAGCTCGCCGATCCGGCTCGACGGTATCTCCGGATCGCCTGCTGTCTCGACCTGGCGCTGGATGCCGGAGACGAGCTGGTCGATGCGTTCTTGCGAAATGTTGCGCTTGCGGCAGGCGAGGCTGACGGACTGCTCGAGTTTGCTGCGCTCGAAGGCTTCGCGGCGATCACCGGACTTGATCACCGTGACTTCACGCAATTGCACGCGCTCGAACGTGGTGAAACGCGCGCCACAACTCGCACATTGCCGGCGCCGGCGGATCGCGGAGTTATCCTCCGTCGGGCGGCTGTCTTTGACCTGGCTGTCTTCGTTGGCGCAAAAGGGGCAGCGCATTCAGGGTCTTACTTCTTGACCCTGTTGTAAATCGCAAGCCCGGCTCCGGCTACCAGGCCGACCGGCCAGGTCACCACGGGCAACAAGGCACCCGCGACCGCCCCAATTGCCGCTCCGGCCAGCAGCGGCTTGGTACCGGGATGCTTTGCGCCGCCCTTTGCAATGCCAACGATTTCGTCCTTGAACTCTGAGGTCCAATCCGATCCGCCGTTTCGTGGTTCCTTCATCCTCGCTCTCCTCACATTCCCGGATAGACTGGGAATGCTTCGCACAGTTCGCTGACGCGGCCGCGCACGCTTTCCTCGATCTGCGCGTCGCCTTCGGGGCCGTTCTTGGCAAGCCCGTCGACCACTTCTGCGATGAGCGCGCCGACCTTGCGGAATTCTGCCGGGCCAAAGCCGCGGGTCGTGCCGGCCGGCGTGCCAAGGCGAATGCCGCTGGTCACGAAGGGGCTGCGCGTGTCGTAGGGAATGCCGTTCTTGTTGCAGGTGAGCCATGCCCTGTCGAGGCCAGCCTCGGCCGACTTTCCGGTGACGTCTTTGGCGGTGAGGTCGACCAGCATCGAATGGTTGTCCGTGCCGCCAGAGACTATCCTGAGCCCGTTTTCCTCAAGGCTTGCGGCGAGTGCGCGGGCATTCTCAACCACAGCATGAGCATAGGCCTTGAACTCGGGACGTAGCGCCTCGCGAAAGGCTACCGCCTTGGCCGCAACGACATGCATCAGCGGGCCGCCCTGAAGGCCTGGGAAAACCGCCATGTTCAAGGGCTTGGTCAGTTCTTCGTCGTTCCAGAGAATGATGCCGGAGCGAGGGCCGCGCAGGCTCTTGTGCGTCGTCGAGGTAACGACATGCGCATGCGGGAAAGGCGAGGGGTGCGCGCCGCCTGCAACCAGGCCGGAAATGTGGCTCATGTCGCAAAGCAGGGTTGCGCCCACTTCGTCAGCGATTTCGCGGAAGCGCGGGAAGTCCCAGGTGCGCGAGTAGGCTGTACCGCCGCAAATAATGAGCTTGGGCTTATGCTCGCGCGCGGTCGCGGCGACTTCGTCCATATCGATCCGCTCGTCGTCCTTGCGCACGCCGTAGCTGACCGGGTTGAACCACTTGCCGCTCATGTTGACGGGCGAGCCGTGCGTGAGGTGACCGCCCGAATTGAGGTCGAGACCCATGAAGGTGTCGCCCGGCTCAAGCAGCGCGAGGAACACCGCCTGGTTCATCTGGCTGCCCGAATTGGGCTGAACGTTGGCGAAATTGCAGCCGAACAGCTCCTTCGCGCGCTCGATCGCTAGCGTTTCGACTACGTCGGCATAATCGCAGCCGCCATAATAGCGCTTGCCTGGATAGCCTTCGGCGTATTTGTTGGTGAAGACGCTGCCGGTCGCTTCCAGCACAGCCTTCGAAGCAATGTTTTCAGACGCGATCAACTCGATCTTGTCCTGCTGACGCTTCAATTCCTTGCCGATGGCCGCCGCGATCTCAGGATCGGCAGTCGCCAGGTCGTCATGCCAGAAACGCTGTATGTTGTTGGCCATGATATCGGTCTCGGATGAAGGGGCAGTGCTCATTGTTCAAATTCTCTTCTAGGGGCGCGACTTATTGCAGCGGTTCAATTGTGTCAGAGCCATCGGGCGGATGGCCGAGTTTTGCGACGCGGCGCTGGTGACGACCGCTTGGATTCCCGGCATCGGCAAATTCCGTCGCGAGAAATGTTGCAACGCAGGACTTGGCCATTTCGATCCCGATCAGCCGCGCGCCCATTGCAATGCAATTGGCATCGTTATGTTCACGTGCGAGAGCGGCGGAGAGCGGCTCAGATACGACGGCGCAGCGGACCACAGGGTTGCGGTTCACCGCGATGGAAATGCCAAGACCGGAGCCGCACAGGGCAATGCCGCGCTCGACAGTGCCTTCAGCGATAACCTCGGCCAGCTTGTAGCCGTAATCGGGGTAATCGACGCTCTGGCCGGCATCGGGGCCAAGGTCAGCGACCTCATGGCCTTGATCGATGAGCCATTCGGCGAGTTCTGCCTTCAAATCCGTGGCAGCATGATCTGATGCAATCGCAATACGCATGGGCGCCTCATAGGGAGCGGAAGCGATTCTCTCTACCCCGCAATCGGCTTTTTCGCCGGGCTTTTTGGCCAGTGGGCTACTCTTCGAGCTTCTTGAGCTGTTTATTGACCCACTTCCACAGCTTCTCGATCTCTTTCGCGGCCTTGCCTTCGGGATCGATTTCGCCCGCAGTCTCGCCCTTGGCGGAGGATCGGTGGAAGGCGGCGCGATCGCCGAGCGAGACCGGGCACAGCTTGAGTCCCATCGCCTTGGCGCTCTTCTTCGCGTCTTCGGTAAGCAGTGTTGCCCCTGCAGGGACTGAATTCAGCACGACGTAAGCGGGTTTGTTTGCAAAGGAGACGAGGTCCGCAATCGGCTCCAGCGCATGCAGGTCAAACGCGCGCGGCTTGCTGGGAATGAGGACGATATCAGCTGCCTTGATGGCTTCGCGCGCGGCGGCATCAGCATGGGGCGGGGTGTCGATGACGACGAAGTCTACGCCGTTCTTCTTTGCTCCTTCGATCGTGCGGCCAAGCCGGGCAGGGGGGCTGGTGACGACCAAAGGGAGGAAATCGCCGCGCCAGTCGCTCCACGCGGCAGCGGTGGCTTGTGGATCGGTGTCGATCACACAGCTTTCGTGGCCAGCCTGCGCGGCGCGCGTCGCAAGATGCACCGCGAGCGTGGTTTTCCCGGAGCCGCCTTTTTGCGAAACGATGGCGATTGTGGGCACTTGGTATATCTCTCTCGATTATGTTGCGGCGCACAATATCGGGGAGCGGTGCCAATGTCGAGCTACTCGGTAGCTTCATCCCCATTGGACTGATTGGCAATAAGCTCGTCCATCAGTTGAGGGATCTTGCCTGTGACAATTGCCATTGTTTCATCCATGAATTGCTGATTGGCCTTCGCGAAGTGCTCATGCGCGACTACGTCCACTGACTTCAGCATGAATGCTTTACCGGTATCGGTTGAGACAAATGCCAGAATGTCTCGCAACTCCTCTTCGGAGAAGATCGCGGCGAACGATCGCGCCCAGCCATCCATGATGTTCGGAATATGACGTCTCAAAGCAGCATCGGTCTCCTCCGATACGTCTGCTTGCCAGCCCTGAATGATAGCGAGCGCCTCGTCATCGATCTTCATCGATGATTTCAACGATTGCAGCATCTGAGCTTCCATTTGGCGGCCCACCGCCGCGAACATGGGCTCCCGTGTCTCTGGAGGATAGGAAATCTCGATAATTTCCTGCGCCAAATTCAGGCGAGTATCACCCACCTGTGCCGTGTTTGGTGCCATGGCTTCCTGCGCCAACGCGGGAGACGCAACAGCCAGCGCCGCGACAATGCCGATAAGAGCGTGTTTCATGATACTTACTGATCCAGGAACGAGCGCATTTTCCGCGACCGGCTAGGGTGCTTGAGCTTCCGCAGCGCCTTTGCCTCGATCTGCCGGATACGTTCGCGGGTAACCGAGAACTGCTGGCCGACTTCTTCCAGCGTGTGATCGGTGTTCATCCCGATGCCGAACCGCATGCGCAGCACGCGCTCTTCACGCGGAGTGAGCGATGCGAGCACACGGGTGACCGTCTCTTTCAGGTTCGCCTGAATTGCGGCATCGACGGGGATGATCGCGTTCTTGTCCTCGATGAAATCGCCGAGGTGCGAGTCTTCCTCGTCCCCGATTGGCGTTTCGAGGGAGATCGGCTCCTTGGCGATCTTCATCACCTTGCGAACCTTTTCGAGCGGCATGGAGAGGCGCGCGGCCATCTCTTCCGGGGTCGGCTCGCGGCCTTCCTCGTGAAGGAACTGGCGCGAGGTGCGGACCAGTTTGTTGATCGTTTCGATCATGTGCACCGGGATGCGGATGGTACGCGCCTGGTCTGCGATCGAGCGGGTGATCGCCTGCCTGATCCACCAGGTCGCATAGGTCGAGAACTTGTAGCCGCGGCGGTATTCGAACTTGTCGACCGCCTTCATCAGGCCGATGTTGCCTTCCTGAATAAGATCAAGGAATTGCAGGCCGCGATTGGTGTATTTCTTGGCGATGGAGATCACGAGACGCAGGTTCGCCTCGACCATTTCCTTCTTCGCGATACGCGCCTCGCGCTCGCCCTTCTGCACCATGTTGACGATGCGGCGGAATTCCTCGAGGCTCATGCCCGTCTGGCTGGCAATGTCGGCGATTTCGGCGCGAATACGCTCGATCGCATCGGCTTCCTTCTCGGCGAAGGCGGCCCATTTCTTGTCCTTCTTCGCCTTTTCCTTCATCCAGGCATCGTCAAGCTCATTGCCGACATAGCTTTCGAGGAAATCGACGCGCTTGATCTTGTGGCGTTCCGCCAGACGCAGCATCTGGCCTCCAAGCGCCGTCAGGCGGCGGTTGAAAGCGTAGAGATTGTCGACCAGGAATTCGATCTTGGTCGCGTGGAACTGCATGCTCTCGACTTCGGAGGTGAGCTCTTCGCCCAGTTTCTCGTAGCGGTTTTCCTTTGCCGCAGGCAGCGCTTCGCCGCGGGCGAGCGTTTCAACGCGCTCAGCCTGAAGTTTCTCGAAGGTCTTGAAGGTCTTGGTGATGCGGGCAAAGCGCTCGATCGCTTCGGGCTTCAGAGTGGCTTCCATCTGCGCGAGGCTGAGGGTGTTGTCCTCCTCATCGTCATCGTCGCGTTTCTTTGAGGCGCGGGGTTCGCCGTCCTCATCATCCTCGTCGAGCTCTTCCTCCTCGTCGTCATCATCGTCATCGTCGCGGATGGTGGGACCGGCGGTTTCTTCGGAGATCTCGCCATCATCATCGTCATCAGCGTCGTCGTTGAGCTTGTCGGCAGGCGGTTCTTTCGACAGCATTGCATCGAGATCGAGGATCTCGCGCAGCTGCATTTCCTCATTGTTGAGCGCTTCAGACCACTGGATGATGGCGTGAAAGGTGATCGGGCTCTGGCACAGACCGATAATCATCGTATCGCGGCCTGCTTCAATGCGCTTGGCAATCGCGATTTCGCCTTCGCGGCTGAGCAATTCGACTGCGCCCATCTCGCGCAGGTACATGCGGACGGGGTCGTCGGTCCGCTCTCCGGTCGCAGCCTTCTTGGCAGCAGCAGCCGGCTTCCTGACTTCCTTCTTCTCGTCGTCGACTTCCATTTCCTCGACTTCGGCGTCCTGCTCCGCCTCAGCCTCGGCCTCTTCGTCATTCTCGACGATGTTGACGCCCATTTCGCTGATCGCGGACATGACGTCCTCAATCTGCTCAGAGGTCATCTGGTCCTGTGGCAAAGCCTCATTGAGCTCATCAACCGTGATGTAGCCTTTCTTCTTGGCCTTGCTCATGAGCTTCTTGATTTGCGCTTCGTTGAGATCGATCAGCGGTGCGTCGTCTTTGTCAGCGCGTTTAGACTTGGTTGCCATACCGTTTTTATCAGTCCGTTTCCATGTCGCTCAACGGAACTTCATCCGATGCGCGAGAATTCCCCATGTCAGCCGCTGCTGCGGCCTTCCTGCGCCCAAAAACCCTCAAGCGCTCGTTCAATTCGGCGAGCCGTTCACGGAGCCGGGATTGCTCTGCGATAGAGCCTTCCGGATCGGTTTCAAAACGCACGGTAGCCGCGGAAATCGCGGCTTCGAGCGCAGGTTTTTCAACCAGCAACGCAACAGCTTCAGCCAATTCCGCGCGCGCATCATCGGGGTTGGAGCCTTCTCTGAGGAAGGCGTATCGTGTCTGATCCGATGGGGCGGGAAGGCCTCTGACCCCGAATATGGCGTTTGTGTGCTTCGAATCAAGGCTTGTTTCGAGACTTTCAGCAAGTTCGAACAGCGATTCGATCCAGACGGCGGTTTGCGGCGCGCTTCGGGCCAGTCTGCCGAGCGCTTCAGAGTGTCGGGTGATCTCGCCTGGATGCCTTACAAGTCCGGCCACTACTGCGCGGGTGAATGCATCGCGCGCTCCGCCTGAAAGCGCTCCGCGAAGGCGGGCTGCGGCTTCGCTCGACAAGACCGGTGGTGCGGGGCGCCACGGCTGTCCGCTGCGCCTTTGCGGTACTGAATTGCTTCGGCGTTCGCGCGGCGGGAAGGCAAAGGCGGAATACCGGTCGAGCAGTTCGCGGCGATATAGCGCGCGAATGTCCTGATCTTCGATGGCTTCGCAATGCGCGAGCAAACGCGCCTTTAGACCGGCCTTGTCCTCAGGCGTGCGAAGCGGCTGCGCATCCCGTTCAAACGTCCAGATCGTCTCCAGCAGGCTGGCAGGCTCGGCGAGCAAGCGCTCCATCGCTTCTGCGCCTTGCTGCTTGATGAGATCGTCAGGGTCGAGCCCGGTCGGCAGCCGCACAATCGCGAGCGAGCGGGCAGGGCGCAGCATCGGCAGCGCGCGTTCGATCGCCCGCATCGCAGCGCGCTGGCCGGCATTGTCGCCGTCGAAGCACAGCACCGGCACTTCGACCATTCGCCACAGCATTTCGAGCTGCATCTCGGTGAGCGCCGTGCCGAGCGGGGCCACCGCATCGCGAATGCCCGCATTGGCGAGCGCGATCACGTCCATGTAGCCTTCGACCACGACCATGCGGCCGGTCTGCCGGCTGGCGGGGCCTGCGCGGTGCAAATTGTACAGCGTGCGTCCCTTGTCGAACAGCGGTGTCTCGGGCGAGTTCAGGTACTTCGCGACGCCATCGAGCTGTTCAAGGATACGACCCCCGAACGCAATCACCCGCCCGCGCTGGTCCTGGATCGGCAGCATCAGCCGGTCGCGGAAGCGGTCATAGGGCGCTTTGTCGTCAACGCTGATCTGCATCCCGCTTTCAACCAGCATCTGCGTGTCGAAGTTCGAGAGCGCACCGCCCAGCGCGACCTTGCTGTCAGGCGCATAGCCAAAGCCGAATTCGCGGATGATCTCCTTCGAGAAACCTCGCGAGAGCAGGTAATCCTGCGCGCGCTTGCCCGATGGACTGCGCAGTTGCTCCATGAACCAGACCTGCGCAGCTTCCGTTACATCGATCAGGCTGGCGCGCTTTTCTGCCTTTTTTGCGGCAACCGGATCAGGCGCAGGGACCTCCATCCCGGCTTCCGCCGCCAGTTCCTTAACCGCATCCATGAAGCCGAGCCCGCGCTGGTCTGTCATCCAGCGGATCACATCGCCATGCGCGCCGCAGCCGAAGCAATGGTAAAAGCCCTTCTGGTCATTAACCGTAAAGCTGGGCGTGTTTTCATTGTGAAACGGGCAGCACGCCTTCCACTCGCGTCCCGCACGCTGGAGCTTGGTCGTGCGCATGATGACGCTCGAAAGCGTCACGCGCGCGCGCAGTTCATCCAGCCATTGCGGGGAAAGTGCCATGCGTCAGGTGTTACCATCCTCTCGTGTTAAGTCGAGTGGATGGTCTGGCCATCTGTGGGCGAGGCTGTGGACTAGCTCAGGCTGGCCTTCACCAGCGCGCTTGCAAGCCCCATGTCGAGCTCTGCGCCGTGGCGTTTCTTGAGCTCACCCATAACGCGGCCCATCTCCTTGATGCTTTCCGCGCCGACTTCGGCCTTAATCGCCTCAATTGCGGCTTTCGTTGCCGCTTCATCGAGCATGGCGGGGAGGAATTCCTCGATCACGGCCAGTTCGGCCTTTTCCTGATCGGCCAGTTCCTGACGGCCGCCATCTTCGTACATCTGGATCGATTCGCGGCGCTGCTTCGCCATCTTCTGCAGCACTTCCGTGACGAGATCGTCGTCATTGTCCGGCGCCTTTCCCGTGCGCGCCTCGATATCGCGATCCTTGATTTTCGCACCGATCAGACGCAGCGCGGCGGTGCGTTCCTTGTCGCCTGCCTTCATGGAAGTGATTGTGGCGGCCTTGATGTCATCGCGCAGCATGAGAGGGGTCTTTCCTGTGGATGGTTTGTTCGATCTGCGGTTTAGCGCAGAAACTCGCTCACAGATAGGTTGACGGACCCGGTTCGCAAGCCTAGCGGGTGGGACTTAGCGACATCGCCGGAAAAACCTTCAAACGGAGAGCCCCTCATGGCTTCTGCTGCCTCTCGTCCTGCGCAACCCCAAGGTGCGACGGGAGTCCTTATTCTGGCCGATGGAACAGTCATCTGGGGCAAGGGCTTCGGCGCAACCGGCGATGCGGTGGGGGAGGTCTGCTTCAACACGAGCATGACCGGTTATCAGGAAGTGATGACGGACCCCAGCTACGCCGCGCAGATCGTCACTTTCACCTTCCCGCATATCGGCAATGTCGGCACCAATGCCGAGGATATCGAAAGCCGCGTGGAAGGCGCGGTCGGCTGTGTGGTGCGCGAGGAAGTGACGCCCGCGAGCAATTTCCGCAGCGAGCAGCAATTCACTGAGTGGATGGAAGCTAATGACAAGATTGGGCTTTCCGGCGTTGATACGCGCGCGCTGACGCGGCGGATCAGGCTCGCGGGCGCGCCCAACGCGGTGATCGCGCATTCGCCCGAGGGCAAGTTCGATATCGATGCTCTCATCGCCAAGGCGCAGGGCTGGGCAGGGCTTGAAGGCATGGATTTGGCGAGCCGCGTGACCCGCGAGGCTCTGGAGGATTGGCGCGGCAGCTATTGGCGGCTCGGGCATGGGTACGGGGAAGGGCCAGACGTCAGCCCCCACGTGGTCGCCATCGACTACGGCGCGAAGGACAATATCTTCCGCAATCTCGTGCGGGCAGGGGCGAAGGTGACGGTGGTTCCGGCAACGACTTCGCTGGAAGAGATTCTGGCGTTGAAGCCGGATGGCGTGTTCCTCTCCAACGGACCGGGCGATCCGGCGGCGACCGGCGAATACGCCGTGCCGGTGATCAAGGCGCTGCTCGACATGGACATGCCGCTGTTCGGAATTTGTCTGGGGCATCAGATGCTTGCGCTCGCAGCGGGAGCCAAGACTATCAAGATGCATCAGGGCCATAGAGGTGCAAATCACCCGGTTCAGCGCGTCGGCAATACTTGGCAGACCTCGCGAGACCTGGTGGAGATCACCAGCATGAACCACGGGTTCGCGGTAGATGCCGCGACATTGCCGCCAGATGTCGAGCAAACGCATGTCTCGCTCTTTGACGGCTCCAATTGCGGGATCGCGATCAAGGGCAAACGCGCATTCGGCGTCCAGTACCACCCCGAGGCTTCACCCGGCCCGCAGGACAGCTTCTACCTGTTCGAGAAGTTTGTGGGAGGCTTGGGGTGAGACTGGATCCTCCGGAAGAGGTCGGTCTAACCTACATCCTTGCGGCTGATGCTGACCCAAAGCTACCAGCAAATTTCGTAAGGAATGACGAAATGTTGTCTGCGGTTGAGGACTACGTGGTGCGAAACCTTTCGAAGCACGATGCCCAAGATTTTTTGGTGCATGAGAACATCGCAGCTTGGCTATTTGAAATGTTTCTCGAGGGAGGTGCAATCGAAAGGCGTGAGACACCATTCGCTGGGGATTATTTCAAATTCAATCAGCAAGCATTCCAGCGCGTAAGGCCGGAGTATCTTCAGTCGAGTCCAGTCCATAAGATCGCGGGTGAAATCGGTGGACGATATTATGCGGACGCCTTTGAGGCGATAGAGCAGTCGCGCCTAGAAGGCAGGGAATCGGAAGATACGGTCCTGCTAGGAGATTATGTCGATGCGGAAATTGTCCCGGCATCGGATCGGATCGTACGATTAGACCACAACCAACGTGAAGAGATTGATAGACCAGTCGATGAGCTGATCAAGAGCGTTGAAGCGGAGAACTCCATTGATGGAGAAGACGGTGTAAGGGAACTTGTTCTTGGGCGCTTGAAAGCCGGACGCGAGCTTGTTCGAGCCGGAATATTCTCGGTCCAGAGCCTGCAACTGACACTCATAGTTGGACTTCAATTGCTGGTCGAGAGGTACAAGGAAACGGCGATTGCGATAGCTGCGGCGAAGCTATTGGATTTGCTTCTGAAACAATATGGAATTGGCTAAATAATGCCCAAACGCACTGACATCTCCTCGATCCTCGTCATAGGCGCTGGCCCGATCATCATCGGCCAGGCGTGCGAGTTCGATTATTCCGGAACCCAAGCGATCAAGGCTCTGAAAGAAGAGGGTTATCGCGTCATTCTGGTGAACTCCAATCCGGCGACGATCATGACCGATCCGGAGTTTGCCGACGCGACCTATATCGAGCCGATCACGCCTGAAATCGTCGCCAAGATCATCGCGAAGGAGCGGCCCGACGCGCTGCTCCCGACCATGGGCGGGCAGACCGCGCTGAACTGCGCGTTGAAGCTCGACGAAATGGGCGTGCTCGCCGAATACGGCGTCGAAATGATCGGGGCGAAGGCCGATGCGATCGACAAGGCGGAAAACCGCCAGCGTTTCCGCGATGCGATGGACGCGATCGGCCTTGAAAGCGCGCGCAGCGGCGTCGCCAACACGGTCGAGCAGGCACTAGAAGTGCTCGAGCGGACCAAGCTTCCCGCGATCATCCGCCCCAGCTTTACGCTTGGTGGGACGGGCGGCGGCATCGCCTACAACAAGGCCGAGTTCGAGCGGATCGTGCGTGAAGGCTTGGATGCATCGCCAACCACCGAGGTGCTGATCGAGGAATCGCTGCTCGGCTGGAAGGAATACGAGATGGAGGTTGTCCGCGACAAAAAGGACAACTGCATCATCATCTGTTCCATCGAGAATGTCGATCCGATGGGCGTCCACACCGGCGATTCCATCACGGTCGCGCCGGCACTTACGCTGACCGACAAGGAATACCAGATCATGCGCACCGCGTCCCTGAACGTGCTGCGCGAGATCGGCGTCGAGACCGGCGGGTCCAACGTTCAGTTCGCCGTCAATCCCAAGGATGGCCGCCTGATCGTGATCGAAATGAACCCGCGCGTGTCGCGCTCATCAGCGCTGGCCTCCAAGGCAACCGGCTTCCCGATTGCGCGCGTCGCAGCAAAGCTTGCGGTGGGCTACACGCTCGACGAGATCACCAACGAGATTACCGGCGCGACGCCTGCGAGCTTCGAGCCGACCATCGACTATGTCGTGACCAAGATCCCGCGTTTCGCGTTCGAGAAGTTCAAGGGCGCCAAGGTGGAGCTTGCCACGGCGATGAAATCCGTCGGTGAAGTCATGGCGATTGGCCGCAACTTCCAGGAAAGCGTGCAGAAGGCGCTGCGCGGCCTTGAGACCGATCTCGACGGCTTCAACCGCCAGACCGCGCTCGAAGGGCTGGGCAAGGACGCGCTGATTGCTGCGCTCTCAAAGCGCACGCCGGACCGGCTGCTCAACGTGGCGCAGGCCTTCCGCGAGGGCCTCACCGTCGAGGAAATCCAGCCGATCACTGGCTATGACCCGTGGTTCCTGCGCCAGATCGAAGAGATTATCGCTGCGGAGAAGGATATCTCCACCAATGGTTTGCCGACCGATGCGGCGGGCCTGCGCAAGCTGAAGTCAATGGGCTTTTCGGACAAACGGCTGGCGACTTTGGCTGTGCGTTCGGTTGGCGTGGCGGGCGGCCTTGGCGAAACGCAGGCGAAACGCTCTGGACTGCTGCACGATGCGCTGCAAGCCATGGCTGGCGCTACATCCGAAGAAGAAGTGCGCGCGCTGCGCCACAAGCTCGGCGTGCGTCCGGTGTTCAAGCGGATCGACAGCTGCGCTGCGGAATTCGAAGCGATCACGCCTTACATGTACTCGACCTATGAAGCGCCCAGCTTCGGTGAGCCTGAATGCGAAGCCGCGCCATCCGATCGACGCAAGATCGTCATCCTCGGCGGCGGCCCGAACCGGATCGGGCAGGGGATCGAGTTCGACTATTGCTGCGTCCACGCCTGTTTTGCGCTGAGCGAAGCGGGATTCGAGACGATCATGATCAATTGCAATCCGGAGACGGTCTCGACCGACTATGACACGTCCGACCGGCTCTATTTCGAGCCGCTGACCGCCGAAGACGTGCTGGAGATCCTCAAGCTGGAACAGTCCACCGGCGAGTTGGTCGGCGTGATTGTGCAATTTGGCGGGCAGACCCCGCTCAAGCTGGCGCAAGCGCTGGAAGATGCCGGAATTCCGATCCTCGGGACCTCTCCTGACGCGATTGACCTTGCCGAAGATCGCGAGCGGTTCGCGAAGCTCGTCAACAAGCTCAACCTCAAGCAACCCGACAATGGCATTGCCTACAGCCGCGATGAGGCCGCCGCAGTCGCAGCACGGATCGGCTACCCCGTCCTGCTGCGCCCGAGCTACGTGCTTGGCGGCCGCGCGATGGAGATCGTCGACAGCGAGGCGCAGCTCGACGACTACATCAAGACGGCGGTGAACGTGTCCGGCGACAGTCCGGTGCTGGTCGACCAGTACCTGCGCGACGCGATCGAATGCGATGTCGACGTGGTGTGCGATGGCGAGGAAGTGCGCGTCGCGGGCGTGATGCAGCATATCGAGGAAGCAGGCGTGCACTCAGGCGACAGCGCCTGCACTTTGCCGCCCTACTCGCTGCCCGCCGAAATCATCGAGGAAATGGAGCGCCAGGCCGAGGCCTTGGCTCGGGCACTCAAAGTCGTCGGCCTGATGAACGTGCAATTTGCGGTCAAGGACGGCGAAGTTTACCTGATCGAAGTGAACCCGCGCGCTTCCCGCACGGTGCCGTTCGTTGCCAAGGCGATCGGGCAGCCGGTCGCCAAGATCGCGAGCCGAGTAATGGCGGGTGAGAAGCTCAGCAGCTTTGAGCCGTTCAAGCGCGAGTTTGATTATATGGCAGTGAAAGAGGCGGTGTTCCCCTTCAACCGCTTCCCTGGCAGCGATCCGGTGCTCACGCCCGAAATGAAATCGACGGGCGAAGTGATGGGTATCGACCGGACCTTTGAAGAGGCCTTCCTCAAGTCGCAGATGGGAGCCGGAATGGTGCTGCCGCGCGAAGGAACGCTGTTCGTTTCTGTCAAGGACACAGACAAGCCACATATCCTCGGCGCGGTGAAGACCCTGATCGAGCAAGGCTTCAACGTTGTCGCAACGGGCGGAACGCAGAGCTATCTGGTGGAGCAGGGCTTGCCAGTTGAGCTCGTCAACAAGGTGGCAGAGGGGCAACCGCATATCGTCGATAGAATCATCGATGGCGATATCGACCTGATCTTTAACACGACCGAAGGCTGGCAGAGCCTGATGGACTCCAAATCGATCCGCGCAACGGCGTTGGAAGCGAAGGTCCCGTACTACACGACCGCGACGGCTTCGAGTGCTGCGGCAAGCGCAATTCATGCGGTAAATGCAAGTGAGCTTGAAGTTCGCTCGCTCCAGGACTATTATAGCTGAACGAACACAGCGTATCTCCCGACATTTCAGCGTGACTTGGCCGCTCCGGCAGAGACGGCCGCGGCCTGAATTTCGCTGAATTTTGAGACGATTGCGCGCTGAAGGATAGAATGGATGGCTACGATGGAAAAGGTTCCGATGCTGGCAGAAGGTTATGAGCGGCTCACCGCCGATCTCAAGGCCCTGCGTGCGGAACGCCCGCGCATTGTGGAAGCGATTGAAGAAGCGCGCGCGCATGGCGACCTGTCGGAAAACGCTGAGTACCATGCTGCGAAAGAGCGCCAGGGCCAGGTTGAAGCACAGATTTCTGAACTGGAAGACAAGGTCAGCCGTGCGCAGATCATCGACCCGTCAACGCTGTCGGGCGACCGGATCATTTTCGGCGCGACAGTCACTCTGCTCGACGAAGACGACAAGCCGGTAAAGTATCAGATTGTCGGTCAGACCGAGGCTGACGCCAGCAAGGGCCGCATCTCTTACAATTCGCCGATAGCGCGCGCATTGATTGGCAAGCAGGTCGATGACGAGATCGAAGTGACTGTCCCGTCAGGCGACCGGTTCTACGTCGTCGACAAGATCGAATTCATCTGATCTTATAGGAGCGAGGGCGCTCGCGGTTTAACCGAGCGCCTTTTCCATAGCGTAATTGTGGATAGCTACTTCGCGCCCGTCATGTGCGATGGTGAAGTCGCGCCTGTGCGTCACTGCGTAACCGGCGCGCTCGAATGAAGGAACCGCCAGCTCGCTCGCTTCGGTGTAAAGCCGCTCGCATCCCAATTGCAGCGCCCGCTGCTCCATCTCGGCGAGCAGGGCGTGCGCAAGTCCGCGCCGCGTGTGATCGGGATCGCAATAGAGGTGATCCAGGTGCCCATCAGCCTCCAGCAGCGCGTAAGCCACTGGTCTGTCTTGCGGGTCCACTGCAACGCGGATCGTGTCGCCAGATACATGCCGTTCGCGAAAGCGCTCGGGTCCGGGATGCCGCGCGGACCATGCCGCGATCTGCTCTGCCGAATAGGCATACGGTCCTATTGACCTGATTGCGCGCTGCATCAAATTGGCGATTGCTTCGGCATCGTCATCGCAAAAAGGCCGGAGCAGATAGGCCACGGCTTGCGTTGCTCGCTCAGGTGTCAGGGGTCAGCAGCCGGTGGATATGCACGACGACGTAGCGCATCTCGGCATCGTCAACCGTGCGCTGCGCCTGCGAACGCCAGGCATCCTCGGCCGCTTCGTAATTGGAAAAAACTCCCACGACGTGAAGGCTTTCCGGATCCTGAAATTCGAGGCTGCGCGGATCCTTGACTCGCCCCCCCATGACCAGGTGGAGCTTCTGTTTCGGGGTTGTTTCTTCCATATTCTCGACCTTTCTCAATGGGGAGGCGCCTGATCGCAGGCATTTTCTGAGGCCCATAGACGAAGTGTCATGACAGGCAAAGCCGTCACGTGGTCGATCAACTGAACAAGCGCAGCCTAGCTCGAAATGCGGTCGCGAAACCCTCGGACGGCGCGGCGCGTCTTGCGGGTGGCTGTGCGCTTGGCTGCGGCGGCATTGTCGGACGCCTTGGCCGCGATGTAGGTAGCTTCGCGCTTCACCGTACGAGCGGAATCGCGTGCGGAATCGCTCAAATCTTCGAGTTTGTCCTGGCCTGTCCGGGCCGCAGTCGAGGCTTCGTCGATCAGCTTCATACCGAAGGCAAGGACCGCGTCGCGTGCGAGCAACGCGAAGACGCTGCTCTTGCCGACTGCCTGGCGCGCTACGCGGCGGCCGGGTTTCGTCATCAATCCGATCGCAAGGCCAGCCGCAATCGCGCCGCCGACGGCGACAAGCGGCTTGCGCTTGATGAATTCTGCCGCGTTTCCAGCCGCTTCCTTGGCGCTTTCGGCGACCGTTCTCGCTGCATGACGTGCTTCGCCAGCCGCGATGCGTTGTTTCAGTTCTTCACGTTTCTCGTCATCGGACATTGTAGAATTCTCCATGACTGCCGTGTTGCAAGTGCTCCGGCATCAATTCTCGGTTTCTTCCGCTGCGACCTTTGAAGTTGTTCCCTCCGCGCTATCCGAGCCCTCTCCAGCATCTTCAAACAGCGACAGGATAGGATTGCGCGCAAACCAGATCAGTACGGCACCAACAAGAGCGGCAAGAATGCCCTTGTGATCATTGGCCGCAGCGCTCGCCTTGTCGAACACCTCGCGCGCGCCATCGTTAAGGTTCGCCGCTGCACGCTCCGTCAGGCTCGGCCCTGAAAAGGTGTTCTTCACATGCGCCATATCGGCATCAAGCAAAGCCTTGGCGGCATTACGTACAGCGCGATCTTCCAACATCTGCTGTTTTAGATCGCTCATCTTTCGTTGTCCTCGGCAAACGCGTCAGCGATGTTGCGCGCGCGGTTGCGCGCTTTCAGCAAGACGAAGAGCGTCGCGAGCAAAAGCACGCCAACCACGGCTGCGGTTGCGCCCCAGGCAGTGAGGTAGGGAGTCAGTGCGAGGACAGCTCCAACCACCAGCGCAATCAGCGCAAGATGCAGGAAGGCGAGGGCGGCAAGGACAGACAGCGCCGCCGACTTGCCTTGCTGGGCGCTATAGCTCAGGCGGCTTTTCTGAAACGCGAACTCGGCTTCCGCATAGGTCCGCCCGTCAGCGATCAGGGCGAGGACTTCATCGGACAAGCCGGGCTCGCGCTTCAGCGAGTCCTCGTCGCCGCGCAATGCTTCCTCAAACTCGTCCTCTGCACTGGGTGAGCGTTGCTCACCCGGTGCGTCATCCTCGCGCATAGAGCCCCCTTACGCTCCGCGCGGCTTAATCGCGAGAGCCGCGAAACAGCCGTGCGAGCAGGAACCCAGCGATCGCAGCGATCCCAAGGGCAGTGCCTGGGCTCTTGCGCACGAATTCGCGCGCATCTTCGCCGATATCCTCGACGCTCTTTGCTTCCAGCTTGGCTGAGGCTTCTTGCAGACTGCGCGAGGCTTTGCGGGCATAATCCCCATACTGGTCGCCAAAGCGCTCATCTAGCTGCGGAGCGGTATCCGAAATGACCTTGCCCAGTGAAGCGAGACCATCGCTGGCCTTGTTCTTGCCTTCAGTCGCAAGCTCGCCAGCCTTCGCCTTGGCTTCGTTACCGTAATTCTTTGCTTCTGCCACGAGATCGGTTCCTTTTGCCTTTGCTTCCTGACGGTAGGCGCCTGCGCGCTCTCCAGCTTCGGCCCTGAGCGCAGCCGCGCCTGCCTTGGCTTCTTCCAGTGCAGCACTAAAGCGGGTCTTCGCTTCGCTGGCGCCGGTTTCGGCTGTCGTCGCGCTCGACTTGGTGGTGGTTTTCTTTGCGGGTGTTTTCTTCCGCGTGGTTTTGGCTTCTGCCATGATTGAGCTCCCTTCGAGTCTTCGAGCTAAAATACAAGACTTTCTTCGCAGGTGCAAAACCGGCGAAAACGTATCCATGATTGCAACGCCGCTTGCGCCGTTATGATCCGGCGCATAGAGCGCGCATCATCGCCCCAAACAACTATATGGGGGTGTGTTAAGAGATTACAACACCAAGAGGCAGGCTGATCCCATGACCGCAATCATTGATCTTCACGGACGCGAAATACTCGACAGCCGCGGCAATCCGACAGTGGAAGTCGATGTGTTGCTTGAAGACGGAAGTTTTGGACGCGCTGCCGTTCCCTCGGGCGCTTCGACAGGCGCGTATGAGGCGGTTGAGCTGCGCGACGGAGACAAGGCACGGTACCTTGGCAAGGGCGTCCTCAAAGCGGTTGAATCGGTCAACGGTCCGCTCACCGATGCCTTGCTCGGTATTGATGCCGAAGATCAGCGCGATGTCGATATGGCCATGATTGCGCTTGATGGAACGCCGAACAAGGGCAAGCTTGGCGCGAACGCCATTCTCGGTGTCAGCATGGCGGTTGCCAAAGCGGCAGCCAATGCGCGCGGTCTGCCGCTCTATTCCTATATCGGCGGCGTCTTTGCGCATGTTCTGCCGGTGCCGATGATGAACATCATCAACGGCGGCGAGCATGCAGACAACCCGATCGACATCCAGGAGTTCATGGTGATGCCGGTGGGTGCGGGCTCGATTGCCGAAGCTGTGCGCTGGGGTTCAGAGATCTTCCACACGCTCAAGAAGGGCCTCTCGCAGAAAGGCCTCGCAACCTCTGTCGGCGATGAAGGCGGTTTCGCACCTGACTTGGCCAGCACCCGTGACGCGCTTGATTTCATCATGGCATCTATCGAGCAAGCCGGGTTCAAGCCGGGCCAAGATGTGACCCTCGCACTCGATTGCGCGTCGACGGAATTCTTTGCCGATGGGCGGTATGACATGGCAGGCGAAGGCACATCTCTAAGCCCGGAAGAAATGGCGCAGTACCTTGCCGATTTGTGCAAAGACTATCCGATCCGTTCGATCGAAGATGGCATGGCTGAAGATGACTTCGCGGGCTGGAAAGCGCTTACGGACCTTATTGGGGACAAGGTGCAGCTCGTGGGCGATGACCTTTTCGTGACAAATCCGGCGCGTTTGACTGATGGCATTGCGCAGGGCCTGGCCAACTCGCTGCTGGTCAAGGTCAATCAGATCGGCACGCTGTCAGAGACACTCGATGCGGTCGATATCGCGCATCGTGCGGGCTACACCTCCGTCATGAGCCACCGCTCTGGTGAAACCGAGGATGCGACGATCGCCGATCTCGCGGTTGCGACCAATTGCGGTCAGATCAAGACCGGCTCGCTCGCGCGGTCGGACCGGCTTGCGAAATACAACCAGTTGATCCGGATCGAGGAAGAGCTTGGCGATAGCGCCCGCTATGCAGGTGCTGCATGTTACGGCAAGCGGAGCTAGACTTCGCGCGTGATCGCTGAACAGGTCGGCAGGCAGCCAGTATCAGGACTAACCAGTGGCTTGACGCGGAAGTACACCTTCTGCCTCAAGCACTTGCGAGAAGTAGGTCTCCATCCGCTCGACCCCATGATCTGACAACCGCACGAGAATGCGGCGTTGGTCATGCGGGTCGTGTTCGCGCTCTACCAGACCGGCATCCTGCAAGACCCCGAGCCACCTTAATCCTGTGGTGGGCGGCGATGCCGAGCCGATGCACGCACTCGAAACCGACACTGTCTTGCCTTCTGCATAGGCGATGTAGAGATCCAGCAGGATATCCCAGGCTGGTTCACCGAAAAGATCGTTTGCAGCAAACACGGCAACACGCTTGCGCCTGTTTTCGTAGCGCTTGCGTGCCAGCGAAAGGAAGTGTTCGCGCCCGAATTGCGTTACTTGCGGCGACGTCGGCGATGCTGCGGCAGGGGTCGAATGCGCCGTCGGTTCGCTCGAGGCAGGTGCCATGAGGGGAATTGCCGGTTGTGTGCGGCGTGCGTCTTCCAGCTCTTGCGCAAGGGCCTGCAACTGGTCAGCCAATCGGATCAGATCATTGCGCTGCAACAGGCGCTGGTCGTCAGACGGCCTGCGCTCCCTGATGGCTGGAGCAGCATCGGGTGCACTCGACCGGTTCCACTCATGATCCCGATCCGCGTATTGCGCATCTGCCATGGCTGATCCCACTGCGAGCGATGGCGATCGAAGCGTTTCACTCATGGCTCACTCCTGCGTGCACGCAGCATCAGCACTGCACCTTCAATCCCGAGTAAGATGTCTGATCGTAGTGGTGCAAAGAGACCTCCTGCCCAGGCGAGGAGCACTCAGGGGAGGGGCGCATGAAGTCGGCCGGCAGAATTCCCTGCCGGGTGCGCAACGGGAGCACTGCTCCCCTTTCCTGAGGCTTACCCTGTTGCGATTGGGATTAGCAGCGATCTCCGGGAAAGACCTATCCGGATCACTACTTAGGCCTAGCTGTTAAGACTCATGCAGCCTGATTCGAGCGCCACTTTCTTTAGCCGGTGGCACGGGGTCTCAGGCGGCGAAACGTTGCTGCAGATCCATCAGCACAAGCGCTGCCTTGGCAGCTTCGCCACCCTTGTCCTTTTGCGATGGATCAGCACGAACGAGAGCATGCGCTTCGTTCTCAGTCGTGAGAATACCGTTGCCGATCGCAATCCCGTCCATGGTCAGCGCCATGATGGCGCGGGCGCTTTCCCCTGCGACGATTTCAAAGTGATAGGTCTCGCCGCGGATCACCACGCCAATCGCGACAAAGCCGTCATATTGGCCGCTCTCCGCTGCCAAGGCGATTGCTCCCGGCACTTCGAGCGCTCCGGGCACGGTCAGCACCTCAGCCTCGTGGCCAGCTGCTTCGATTACGGCGCGTGCGCCTGCGATCAGCATGTCATTGAGATGCGCGTAAAAGCGCGCTTCGACAATCAGGATACGGGCCATTGAGTCTTACTCCGGAATGGGGCGGGTGGCGACGATGTTGAGGCCATAGCCTTCGATCGCGACGACATTGGGCTGCGAATTGGACAGCAGGATCATGTCCTCGACCTTGAGGTCTGCCAGGATTTGGGAGCCGACGCCGACATTACGAACCTCGTCTTCCTCGCTGTAGCCTTTGTTTCCAGCGGGCCTGCCAGTGATGAGCACGATTACACCAGAGCCATGCTCGCCTACTGCCTGCATCGCGCGCTGGAGTGTCCGCTTGCGCGGGCCGGGCTTGCCAAGCAGATCGTCGAAGATCGAGATCGGATGGACACGGGCGAGGGTGGGTTCTCCGGGTATCACCTGGCCCTTCTGCAGGACGTAGCTCTCGCTGTCATCAACCGTGTTGCGGTAGGTCAGCATGCGCCAGTCACCGCCATAGTCCGAGGTGAAGCTGTGATCGCCAATCCGTTCAACCAGATGGTCATTGCGCATGCGGTATTCGATCAGATCCCGGATCGTGCCGATCTTGAGGCCGTGCTTGCGGGCGAACACCATCAGGTCCTCGAGCCGCGCCATGGTCCCGTCCTCGTTCATGATCTCGCAGATCACGCCCGAGGGGTTGAGCCCTGCAAGCCGGGAGATATCCACGGCGGCCTCGGTATGGCCCGCCCGGATCAGGACGCCGCCATCGCGCGCGGTCAAGGGAAAGACATGGCCTGGCGTGACGATGTCGTCCGGTCCCTTGGTCGAATCGATCGCGACAGAGATGGTTCGCGCCCGGTCAGCGGCCGAGATGCCGGTGGTGACGCCTTCCTTCGCTTCGATCGAAGTCGTGAAGGCGGTTTTCATCGCCTCGGTGTGGTTGCGGCTCATCGGTTCAAGGCCAAGTGCATCGACACGGGCGCGATCCAGCGCGAGGCAGATCAGCCCGCGGCCATGCATGGCCATGAAATTGACCGCCATGGGCGTTGCCATCTGGGCGGGGATGATGAGGTCACCTTCATTCTCGCGGTCTTCATCATCGACCAGGATGTACATGCGGCCATTGCGTGCTTCCTCGATGATTTCCTCGATCCCGACCAGCACCGGGCTGTCATCGTGATTGAGCAGGAAGCTCTCAAGCTTGGCAAGCGTGTCAGCAGTGGGATTCCAGGCGCGGTCTCCAGCATCGCGCAGAGTGTTTGCATGGAGCCCGGCAGCGCGCGCCAAGCCGCTCTTGGTCATTTCGCCGGAAGTGATGAGTTCGCGAACGCGATCGATTACAGAAGCCATGAAACCGCAATATCACATTTCAATGTGATTGCAACCATTGTCACTAACAGCACAATGTGAATTACGAATATGAGGAGAGTGTGGTGGACGCACTAGGGCTCGAACCTAGGACCCGCTGATTAAGAGTTATCGGCTCCGTTTCGTGGTAATACTAGCGGCGTGGCGGTGATTATCCTCGTAATTGTCCACTTAGCTTCATTGCTGTTCACCCAAATTCCCGCTAACGTGATTGCTGAAATTGGAGCTAGCAATCACCTATGGCAACCAAGCGCATCAGTAAGACAAGTGTCGATAACCTCCAGGCCGGGGAACGTGACGACTTCTTGTGGGATGACAAGATTGCCGGATTTGGGGTGAAGGTCACTCCCAAGGGCCGCAAGGTCTTTATCTTCCAGTATCGGCTTGGTGGACGAGGGGCAAAGGTCCGGCGCTATACCATTGGCCCGCACGGATCGATTACAGCAGAAAAAGCAAGAGACGAAGCAGGGCGTCTGTCACTTATGACGACGCAGGGGATTGATCCGCAGTCTGAGAAGGCTGAAAAACGCCGAGAGACTGTTGAACTGGCATTCGAGGGCTATCTTTCTCGGTTCACCGACGAATGCCTTAAGGTCGATTGGCCTGCATCGTGGGAGGATGCCGAGCGGACATTACAACGCTTCGCAGTCCCGGTTCTTCGTTCCAAGTCACTCCCTGAAATCCAGCGCCGGGACATTACCTCGATCCTTCGCCCGCTTCGAAAGATGCCAGCGACCGAAAAGAAGGTGTTTGCGATCCTGCGCAGACTCTTCCGCTGGGCGGTCAACAACGGCGATATTCAGACCTCTCCAATGCTAGGGATGGAGGGGCCTGAGGGTGCGAAGGCCCGCGACCGTTACCTAGAAGATTGGGAACTGGTGTTGGTCTGGCGGGCCTGTGAAGAATTGGGCAATCCGTTTGGACCACTCATTAGGTTGTTGGCTCTCACTGGTGCGCGCCGAGAGGAAGTCGCTGGCCTATCATGGTCTGAGCTGGATCAGGATCGTAGCATCTGGTCTTTGCCAGCCGAACGGGCGAAGAATGGTCATGCAACTGACATTCCACTCTCCGTCTTGGCTTTGGCAGAGATTGAGAAAGTGCGGAACGATAGGAACAATAGGAACGATAGGTGGCCTCGCAGAGGGTTACTGTTCACCACAACGGGCAAGACTCCGGTTTCAGGCTTCTCAAAAGCAAAGAAGCGGCTGGATGCGAAGATTGCCGAACTGAACGAAGGCGAGGGGCTGGAGCGCTGGACGCTTCACGATTTGCGAAGGACACTGGCAACAGGAATGCAGCGCCTTGGCGTTCGGTTTGAGGTGACCGAGGCAATCCTGAACCATGTGGGCGAGTCCAAGTCGGGCGTTGCTGGAATATACCAACGCCACGATTGGGGGCCTGAGAAGAAGGCGGCGCTTCAAGCATGGTCCGATCATATTAAGAGCCTTCTCACAAAGAAGGATGAAACGAACGTTGTTCAGCTTGCGGACTTGCGGGCATGAACGTGTGGCGCGGCTAGGGTAGCTCCCGAACAGCAGGCACCGCACTGCCTGCCGCGTCATTTCAGTATGCGGTCGCCTAGCGGAGGCGATGAATGTCGGATTGGCAAAAGAGGAAGGACGGGAAGGAATTGCCCGGTCTGAACTCCGGGGCAGAAGGATGGACCCCCCTCAAGTGGGCGCTCACCGCGTTTGGCAGTCATGAGTTGGCTGGAAAGGGGGGCTGGCCCTACAATCTCTCAGACGTCTACTTTGATCGCATTGAAGAAAATGGACACTGGCTGCATGCAGCGACCCATGCGGGCCGGGTCATGCATGACTTCACAAAGTTATTGCAGGACGGAGACCTTACTGCCGGTTACAGCCTTTTGGGCGGTGGCGCTGTGACTCCGATGCCTCCTGATTGGTGGATTACGACAACTCCAAACCTGCGTTACCTAACGTGGTCGATTGATCCCGATGATCCATTCTCTGAGCGTCAAGATTTGCCGTGCTGGATTTGGATTGAAACCGGCAGCCTCTCTAGATTACTCGATAACCGCTATCGAGCTTCGAAGGGGTGGGTTTCGTTAGAAACTCTGGAGCAACAGAAGTTAGAAGCTCAAGAGCAATATGAGGCTCTTTCGGAGCGACTATCCTCTGATCCAACAACAGCGGGCAGACCATCTAAAACTGAACACATTCTCAGGTTGTTCAAGGAGAGGGTTGCAAGAGGTGTAGTTTGTGAGCGGGCCTCTTGGGAAGGCAGGGCCATTTACGAAGCGGACGTAGGCAACCCGGACAGGGCACTCGCCAAGACGATTGAAGACCGCATCCGTCCGCACTTCAACCTCATTGTGCGCAAAAAGGATTCTCGTGTGATTACTAATCTCAAGGAGGTGCTTGCTTCGATAGATAAAGCTTTAAATGGCTTTTAATTGCTCACATTTGCTTTGTATCCGCCTCAAATTTATAGCTTTTGCAATGGCTTAGCCACGTATGCTGAATGCTGCCCATTGAAGCCAACGCGTTGTGCGTCGGTAGCAGTGAGGCACGAAAATGAAGCCACTGTTGGATACCAGAGCGGCAGCTCCTCTGATCGGTCACACCGAAGGAACGCTGGAGAACTGGCGCGTTCAGGGCGTCGGTCCCAAATTCATTAAGTCCGGGCGCAAGGTTCTCTATGATCCCGACGACATAGAAGCGTGGCGCAAGTCGCGCCGGTTTCAGTCCACCTCCGAAGCGGAGGCCGCGTAGAAACCATGTCAAAGAAAAAGCGGCTGGCCGGGACGCTGACCCGGCGCAACCGCTCTCTTGAATCCTACCTTGGCGGGCTCGGATTTGATGAGAGTATTATAGTCAACTCTGTTCAATTCGGCAACGGTCTGGAGGCAGACGCCCATGAATGGATTGAGCGCAACGGACTGTTCTCTGGCGGTCGGATCGACAAGCGCAGGGCTGAGTCCATGTGGCGCAGCGAGTTCTCGAAGGAGGGCGCGCTATGACCGCGATTTCCCTCGACGACGAAATGCAAGCCGCGTTGCAGCCTTGGGATGGCAAGACATGGTTTGTCGAAAAGCCTGCCGGATTCGTTCCGGGTCTATTCCGGTCGTCACAAGTGCAGGCGCGGGACATTCTCCGCCACGCCTCTGGACTGACAAATTGGGAAGCTGAGGTTTGCCAGCGCGCATACTATGACCCCAAGCCTTCGGGTCCGGGCGTTCGGTTCTGGTTGGACAAGATTGAGCGCAAGGTGTGCCGGGCGGTGTCGTCATGAGTGACGCGGTGGTCCCTATCGCCGCAAGGCTCGGCTTCACTCATGTATCGGTCGTTCAAACCTCGCCGGGACACTGGCAGGCGGTCCTCTGGTCTAAAGAGGATGGCTGCACCCCGCTTGCTGGCGATGGCTCATACTACGGTGCTGTCGATCAAGCTGAGAACTACGGCGAGAAAAAGCGCAACGTGGTTGTCGATATTCCAGACGAGTACGGAACAATCGAAGTGGTCCGTCAGGACTGCGGCGGCTTCGATGTACTGCAATTAAGTGCTGGAGGAGGAAGTGCTGCGTCACTTGCCTTCTTTGGTCCTCATGAACGCGAGGACGCGGTGCGCTTTGCGCTCGACAACCTGGAGCGATACGACCCCTGCCGGTTGGGGAGAGTTGGCCTATGACCTTCGCTCAACGTGTATATCGGGACGAACGCCCTCAACAATTCGACTTCGACCGGATCAGGCGCGACAACCCCTTGCCGCAAGTCGTGGGCGCTGTTGCCAAGCTCCGGCGCGCTGGCGGGGAATGGAAGTGCTGTTGTCCTCTCCACCCTGACCGCTCCCCGTCCTTCACGATCTACAAGGGCGGCGAGCGATTCCAGTGCTTCGGTTGTGGGGCGCAAGGTGATGTGCTGGATTTCGTAAGGGCACTCCACGGCGTTGACATGCACGAAGCTGCGCGGATGCTCGGCGCAGGCGATTTGCCTGTGGTTACGATCCCTTCATTACCGGCAAAACAAGAGCACGATCGTACCGACGAAGCGCTTGCTATTTGGCGTGCTGCCCAGCCGATAGAAGGGACGTTGGCAGAAGCCTATCTGCGCAATCGCGGGATAACATGCGATCTGCCACCCTCGTTACGTTACGCTGAGCTTCCTTATGGAAAGAGCGGCCCGGACTATCCTTGCCTAATCGCCTGCGTTTCGTCGTCTCAGGGGCCTTTGCAGGGCATACAGCGCACATTCCTGGCCCAAGACGGTCGAGGCAAAGCTGACATGGACAATCCCAAGCTTTCGTTAGGGCGGGTTTCTGGTGGCGCTGTTCGGCTGGGAGCACTTGATGGCGGCGAACTCTTGGTGTGCGAAGGTATCGAGGACGGGCTTTCTCTCCTGCAAATACTCGGTCGGCCTGTCTGGGCTGCGGCTGGTTCAACCATGCTGCCGAACATGCGCTTTCCTCCTGAGGTGCGAAGCGTGGCAATCGGGGGCGACAATGACGAAGCCGGACGCAACTGCGCACACAAGGCAGCGCGGGCTTACTCAAATCAGGGCCTAGCGGTTCGGGCATTCTTCCCAGCCGTAGCCAAGGATTTCAACGACGAACTTATGGAGGCCGCGCAATGACGGCTGCAACCATGAAACAGGCATTCGACAATGCCGAAACGATAAGCGTCTGGCCCGTTCCAGACCTTACCTTGATAAACAACGGCCGTCGCGCGCCGGTGGATATGCCCTCTGATCTCTTTGGCCCTGCATGGCGTTCAATCCTCGATGTTGCGGAAGTGACCTCAACTGCGCCTGATTACGCGGCAATGGGCTATCTTGCTTCTGCTGCCAGCCTGATCGGCGGTAAGCGCTGGATTTCGCCCTATGGGTCCGGCTGGTCTGAACCGTGCATCCTGTGGTGTGCTGCGCTTGGCGATCCCAGTTCCCGCAAGTCTGCTCCGCTCGACAAAATGACCCGGCCCTTGTGGGCAATCCAGAATGCCGCGAAGGAATCCCACGAAGAAGCACGCCGGGAATGGCAGGCAGAGTGCGAGCGGGCAAAGGCAGAGCGGGCAAAATGGCAGGAGGAAGTGCGAGGCTCAGCAGGTACGGAAAACCAGACACCTGAATTGCCGGTGCTGGCTGTCGAGCCAGAAGAACCGCAAGAGCGCCGCCCTGTCATTTCAGATACAACCCCTGAGGCTGCGGCGAGCGTGCTCAAGGGCAATCCGCAAGGCGTCCTGTGCTACAATGATGAACTTGCTGGCTGGCTTGAAAGCTTCGAGCGTTACACCACTGGAGGCCGTCCGTTCTGGATCGCGGCCCATGGCGGGAAGCCTCACAATATCACCCGCAAAGGCTCCGGCTCACTAGATCTTCAATTTACCGGAATTAGCGTTCTCGGGTCGATCCAGCCGGACAAGCTGGTTGAGTTGCTCACTGGGGCCAATGACGGGCTTGTTCCACGCATTCTTTGGGCATGGCCTGAGAAGCGGCTTCCTGAGCGTCCTAGGATAGTGCCAGACCTTTCTTCCCTCGAAAGGGCTTATCAGCGCCTGGAATTGCTCTCATGGGGGCAGGACACAGACGGGAAGCGCTCTCCCGTTATCTTGCAACTGGATGACGATGCAGCGGAGACCTTCGAAAGCTGGGACAAGCACAACGCTTCCGGCGAAGGCGATGGGGTCAGCCTTTATGATAGCTTTGTTGGCAAGTTGAGCGGGGCTGTGCTTCGCCTCGCGCTGGTGGCGGAACTGACAAAGTGGGCTTTCGGGGGAGGCGAGGAGCCAAGGTCGATATCGAGGAGTTCCTTAGCCGCCGCAATCGAGTGGTGCGAGGATTACGCGAAGCCGATGGCAGAGCGTGTCTATGGAGATGCTGCGGTTTCTGTGGCGGATCGAAACGCTGCGTTGGTTGCACGCTACATCCGCAAGAATGGGCTGCGCCGGATTAATCAGCGCGAGTTGAGGCAACACCCGCACAGACAGAAGCTCAAGGCCCTACAACCGAAGGGCGCGATTGATGATGCAATCGAGGTGCTGGAAGCCTCCGGCTGGATTCGGGCGGACTTCGACCGCGATGGCGACACCCCAGGAAGGCAACGAAAGGACTACACAGTCAATCCTGCCGTGCATGAGGCAACACAATGAGCGGCTGGCGAGAACAGGTCGATGAAGCCCTGAGGTGTGGGAACAGTAGGAACGATAGGAACAATAGCCTCCAAAACCGACCTATTGACCCTATTGACCCTAACGTTCCTGCACCGTTGGAGCTTTTAAAGACGTGGCGGGCTGGTCTTTCAGGCCTCGACTGTTGCATGCCGAACAAAGGCTGCAGCAAGAAGCGCTGGCTCCGATTGTGCGAAGCCTCGGAATGGTGGTTCAATAACTTTGCAAAGCAGGCCGCGTCTGACGGCTGGTCCACTGCCGACATTTTCGGAGTTTGCCGGACCCGCGAGGGCTGGGGTGGATTGCTCGACCGCATGGGC
This sequence comes from Altererythrobacter sp. GH1-8, assembly GCF_043702085.1. Classification (GTDB taxonomy): domain Bacteria; phylum Pseudomonadota; class Alphaproteobacteria; order Sphingomonadales; family Sphingomonadaceae; genus Erythrobacter. The sequence continues at coordinate 2,447,500 of NZ_CP171690.1, read as the reverse complement.
AACAGTCGCATGCTCGTGATGGATCGTAACCGGGCAAGCTGGCGCGATGTGTTCGGCAATCCGGATCAATTCAACCGTGGCAGCTATCCGCACCTGCCAGCATTCTGGGAGGCGAACCTTGAAGCGTCCTCCGACTAAGCCTGATCCATCGGGAACCGCGATCAATCGCAGCAGCAGGCTCGACGGCGACGATCTGGACGCTGCAAACCCGAAAAAGCGCAAGCCGCGCAAACGTTCAAAGCCTGCAAAGGAATTGCAGGCGAAGAAGGACGCGATGGTGGAGCATCTGTTGTCTCTGCCATATCCTCCGGGTGTCATCCTTGAGCCTGCTGGAATGGATCAGGAGTATTGGACTGCACCGCATTCGGATATTGATTTGTGGACCGCGCAACTTGCCCATGCCTTTGGCACGCGTTCACAGGCTGTCATCACGACATTCATGGATCAGCTAGAAAGGCTTTGCGAGCGTAGGATTTGGGACGAAGAGGCCTATCAATGGCGGCTGGATGAGCACGAGTTTTCGGCAGCCCTGGCAATAATCAACTCGACCAAGCCTGAAAACGAAGTCCAAGCGATGCTGGCTGCGCAAATCGTAGCCGTCAACATGATGCAGATGCGCCTTGCCGCTCGATCCCTGCGTTATGACGGTGACCACAGTGCAGCCCTTGTTGCTACCAAGCTAGCACGCACCTTCAACGATCAACTCAGGCTGTTGGAGGAACTCAAAGGCCGAGGGCGCAAGACACAGCAGTCAATCAAAGTCGAGAAGGAGTTGCACCAGCATGTCCACTACCACGACCACCGGGAGGAGGAGAAAAACAAGGGGCAACCCCATGAACAGCGAGATGAAACCAGTGCCCAAATTACTGACCAACGCGAAACTCTGCGGAGCGAAGACGAGAGCGGGCGGGTCGTGCAGATGCCCTGCGATAAAAGGGCGTGAGCGCTGCCGACTTCACGGCGGACGCTCCCTCCAGGGCGAAGCGCATGGCCAATTCAAACATGGCGGCAACACAAAGGATGCCATCGCGCTAAGGCGAGCTGCTAATCGCCTTACAAGAAAGATAAAGGAGCAAATGAATGTCTAGGCATGCTGCGATTCCGGTCGAATGCCCTCACTGTTATTGGCGGTGTTCAGTCCGTCTAATCCCGAACGAGCAAGACCTCAAAGTCTCTTGCTCCTTATGTGGGGAGATGATTGGCACCATGAGAGAGATTATGGATGCGAGTGTTAGGACCGTTGCAGAGCATTTAGCGGAAGGATTGAAGCGACGGGCAGAGCAAGCAAAGCGGAGTGTGTAAGCAAGACGGGGTCAAAAGCTTTAATGGGGAGGTAGTAGCACTGACGCGACAGGCGAAGCATTGCTCTAGCCTTAGCGCAACGTCCGCAAACGAGCGGATTCCGATCTGCGTGAAATGTCCGCAAGTGGGGTGGAAAGCGGACATTCGTACAATGACCACTAACAATGGATTGGGCACTGCTTTGCTCAGGAATAACACTACAGAGCGGAGACCAAGAGCTCTGTTGCCCACCGACCCATGCTTCTTGAATTTGCATTCGTGCATAATGACCGGTCCTTCAAGAAGGATTCTAGACAGCACAGGTAATTGCATTCAGCTTCGTAGGGTCTTCCCATCTACTACACCTTCATCCGCGCAAAGGGCCCGAAACGCCCCTAGAAGATTGAGATGGGATCAAAAAGATTGTCTGACAGTCGTCCACACTTCGATGGGAAGAACGGGGCTTGCATTTCTCACAGCACCTTCGGGCCGTTAATAGGAGCGTTCTGATTTGAGCTGGTGCAATGTCCGTATTGCGATCCTCTTTGCTTTTGGTGGGTTTCTAGTTGTGATCGCCAGCGCTGGATATGCAGAGCACGCGCAGAATGGGCTGAATCGATCTCAGTATACGATGCCTGCCGGTGTCGATGATCCCGAGGCTGCGATTGAGCATTGGAGCTTCAGCGATCCGGTATACATGTGGCGCTTGCTCAACCGGCCAGAAAACCCGTTCGAGCCTGCTGAGTACTTTTATTGGCCAGATGCCGTCATCGAAGGAGATGAGCGGGCATTTCTACCGTCGACAGATCATTCCGCTTTGGGACGCGACACGCTGGCAGAAATGCGTGAGTGGGCCAAGGTGCGCAAGTCCAACGCCTTGATTGTCGTGCATCGGGGAGAAGTCGTCCTCGAAGATTACTGGAATGAGTTTACCTCCAGCACATTGGCCAATGGCAGAGCCATGACTAGGAGTATGGCCCCCTTGCTGCTGGGGTTTGCCCTTCGTGATGGGGGTGTGTCGCTCGATGATCCGATCGGGCTTTACATCGATCAATGGCGAGACGATCCGCGAGGCTCGATCACCGTCCGGCAGTTGGCGCAGAACGTGAGCGGCCTCAAATTGCCTGAACGCCTCCCTGCCACGCAGGTACTCGGCAATGGGTTCATGTGTCTGACATATTGCGGCGATGTGAACCGGGCCGCCCTCGAATTTCCCCTCGCTGACAAGCCAGGTCACGTGTTCAATGTCGCTGATCAGAACATGCAAATACTCGGCATGGTGATCGAAAAGGCGCTAGGCAAGCCGGTCGAGCAAATCCTGTCTGAGCGCATATGGAAACCGATCGGCGCCGCTGATGCGACCTTCCAGCGCGATCGTCCCGGCGGAAAGGCACGTATCATGTGCTGCATGCGCGCCACCCCTCGCGATTGGACGCGTCTGGGGGTCTTGTTGCTCAATGACGGGACCTGGAATGGACGCGAAGTCGTCCCCGCTGACTGGATAGCTGAGATGGCAAAGCCTTCTCAGGTTAATCCCAACCACGGGATGGGCTTCTGGCTGGGCACTCCTTTCGATCCGCTGCGCACGTACTATAGCGGGCAGCCAGGCGTCATTCCGATGTCCCAGCCCTACCTCACCGATGATGTTCGGATCATCGAAGGAGGCGGCTTCAGAGTTCTCTATATGTCCGCTGAACACGATCTTGTGATCTTCCGGCATGGTGTCGGTGTGCCTGACTGGGATGGTGCAGCCCTAGTCAACATGGCTGTGCGCGGACTGCAGAAATCTTCCAACAATGAGGTGAGCCGATGATCGCAAGACGTAACCTGCTTTTGGGAACCGGCGGCCTGCTGGCCGCGCAAGCTATTGCGCCTCTTGCTGCGAATGCACGCGGGTTCTCCAGAGAAGTGCATTCGCTTGACCCGGTCACTACCGCGATGCGGCTTCGTGGCAGCGCGGACGGCGCGCTTACGATGAGCTATCTCGATGCTGTCCGCGAAATCATGCTCGACGGCGAAATAACGCCGTTCTGCAAACTCCAGGCCTTCGTTATCGCGCGTTATGTCCCGGTAGGTGACATGTTCGAGGCGCAGATCCTCGAAGTCGCCTATTACACCGATCCCAAGACCAACCAGCAGCTTACCAGCTTTACCTTCCCTGGGATCAAGGAAGCCGTTCCGGTACCAAAATATCGCACGGGCCCGATCACGGTGCGCTTCGCCAATACCCTTGATGAGTGGGAAGACGTCAATCCTGGCAATGCGGGCGAGGCTTCCGCTGATTTTGCACCGCGCTCGCGCGTGCGTTTGCAACGCAGTGTCGAAACACCAAAGATCGAGAATGACAAGCTGCTGATCCGCACCAATGAATATGGCCGCGCCTACGTTGGAGCGTCGCAGAAGCCCGCTGTCTTCTATCGCGAATGGATCGTGTACGAAGCGCAGGCAGACGACGTCTTTGGCAGCACTGCTCCAAACATACCGGCTCAATACAGCTATACTGCGATGTCCAGTTGGCGGCCCTGGATGAAGATGGATGGCCGCAACGGCCACACGACATCTAATGGCAGGGGCCGCAAGATCTGGACACCGGCAGAATTGCCGCCTGAACTCTACGCGCTTGTCGAAGAGCACGATCCCGACCTGCTCGATGATCCAGTCGGCGCTCTTGCAAGAGTCGCAACGCGATAATGCCGGCTCAATCCTTTTATCTACCGCCAAAATCGATGGTGGGCACTTCAAGCATTCTTTCCAATCAAACCTGGGGGTGACACATGAAATATGATCGTAAACTGATGTGCGGCGCCGCTTTCGCGGCTCTAATTTCTACTAGCTCAGCTGTAGCTCAAGAAGCAGAAGAAATGGAAATGGGGGCCGAAACAAACACCTCGTCCAATGTGATCCTTGTCACTGCCCGCAAGATCGAGGAATCGATTCAGGAGGTTCCAATCTCGATCTCGGCATTCTCTGCAGAGGACATCAAAGCCAAGTCGATTGCAGATCTTGAGGATGTTGCACTGTTGACTCCGGGCCTTACATTCGAGGATTTCGCAAACGGAGGTTATGGTGTTCCGACCATTCGCGGTGCAAACCAATTTAACATCGATGCTCTTGAGACAAATGTCTCCGTATTTATTGATGGCATCTATATCCCCCGACAATATGCGTTCGACCTAGGCTCGACCAATCTTGAGCGGATTGAAGTAGTTAAGGGTCCGCAAAGCGCACTTTACGGCAACAATGCCTTCGCCGGCGCGATTAATTATATCACCACAAGCCGTGAGCTTTCGGACTTTTCTGCAAGCGGTGAAATCGGCTTTTCCGAGGACGATGGCTTCGACATCATTGCCAAGGCTAACCTCCCTATTGTTCCAGAAGTCTTCTCTGCGCGGATCGGTATTGGGCACACGGAATTTGGCGGAGGAATACCAAACAATCATCCAGATGCCGATGCAGGCGTATATCCCGGCACGGATGGGAAGATCGGTGGCTACAACAAAGAAGCCATGATGTTCGGCTTAAGCCTGAGCCCGGTTTCTGCACTGAAGGTCGATCTGGACTACTACAGGTTCGATACTTTCACCGAAGGGGGCGCGGCCTATCGGATAGAAAGCAGCAACGGAGACACGATCTGCGGCAATGCAAACGGACTGTATTGTGGTAAGATTCCGTTCGACCCCATTCCTGGACCAAGCGGTACTGAAGGGATTGTAAAGGACCCGCGCAGCTATGGCCTCGATGCCGAGACGCGGATCTATCGGGTCGGCGCGAACCTCGAAATTACTGATAATATTTCAATTAGCTATCTGTTCGGCAATATCAAAGGAGAAGTCTTTTCAGCTGGCGGAATTGACAAAGATCCACTCGTCGGAGCCTTTGGAGGAGCAGCCAACTTTTTTACGTTCGGACCTGTCGGTAATTACGAATATGAAACGCATGAAGCTAGGCTCGAGTTCGAGGCTGATAACGGAATATACGCCACGATAGGTGCGTTTGATCTCAGTGGCGACGATTTCAATATCTTTGCCTTCGGTGTAATGCCTTTTCGAGATCTAACGCCAATTACGGCAGTTCCTGCCGGTGCGTTCCAGACCACCGCTCAGACGTTGACCGAAAGCCAGGCTATATTTGGCCGTATCGCTATACCCTTGATTGAGGAGCGCCTCACGGTTTCGGCCGAGGGCCGCTACGCAGACGAGGATAAGGAAGTAGTTGGCACGGGCTTTACTTATTCGGATAGCTATTTCACGCCACGGATTTCCGTGGACTTCCAAGCTACGCCGGACAATCTGTTTTACGCATCGGTTGCTAAGGGCACAAAGATTGGCGGCATCAATGTATCCACCTTCGCTGGTTTGATTGACGAAGAGAGGTTCTTCGGGCCGGACGAAAACTGGACCTATGAGATCGGCTCGAAGAACGTGTTCGATGGCGGCCGGGGCATTTTGAACGTCGCCCTGTTCTACATCGACTGGGCCAACCTTCAGGTTCCACAGACCCCGACTGGAGCGCCCGTCAACACCGCGACAATCACGACCAATATCGGAGGAGCCTCTTCAAAGGGTGCAGAATTGGAAGGGCAATATGAGCTGATCGATGGGTTTGTTCTCAACGCCGGTCTTGCCTACATCGATGCAACGTATGACGAAGGCACGATTTCCGGCCGCCTCCTGCGTGCGGGTGTATGCGACGACGTAATCTGCAACGCCGATGGCGACATCGGTGGAAATACCCTCCAGCGTTCGGCCAAGTGGCAGTGGAACTTTGGGGCTGCTTATGATGCGCCGATCACGGCTTCGCTCGATCTGTTCGGACGGGTCGATGTGGCGGGGCAATCCAAGATGTGGACCGACGAGAGTAATACTGGCTACATCCAACCAAGGACGCTTGTGAATGCTCGTTTGGGCGTCAAGAGCGAGCATTGGTCACTGGCGTTCTGGGCCAAGAACCTCCTCAATGAGAAGTACGTTGCGAACGCGTTTTTCACGGCCGCGCCATTTGGCACTTCATATGTTCCTGCACGAGGCAACCCCCGCAGGATTGGGGCCACCCTTGGGTTCAATTTCTAATCATCTCCCTGGCGTCATGGCTCTTCCTCATCAGTCATGGCGGCAAGATGAAAAGGGGAAGGCGAGAGTTCCTTCCCCTTTTCATTCCTCTCCATTTCTTAAGCTTAGATAAGCCGGCCCGAGTGTTGGTTTTGAACGCTTTTGGTTCAACAGTCGCATTGTGATTTAGCGGCATCAATGATCAAAGAGGCCCAACAATGATCTCCCGTAGAAGTGTTCTGAAGTCCGGCGCGATCAGTACATTATTTCCCGCTGGAATAGGCATGGCGAGCGCGATTTCGGAAGCCAAAACCGATGAGCGAAGCAGCGCTGCAATTGATCGCCTTGAGGCATTGGTGAAGATGCGCGGAAGTACAGACGGCAGGATAGGTTTTGCTTGGATCAAGGGGACCCGGTTTGCTCAGGTTGGCGGAAATCTTGAGCCTATGTGCGGCCTGCTTAATTGCACCATCTCGCGATACGAACGGATATCGCATGATGCGTACGACCTCCGGCTCTACGAAATGTCTTTTTACACAGACCCAAATAGCGGAACCTATCAACCCAATATCACGATGCCGTTCACAGGAACCAGCGTGGAGGTCCCATTGTACAGGACCGGCCCGGGCCAACACATTGTGAAGACATCGAACCGCGAAGAAATGAGTTGGGGCGCGGCAAATACGACGAGCCAGGAAGCTGCCGACAAACTCGCACCGCGCGGGCGAATTCTTTACGACGTCGTGCTTTCGGAGCCGACGCTGCAGGGAAACCATTTTTGGCTTACGACAACGGCAACCACCTTGCTAGAGCCCACCGACCCCAACGAAAAGCCGTGGTCTTACAAGGAGCTTATCACGAATAGGGCAACAATTGACGAGCTTCGCGATCCGACCAGAAGCTGGGTCGATTCCACGTCCTCTTATACGCTCGTGATGGACTGGAGACCTTGGATGATGATGGGCAACATCGCAGGACGAACCATCGATCATGCGGTGGGAGGCAGAGTTTGGCGTCTCGATGACCTGCCGCAGGATATCCAGTACCATTTGCAGCAGTATCACCCGGATGTCGTAGCCGATCCATTCCGATGGCTTGATGCTCAAGCCTAAGGTTCAGCTGATGCTATTTCCGCGATTGGTCGGGAACAGGTCGACCGAGGCGCGATCATGGATGCGAGCGACTATACCCCGATAGGATTGGCTTACGGGAACTTCTAGACCGTTCTGCATTTGCAAACTGAAGGATTTGCCCGATCGTTTGATCTCCTGAATGGCGTTAGGTGCGACAAAAAAGGATCTATGAACTTGAACCCCGAACCCAATCGCTTCGAGTTCTGTCACCGCGTCGCCGAAGCGGTACAAGACGAGTTCGCTCCCATGATCAGTGTAAACGCGGACGTAGTGTTCTTGAGCCTCGAGTGCGATAAGATTCCGACCCAGATGTTGTGGGATTTTCGTAAGAAAGGTGGTTGCTACCTGACCCGTACCGGCACCGCTTCTTGAGTGGCGTTCGCCTCTGTGTGCCCGCTCGCTCTTATTCATCCTGTCCGGGAAGAAAAGCCTGTCCCGGCTGATCGCCTCATAGATAAGGTTCGCCAGCATCCATATCAAAGGAAACAGAAGCGATGTGCTCGAGGCCAGGTAGTCGAGGAAACCGCTTGCTGCAGGCTCGAACCCCGGCGATAGACCACCAACCAGGAAGGGCACGTGGTACCAGATCAAGGACCCGACCAGTTCAAGATAGAAATAACCGAACAGTATTGCGGCAATCGCGCCCATCAGCAGCGCCAGAGCACGATGCCACAGAACCCGTTCTAAAGCCTTCAGAAAGCCGAAACTGAAGGCTTGAGCAACGAAGTAGAATGGGATCGCGGTGGCGCAGTAGACTATAAACACCTTGATCGGGGCAGAGTTCGAATAAGGAAGCGCCTGTGCGACCGCGATATAAAGCGCGAGCAGCACAGGCAAAGCCAGATTCAAGACCAAAAAGCGCTGTATCTTCACCGTCAAATTCGAACACCAACAGACAACCCTAGTTGCCAATAGCATTAGCGGTGGACCCGCGTCTAACGCGAAAATGACCGGCCCGCGAGCATCATTCAGGTTGGATGTCTGCAATTGGGTCGTTTGCGGAACGTCAGCTTTCCGCTCGAAGACCCCGTATCGCTGACGCCAACCAACCTTTGTCTAGCGAAACTAGTACCATCACCAATGTCATTTACCTGCCGAGGTAAGGGCTTTTGCAATCCAAAAATCCCAGCGCGCTAGACTTGGCATCTTCAAGAGCCCTCGCGGATGCAGCCGTGAGTATCGTCGTACTCGGTGTCCTCCACCGTCACCTGGCCATTGGCTTCAAAAAGTACATAGGTGACAGAGTACGCTCGTTCAGGATTGTCCAAACGCATCGTGAACTGATTGAACTCTTGTCCGGTTGCATCGTTGTACTGCGAACTAACTTCGTAGTTCGCCATTCTGAAGCCCTGCTTGTTGATCCGTTCGTTAAGGGATTTGATCAACTCCTCATTCGTGTCGAAAGTCCAAGAAGCGTAAGTTAGCTTGCCATCACAAAAGAGAAGCCAATAATCTGTATCGCCAGCCTTTACGACTTTAGTGTCATCCCCCGCTGTCAATGGCTCGACCTTGAAGTTGTACTCGACAGCCTTCTCGTTAAATTCCGCCTCTGTCATGCCTTGATGGATGCCATGCGACAGCCAGAACTTCTTCCACGGTTCTTGTCCGATAGCTTGCGTCGAGGTGATCAACAGAGCGAAACTAAAGACTAGCCTTCTCATCTCTTCGACTCTCAAAATCGCCGTACAACTGCACGGCATTTTCCTCTTGCAGAGGCCACTACTAGCTGGTCATTACACCCCCATCCTCTATCCTGTTCGCAGGTGTTTTTTTCTGCATCGGTTAGCGGTCGGGTAAAGATCAATTGTCCAATACCTGTGAGACGATTGATCTCTACAGTCAGGCCGGTGACTTTATGCTCGTTTGTCGTCTCAGGAGCCCACTTGGCATAGAGGTCGATTGCCTTGAATGGGTTCTCGTAAGCGAAGCGCACCACGTAATCTGAAACTTCAAAGGCTTTGATGCTAAGAGCAGAATTTAGGCCGTCTACGACCTTCGCCGGCGTTTCCTCGAAGCCATAGACTTCAGTTGTTTTATCGAAATCACATTCAACGAATTGCATAGTCTCAGGCTGACTTTGCCCGTGTGCAGCGCTTATTGGGGATACGAATAGCAGTCCAAGCGATAAGCATTTTAGCTTCGGAAGTTTTTTCACCACGCCCTCTTTGTTCGATCCGCCGATGAAGCTTGGCCGAAGCGCATCCGCGATGCAAATATGATATTTAGTTTCGTACCAAAATTGCATCGCTTGATAAGGTCAATAATTATCAGGAAGACCCGTTAGTAACTATCGCCCCAGGCGTGTGCGCGAATCGGTCTTTAGCGGGCATTTCCGAAGGCAGGCCCCACCTGCGTTGGTCTTTTCCCGCACTCCCCACATTTAAGCCGCGCCTGCACTTGCTCCATGCGGTGCCCCCAGCCGCGCCTATGGCACACTTCCAGCAATTTGATCGGGTCCTGTAGAGTTATCCTGCCGCACTCGCATTCAATCCGCACTAAGTAGTTATGACGGGCAAAGTCGGAGAGGCTTTCGAGGCGAATGCTGGACACGATTCTCACATTGCCAGACTAAGAACAATTCAGGAACAAAGAATTTACTAGTTCAACGCTCCCGCATTTGTAGGGGCAATTGAGGCAAGGGTAAGAAACCCGGCGTTTGCGCGATGACCGCTAAAACAACCCGCAAAAAACCGCACGAGCGAGGGCTAGGCCAAAAAGCTATCGTTCCGATTGACTCTATCGTTCCGGCGTTTCTGGAAGATGATAGGCTGATTGATCCCGAGTGGGATGCGATTGATTGGCTAGTGCTGGGTATGAGGGCGGCAAGCAGCTTCGACGGAGAATCGGGCTTGTGGGACGGTACCTAGGCCGCAATTTCTGGTGCTGGTGATAGCTAAGTGATTGCTAGCGACTTTAGTTTGTCGAAAAATGCAGTCTCTGAAAGCGGAAATTCTTCAATGAAAAGAAGGTGGTGGACGCACTAGGGCTCGAACCTAGGACCCGCTGATTAAGAGTCAGCTGCTCTACCAACTGAGCTATGCGTCCACACCGGATTTACCGCTTGGGATTGCACGAGTGGGTGTGGCGAGGCCGCAACCGAATCGTGCGAGGCGCTGCATATAGCGACGTTGACGGCAAAGAAAAGGGGATATCGGGACGCGAGCGGTAAGCCTCGCGCAGCCGTACTTACCCAAGCCGCGCTTTGGGGGAATTGCGGTTCCAGCGGTTCACCATCAGCAAGGCGCCAATGCAGATCATGTTGGTCATCATCGACGAGCCGCCATGGCTCATGAAAGGCAGGGGAATTCCAACCACCGGAGCGAGCCCCATCACCATCATCAGGTTGATCGCCACGTAAAAGAAAATGGTCGCGACCATGCCGCCTGCAATCAGACGCGCAAACCGATCCTGCGATGCACGCGCAACCTTCCAGCCCCAGCTGAGGATGATTGCGAATACGGCGATCACGAAGACGCCGCCGATCAGTCCCCATTCCTCCGCCATGGTAGCGAAGACGAAATCGGTGTGTGGTTCCGGCAGATAGTTGAGGTGGCTCTGCGAGCCTTCGTTGAACCCCTTGCCAGTGATTCCGCCAGAACCGATCGCGATCTTGGACTGGGTGATGTGATAACCTGCTCCGAGCGGGTCGCTTTCCGGATCGAGGAAGGTCGTGACCCGTCGCTGCTGATATTCCTGCAGTCCGAAAAAGAACGCCAGCGGAGCAGCGACGGCCGCCGCCCCGGCTCCCCACAAAAACCAGCGCATCGGGAGCCCAGCGAGGAACATGATAACTGCCCCGCCGAACAGGATCGCAAGCGAGGTGCCAAGATCCGGTTGCAGCAGGACGAGCAGCACTGGAAAGCCGATCAGCGCCCCGGCAGGCACAATCGCTTGCCAGGAACTGAACATGCCTACGGGTAGACCGTCATAAAAACGCGCGAGCGTCAGCACGATCACAGGCTTCATCAGTTCTGACGGCTGCAATTGCATGAAACCCAGGTCCAGCCAGCGCTGGCTGCCACCACCGACGAATCCTATCGCTTCCACCCCCACCAGCATGAGGAGAACCACAACATAGGCCGGATAGGTCATGAACTTGACCACATCGCGCGGCATGATTGCAATCACGCTCGCCATGGCGAGGAAAACAGCGAATCGGATCAGATGCGATGCGGCATAGGGCTGCATCGATCCCCCAGCAGCGGAATAAAGCACGGCCGCCCCGAAGGCGATCAGAGCGAATAGCGGGATCAGCATCTGCCAGGGCTGGCGCGCGATCGGTGCGGGTACAATGCTGTTCATCTGGGCGCTGAGCTCGTGGATGTGGGGGAGGGGGCAGCGCTTGGCGATGGCCTAGGCACGGAATTCTGGCGGGCCTGCGCAGCAGGCGCTGCATCGGCAGATGCGGCAGCTGGCCGTGCAGCGGTCGAGCCCGGCGGTTCAGCCGGAACTGCTTCAGCCCCATCGGGTGCAAGCGGATTGGTGCGCGGCGGTGCCGCTGGCGCAGCCTCAGGCCGCGGGGCTATGACTTCATTCGCAATTTCTTCCGCTTGCGTGGCTGCGAGCCGCGCTTCGGCTTCGACCATGTCAAAAATGTCTTCATCACGCCTTGGTGGCGGTGTCACAAGCTCGCCGCGTTCCGCTGCATAGGCCGCATATTTGCGCTCGAGCCGCTCCTGTGCCGTTCCGCCCCATTGCTTCTCCAGCGCGCGCAAGGCCTCCATCCCTTTGGCTGGATCGAACAGGAACGTCACCACGTCGCGCGCGATGGGGTAGGCGGCGCCCGAACCGCCGCCGTGCTCAATCACCACCGCACCGGCATAACGCGGATTGTCGAACGGCGCGAAGAAAGTGAAGAGACCGTGATCGCGATATTTCCAGGGACCAGTCTTGCCGTCTGACTTGTTGAGCGAGACGACCTGTGCGGTTCCGGTTTTGCCTGCTATCTTGATGTCCTCGAACGGCAAGCGTCCGCGTCCGGCCGTACCTGGTCCGTTGACCACGTCGCTCATGGCCTGGCGGACATAGCGCACATGCTCGTCCGAAAAATCAACCTGGTCAAAGCCTTTGGGCGGTGTATCCATGGTGAGGCGCGGCATGACATGGCGGCCTGTTGCAAGCCGTGCTGCGCTGACCGCGAGCTGCAACGGGTTCGCCAGCATGTATCCCTGGCCGATGGTTGCGTTGACGGTGTCGAACGCCTGCCATTCTCGCCCGTATTTCTTGAGCTTCCATTCAGGATCAGGAACTGTACCGTAAAACTGGCTGGTGACAGGCAAGGGAAACTCCTCGCCGAGGCCGCAGCGCTTGTTCATCGCGGCGATCGGATCCATCCCGATGCGCTGCGCGAAGTAATAATAATAGACATCGCAGCTTTGATAGATGCCCTTGGCCATGTTGACCGTGCCATGCCCGCCGCGTTTCCAGCAGCGGAATACACGGTTGCCGACGCGCAGGCCGCCGCCACAAAACACTGTTTCGTCGGGATCAAGGCCTTCACGCAGAAATGCCATGGAAACCATCGGTTTGACTGTCGAACCCGGCGGATAGAGCCCTTTGAGGACTTTGTTGCGCAGCGGCACACGCTCATCATCGCGCAGCATGGAATATTCCACGCTGCCGATCCCGTCAGAAAAGCTGTTGGGATCAAAGCTGGGCATGCTCGCCATGCACAGCAAGTCGCCAGTCAGACAATCGATAACGACCACGGAACCCGATTCGAGGCCGATGCGGCGCGCGGCATAATCCTGCAGAGGGCCGTCGATCGTCAGGCGCACTGGTTTGCCCTGGACATCCTCACGGGCTTCAAGGTCACGCACGATCCGGCCTGAGGCAGTCACTTCGACCCGGCGCGCCCCGGGTACGCCGCGCAAGGTCTGCTCGAACTGCTTCTCCAGCCCATCCTTGCCGATCTTGTAACCCGGCGTGATGAGCAAGGGGTTGCGGTCAAGCTCGTATTCCTCGGCTGAGGCTGGACCGACATATCCGATGAGATGGCCAACAGAGGTGGCAGTGGGATAAAAGCGCGAGAAGCCGCGCTGCGGAACCACGCCCTGCATGTCAGGCAGGCGCACACTGACGGCAGCAAACTGGTCATATTCCAGCCCGCTTGCAATCTCGATCGGCTGAAAGCCGCGAGCGCTCTTTATCTTTTCCTTGATGTCCTGGATGCGGTCAGCTCTCAGGGAAAGCAGTTCGCCGAGCTGGTCGACTGTTGTTTCCGGGTCTTTCAACCGCTCTGGAATAACGTCGACACGAAAGTCAGCCCGGTTGGAGGCGAGGGGGGCGCCATTGCGATCAAGGATCCAGCCGCGCCGGGGAGGGATCAGAGTCAGATTGACGCGGTTGCTTTCGGATTCAACGGTGTACTTGTCGCCCTCGGCCAATACGATGTAGCCCATGCGCACGGCAAGCAGCACACCGATGCCACCCTGAATGGCCCCGATGAAGAAACTGCGCCGGTCGAAGTCGTGCTTCAGAGTGGAGGCGCTGATAATCGGGCGTTTGCCCTTTCTCACCATCAGCGGATCACCCGTACGCGCGAAAGCCGGAATCTGTCGAGTGCAGCGACCATGAGCGCAATAATGGGGTAAAGCAGAATCGACAGCAAGGCCTGAGGCACGCTGGCGGACAAATGATAGATGGTGGGCGCTGTTCCTGAGGCTGCCATGGCTGCGATCAGATAGAGCAGAATTGCTAGACCAGCGGTGAACCAGTCCTGCCAGAACCCGCGAAACGGGAAGCGCTCCTCCAGGAATTCAAGTATCAGCATGGCCAGCGACCACAACAGGATCGCACTGCCAAAGGGTTGCCCGCTGAACAAGTCGTCAAAGGCGCCAAGGGGCAAGCCGACCCACAAGGGCAGCAGTCCAGGCCGGACCAATCTCCATCCCAGCAGGACAAGAAATCCCAACGGCGGCGATACCGGCATGACGCCTGACATGAACAGCGCAGGCAAAACCGAAGCGATCAGGATCGAGGCATAAGGAACGATTTGCGCGCGCAGCGGGGAATGCACCCGATTGATGCGCCTGCCGTATTGGTCCGAACGCGATTTGAGGTTGAGCCGCTCCATCAGCCGCCCACCGTCTCTTCGTCCAACTCCAGCTCAATCGGCGTTGCGGCGCCATCGACTGCGCCCGGCTGCCAGATCGGTTCGACCGAGACAAAATCCGTTGCTGCCGGATCCGCAATGAGCCGGGCGATTCCGCCATCATCGGTAATCTCGCTGAGCACTGCGACTGCCACGCCAGGTCTGTAATATCCACCTGCGCCGCTGGTGACGAAGACGTCCCCCACTTCGAGCGGATTGATGCCGAGATTGATCAAGCGGATGCGTAGCAGGCCGTCGCCGCGCCCTTCGGCAAAGGCGACGACATCGTCCGTCGCGCGGCGGACCGGCAACACGCTCTCGCTATCGGTCAGAAGCAGCACACGTGCTGAATTGAGTGACACTTCCAGTACGCGCCCCACCACGCCGCGCGGGGATCGCACTGGCTGTCCAATCGCGACCCCGTCCGCGCTCCCCGCGCCAAGGTAAGCGAAACGACGCGAGCTTGACGAGGTCGATCCGACAAGGCGGGATACGGTGACGGGCTCGACGTCATTGTCTTTAAGGCTGAGCAACGCTTTGAGCCGCGCATTTTCCTGCTCGACTGCTTCCGCCTCGGCGAGACGGACGCGAGCAAGTTCGACTTCTTCCTTAAGAGCGGCATATTCGCTGCCGCGCTTGAGGTAGCCCGAAATGGATTCGAAGAAGCCTGTGCCGCTGCTGCGCACGGCCGTTGTTGCCTCTCCTGTAGGCGCGATGACTTCGCTTGCACCATTGCGCAGGCCAGCGAATGCCTGAGGCTGCCAGAGTGAGATTCCCAGGAGAACGCCGCCAATAAGCGCACCAATCCCGGCTACCACATAGCCGGTAAAGACCGAATATTGCGCTCTGCGCGAATGGCCCGAGCGCCGGGATGATGGCGGCGCCATGCCTGCTTCCTCCTCTTGAGCCGGCCCTTCTTTCGCTCCCCGCGAAAGGCCGGACGCTCGATTATGCGTCCATCAGCACGCCGCGATAGATCGGGTCTTCCATCGCACGGCCAGTACCAACCGCGACACAGGACAGCGGGTCTTCCGCGATGCTGACCGGTAGGCCGGTCTCTTCGCGAAGATGCTCGTCGAGGCGCCGGATCAACGCACCGCCGCCTGTCAGGACTATGCCCTGATCGACAATATCTGCCGCGAGCTCGGGCGCGGTATTCTCCAGGGCGATGCGCACGCCTTCAACGATCGCACCAATCGGTTCGTTGAGCGCTTCTGCGACATGCGCCTGGTTGATGGTGATTTCCTTTGGAACACCGTTGACGAGGTCACGGCCCTTGATGGTGATGGTCTCGCCAACTCCGTCTTCGGGCGGAACAGCAACCCCATAATCCTTCTTGATCCGTTCCGCTGTGCTTTCGCCAATCAGCAGGTTGTGATGGCGGCGAACATAAGAGACGATCGCTTCGTCCATCTTGTCCCCGCCCGTGCGGACCGAAGTGGTGTAAGCCAGGCCGCGCAGAGACAGCACTGCCACTTCGGTCGTGCCGCCGCCAATATCGACCACCATGGAACCAACCGGCTCTGTAACCGGCATGTCGGCGCCGATTGCTGCGGCCATCGGCTCAAGGATCAGGTGTACTTGGGATGCGCCTGCGTTCGAAGCCGCATCGCGGATCGCACGGCGTTCAACCGAGGTGGAGCCCGACGGTACGCAAATCACGATCTCCGGGTAGCGGAACAAGGAGCGCTTGCCATGCACCTTGCGGATGAAGTGCTTGATCATCTCTTCCGCAATTTCGATGTCGGCGATGACGCCATCGCGCAAGGGGCGGATCGCTTCGATGCTGTCGGGGGTTTTGCCCATCATCATCTTTGCATCGTCACCGACTGCCTTGACGCGCTTGATACCGTTGATGGTCTCGATCGCGACCACGGACGGCTCGTTGAGAATGATGCCCTGGTCCTGGACATAGACCAGCGTATTGGCCGTCCCCAGGTCGATGGCCATGTTCTGTGAACCGAATTTAAGAAGATTGGAAAAGAAGCTCATGGGATACCGCGGTTCCTGCGGGCCTTGCTATCGGCAGATTTTTCACTCTGCCGTGACCCTATGTTGTCGAGATGGGGATGCTCTAACCAATACACCATGGAAAGGCCAAAATAATTGTTGACGGCAGAGCGGATTTTCCACCGCTGGCCTCGAATTTGCGGCAATTGACCGCTAGATTGCAGAACATGCCTGAAATTCGCCGCCTTCCCGCCAGCCTGGTGAACCGCATTGCCGCGGGCGAAGTGGTGGAACGGCCTGCGGCTGCGCTGAAGGAACTGGTCGAAAACGCCATCGATGCAGGGGCGAGTCGGATTAATGTGAAGCTCGTCGACGGCGGACTTGTGAAGATTGAGGTCGCGGACAATGGCTGCGGCATGTCGGCAGAGGATATTGCAATCGCGCTGGAACGCCATGCGACCTCCAAACTGCCGCTGGAGCTGGTAGGCGAGGAAGGGGCGATCGAGCGCGTGCGCACGCTAGGCTTTCGGGGCGAGGCGCTTCCTTCGATTGCGAGCGTGGCACGGCTTACGATCGAGAGCAGGGTGCGGGATGCGGACAGCGGCTGGAAGACCGTTGTTGATCACGGCGAGCTACGCGAAGCTGCCCCAGCCGCGCTTCCGCCCGGCACACGCATGACCGTTGAGAAACTGTTTGCCCAAGTGCCCGCGCGCCGCAAATTCCTTCGCACCGCACGGAGCGAATACGCTGCCTGTCTCGATGTCGTGCGGCGGCTGGCGATGGCCCGGCCCGACATTGCTTTCAAGATGCAGCATGGAGATCGCAAGGTCCTTGCAACCCAATCTGGTGAGGCACTGACAGACCGCGTTGCGGGGATCGTCGCGCGCGAATTGAAAGACAACGGTGTCGCGATTGAGCTGGAGCGGCCTTCGCCTGCTGGCGTGATGCGGCTCACCGGGATTGCGGGCCTGCCGACCTACAATCGCGGCGTGGCAGACCACCAGTACCTGTTCGTCAATGGCCGCCCGGTAAAGGACCGTCTGCTGGTCGGCGCGGTGCGCGGGGCGTACTCCGATATGCTCGCCAGGGACCGGCACGCTGTGCTCGCCCTGTTCCTCGAACTGCCGAGCGAGGATGTCGACGTGAATGTCCATCCGGCCAAGACCGAGGTTCGCTTCCGCGATGCAAACGCAGTGCGCGGGTTTATCGTCTCGGGGCTTCGGCAAGCGCTCAGCACTGGCGACCGGCGCAGCGCAAGTCAATCAGCTCAGGGCCCGGATCGCGGCGCCATGGCGCGTTGGCAGCAAGAGCCAGCACGTGACGAGGTTTCTCCTGCGCTGGCATCCATTTTTTCGCGCGATTGGTCAGCGCCCCAATCGCGGGTCTCAGAAGCGTCCCAAGCCTGGCGCGCACCGCAAGTGGATGGCGAAGTCATCGCCGCACCTCAGGGCAGGGCAGAAGAAGCAGCGCCTCTTCCGGAAGACGCTGCTGAATTTCCCCTCGGCATTGCACGCGGGCAAGTCGCGAACACCTATATCGTTGCCGAGAGCGCTGACGGGCTGGTGCTGGTCGATCAGCACGCCGCGCACGAGCGGTTAGTGTTGGAGCGGCTCCGTGCGGCCGGGGCGGGGGAGGCCGCTGCCCGATCGCAAGCGCTGCTCGTACCTGATGTAGTTGAAATGGACGAGGTTGATTGCGACCGGCTGGAGGAAGCTGCTGACGGTTTTGCCAAGTTCGGGCTTGTAATCGAGCGCTTCGGACCTTCCGCCATGCTCGTGCGCGCCATGCCGCACGCGCTTCGCAAGGGTGACTCGCAGGCGCTGTTGACCGACCTTGCCGATGACATCGCCAAGCATGGGCAGGCGTTGCTCTTGGAAGAGAAAATCGAGCATGTCCTTGCGACCATGGCTTGCCATGGTTCGGTGAGAGCAGGGCGGGCCTTGTCAGTCGCGGAAATGAACGCGCTGCTGCGCGAAATGGAAGCGACCCCGCGCTCAGGCCAGTGCAATCATGGCCGCCCGACCTGGGTGAAGCTCAGCATGGAAGACGTCGAGAAGCTGTTCGGACGGCATTGAGGCCGCAACCGGTTTCCGTATTTCTACAGGGCTTGAGTGAAATCGGACAGTAGCCCTCTTGTGGAATTCTTGATTGATCATGGCTTCCAAACTGCTCATTTCGGATGTGTCCGTGGCCCAAGGCCGGATCCCAAGGGATCGGCGCTTCCAGACCAAGGTCTGGGCGCGCGTCCGGCAGCCTGGACGTGCGGGCCTGACGGCGAGGGTATCCAATATCTCCAGAACGGGATGCTTGCTCGAATGTATGGCGGCGCTCGATACGGACTTGCCACTGACACTCAAGATTGAGAACAGCGTGTTGCTGTCAGGCACGATTGTTTGGTCGCGGGTCGGAGCAAGCGGTTGCCAGTTTGATCATCGGTTGGATGACCAGGTGCTCACACAATTGGTCTGGCCGGTCCAATCACGAGATATACAGAAATAAGACCTTGAGCCATGTCCGCAGATCGCCCGCATGACCGCTCGCACGTATGATGCGATTAAGGGGTCCTGACCTTATGAGTTTGGCGGCGAATTCGGATCGCGGACCTGGATCAATCCGTTTGAAGTCATCTCTAGCACAACCTCATCGTTCTGGTTGAACACCATTGCGCGGCTCTTGAAGAGGCCCATTTCGGGCCGAGACTTGCTCCGGCGCTTCTCGATCACTTCGCCTTCAACGCGCAAGACATCGCCGGGAAAGACCGGCTTCTTCCACATCAGATTGTCGATACCGGGGGAGCCGAGCCCTGCCTGCTTCACGCTTTTCATATTCTCAACCATCATCGCCATGGTCATGGCGCAGGTATGCCAGCCGCTTGCGGAAAGCTTGCCAAAATGAGTCTTCGCCGCAGCTTCATCGTCCAGGTGAAACGGTTGGGGATCGTATTTCGATGCGAAATCCAGCACTTCCTCGCGCGTCACTTCATAGCGCCCAAAACTCTGCTTTGAGCCGACTTCCAAGTCCTCAAAATAAAGCAATGTCAGTCTCTTAAACGTTGAACTTGAACAGCATGATATCGCCGTCCTGAACAAGGTATTCCTTGCCTTCCTGACGCATCTTGCCGGCTTCTTTCGCGCCAACTTCCCCACCGAGCGCGACGTAATCGGAATAGGCAATGGTTTCCGCGCGGATGAAGCCCTTCTCGAAATCGGTATGGATTTCGCCAGCGGCTTGCGGCGCCTTCGCGCCTTCAGGAAACGTCCATGCGCGCGCTTCCTTGGGGCCTGCGGTGAAGAAGGTCTTGAGGCCGAGCAGTTTGTATCCGGCGCGGATAACGCGGGCGAGCCCGCTTTCCTCCAGCCCCAGCGATTCGAGATACTCCGCGCGGTCTTCGGGCGGCATGGCGACGAGTTCCGCTTCGATCGCGGCGGAGACGACCACAGCCTGCGCGCCTTCGGCCTCGGCCTTGGCAAATACCGCTTCGGATAGCGCATTGCCGCTCGCCGCTTCATCTTCCGCGACATTGCAGACATAGAGCACGGGCTTGGCCGTCAGCAGCTGCGCCTGCGCGAAGATGCGGGCTTCCTCGTCATCCTTGGGTTCAGTCAGCCGCGCTGGCTTGCCTTCGCGCAGCAGGTCCAGCGCCTGCCCCAGCACGGAGGCCATCAGCTTGGCTTCCTTGTCGCCTCCCGTCGCGCGTTTCTGTGCGTTCGGAACACGTTTTTCCAAGCTTTCCAGGTCTGCCAGCATCAGCTCGGTCTCGACCACTTCTGCGTCCGCCAGCGGATCCACCTTGTTCGCGACATGCTGAATGTCGTCATCCTCGAAGCAGCGCAGCACGTGGACGATTGCGTCGACTTCGCGGATATTGCCGAGGAACTGGTTGCCGAGCCCTTCGCCCTTGCTCGCGCCTTTGACGAGGCCGGCAATGTCCACGAACGCCAGCTGCGTCGGGATGACCTTGGCAGACTTGGCAATGGCTGCGATCTTGTCGAGCCGCTCGTCCGGAACGGCGACCTGGCCGACATTGGGCTCGATCGTGCAGAACGGATAGTTCGCGGCCTGCGCGGCCTGCGTCTCGGTCAAGGCATTAAACAGGGTGGACTTGCCGACATTGGGCAAGCCGACAATCCCACAACGGAAACCCATTACATACTCCGGAATAGTTGGTTGGCGCGCGCTTTAGCGGGCAAGACCTGTTAGCGCCAGCCTGCAACGCTCAAACGTTGTGAACCGCCTTGATCCACGGGCCAAAAGGGCTTTCCCCGAGCCAGGCGACCTGAGTTTCGGCGCATACCTTGTTGATTGCAATTTGCGGCTTCAGGCCCGGATGCACTTCGCGGCGCAGCGGACGTGTGCCAGCGGGCATCGCTATGATCTCTGCGATCGCGTTCGGGACATCCATCGGATCGGTTGACCCGCCGCCAGTGCGCTGGCCAAGCTGTGCGATCATCGCTTCATAACCTGATGTGTGCCTTGCATCCGCGCGCTCCAGCAAGGCGAGCGCATTGTCATTGGCGTTCTTCCAGATCATCGTCGGATAGCCACCCGGCTGAATGATCAGAACATCAATGCCGTGGGGCACAAGCTCATAGGCCATCTGCTCGCTCATCGCTTCCAGCGCGAACTTGGTCGGCGAGTACTGAGCAAATCCCGGTGCGATCACGCGGCCGAGTTGGGAGGTGATGTTGACGATCAGACCGGACTTGGCCGCGCGCATTGCGGGCAAGGCGGCGCGCGCCATCCGGTGCGGGCCATAGACATTGGTGTCGAACAGCAGATGGGTTGCTTCCATGTCCTGGATCTCGATCGGACCGCCAACCGATGTCCCGGCATTGTTGATCAGGATGTCGATTGCACCGCCCGCAAGCCGCTCCGCTTCAGCCACGCCGGCTGCAACCTGTGCATCGTCTCGCACATCGATCTCGATGACAGTAAGGTCGAGGTCTTCAGCCTCTGCCAGCGCTTCCAGCTCATCGGCTTCCGGGCGAGGGAGGTTGCGCATGGTCGCAAAGACCTTGGCGCCTTTGCGCGCATAGTCCTCTGCCATCAACCGGCCGAAGCCGGTGGATGTCCCGGTGATCAGGATCGCCTTGCCCGAGAAATCCGGTTCGGCCAGCACCCGATCAGGATGGGCGAAAGATGCGGTGGCGGCAAAGGCGCCAGTGGCGGCGGCTCCGGCGAGCAGGGTACGGCGGTTGATATTGGGCATGGAAAATCCTCTCGAATGTTCCCGTGACTCTAGCTAGTCCTGAAGGCGCAATGCAAGGTCGCTCATGAAACGGGCGTCGTCACCTTTGGCGAGCCATTCGGCTTCCGCGCCGATCGCACCCAGCATCTGGACAAGGTCGTCCTGCTCCGATTTGGCGAAATTACCAAGAACATGGCCAGTCACGCGGTCCTTGTGGCCGGGGTGTCCGATCCCAATCCGCACCCGGCGAAAATCTGCACCGATATGCTGGATGGTGGAGCGGATACCGTTATGCCCCGCTGCACCGCCGCCGCGCTTGACCTTCACCTTGAACGGTTCAAGGTCGAGCTCGTCATAGAATACAGTCAGATCCTGCGGCTGGAGCTTGTAGAAGTGCAGCGCTTCGCCGATCGAGCGACCGCTCTCGTTCATGAACGTCGCTGGTTTCAGCAGGAGGACCTTGTTCGACCCGATCTTGCCTTCCTGAGTCCAGCCCTGGAATTTCTTTTGTACCGGTCCGAAGTCATGCATTTCGGCAATGACATCGACTGCCATGAAACCGACATTGTGCCGGTGCAGCGCGTATTTCGGTCCAGGATTTCCAAGGCCAGCCCAGATTTGCATTATCCGTCTTTAGCAGGCTTCGCCTGGCCCTCAAGCGCCGGGCGCGAGCCGTCCGGCTCGCTTGGCTTCCGCGCCATAAGGCGCGACGGCCAGTCGGCCTTTGACTGCCGTGACCAGGAACCGGGCCGGGGGAGGCCCGGCAAGCCTGACCGGGCGCCCGCAGGTGCCCCAGAGCGAAGTGTAGGGAATAGCACCGAGGACGCACCCACGGATGTGGGTGCGTAATGCGAGGACTCAAAACAAAACACCGGACTTCTTGCGAAGCCCGGTGCCTTGGTGATTTCTCGCAGAGAGAAGCGGACGAATTACTCTTCGCCGCCTTCTTCGCCTTCAGATTCGTCGCTCGTCTGTGCGGTGGCTTCGACTTCATCAGCAGCGACTTCTTCGCCTTCTCCGGCTTCGCCTTCACTCTTCTTGAGCGCAGACGGTGCGACCAGCGTAGCGATCGTGTAGTCACGATCAGTGATCGCGCTTTCGCTACCTACCGGCAGCTTCACTTCGCTGATGTGGATCGAGTCGCCGACTTCCTTGCCGGTGACATCGATCACGATCTCGCCCGGAATCTTGTCGTTCTCGCAAACCAGTTCAATCTCGTGACGGACCACGTTGAGAACGCCGCCTTTCTTGAGGCCTGGCGATGCTTCTTCGTTAGCAAACACAACAGGGACAGACACTTCGATCTTGCCGCCTTTGGTCATGCGCAGGAAATCAACGTGTTCGGGACGGTCTGTGACGGGGTGCAGCGCCACGTCCTTAGGCAGACAGCGAATAGTGTCATTGCCGAATGCGATCTCGACAATCGAGTTCATGAAGTGACCGGTGTTCAATTGCCGGGTCAGTTCCTTCGCCTCGACGTGGATCATCGTGGGTGCTTCTTTGCCGCCGTAAATTACAGCGGGTACACGGCCTTCGCGACGCAGTGCACGGGAGGCTCCCTTGCCAGCCCGTTCGCGCGCTTCGGCCGGTAGGGTCAGAGCTTCGCTCATGTCACATACCTTTCGAATTGCTATGAGTACATATCCGGTCCGCCACGCCTCCAGGGATGACCATGACGCCGAAGCGCGGTCCCTTAGGGGCGGAAATCCGTAATGGCAAGCCTTCTCGAGCCTGAATGAAGCGCTTTATTGCAGGCGCGTCACGGTGTAGCCGCGCGCGCCGAGCTGCGCTGCCAGCCCGTCCGGCCCGACGATGTGAGCAGCGCCCACGGCTACAAATGGCCTTTCTGGCTGAGCCAGCATCGGCTCCAGCTGCGTCATCCATGCATCATTGCGTTCGGTAAGGATCGCCTTGCGCAGTTCAGGATCAGCCATCAGGCCGGTCGTTGTCGCTTCGACCAGGATGTCCTCGTTTCCGGCAAGCCACGCCCTTCGCAGTCTGGTCGGATCATCGGCCGCGCTCTCCTCCAGAACACCGGCCAGCAGATCACGTTGCTCCGCCTCGGGCAGCTGGTCGAAGATGCCCAATTGAAGCGCAGCCCCTTCAAACTCGCGGATGTCTTGGCCTTCGAAGTCCTTTAGCAAAGCGCGGTCGACACCATTGGCGGGATTACCCGTCGCGTTGACTTGCGCCAGCATCAGGGCTGCAGCCCATGTCTCCACACTGGCGAAATCGTGCGGGGAATAGCCCGCTCGCTTTATCAGGTCGAACAATTGCGGACGCTCTCTTGCATCGACCCGCGTCCCGATGTCTGGCTGATCGGGCGTTCGCGAAAGCGCCATGAACGTGTCCACCATGATGCTCTGATTGTTGAGCTGTGCAATCTCGACGATCAGGTAGTCAGCGTTGCTGATAGTTTGCTGCAGCAGGTCGGTGCGCCACTCTGTTTCATCTGGCAGCGCGTGGATGGTGCCGAACAGCCAGCCTTCGATATCTCCATCAGCCGATGTGATTTCATAAAGTATGGGCGAAGCCGCCGAAGCGTCTTGCTCCTCGCCGGGTGCACTGCCGCAGGCTGAGATCAGCAGCGCCAGTGCCGAGAGGATTGCCGTGCGCAAGTTCACTGGACGCGGTTTACCGTCAGTCCGCGCTGCTGCAAGTAGTCTTGCACGCTCTTCTCTCCGGCGAGATGTCCAGCGCCCACGGCGATAAAGACAGTGCCAGGGCTATCGAGGCGATTTTCGATCCACTCGGCCCAGTTGCGATTGCGATGGAACAGGACCGATTCTGCAAGTGCATCATCGTTAAGGCTTTCGTTCATCAGCTTGGCCAGGCCATCCGCATCGCCTTCCAGCCATTCTGTAACCATTGCATCAAGTTGCGGTTTGATCTCGTCGACATTCTCTGCGGCTTCAATCAGGAACTCGACTTGCTTGTCCTGCGGGAGCTGATCGAACAGGCCGAGCTGGAATTCGATCGTTTCCAGCGCGTCTTTCTCGATTTCGCCCGCCGCCTTGATCAGCACTTCCTCAACACCGCTGTCCGGCGAATAGCCCTGCTGCATCAGCGGCAGCATAGTCATCATCAAGGCCGCGTACCACGGCTCGAACTGGTCGAACGCCTGAGTGGGAACCTGAAGCTGCTGCATGGCCGCTTCAAAGGTCTGTGTTTGCTCGGCATTGAACAGGCTGCGCAAAGTGGTACCGGGCGGAAGGAGTGCCGTCGATTGAATGATCTGGATCATTTTCGGGCCTGCCATTTCTGCCAGGTTGACTTCTGTGACAAGCGTATCGGACGCGGTCAGAGCAGAAGTGATGTCCTCGTCCATCCATACCACTTCCTGCGGCAATGCATGGATTGTCCCGAACAGGTAAATTGTCGTGTCCTCATCTGCGACCGACCACAGGGCAGGACCGTCGGGTGCCTCTGCAGCGGCCGGTGCCGCATCGATATCGGCGTGATCGTCCGCGAGCACGGGCGATGCGAGCAGAAGGGCGCTCAGTGCAGTTGCGCTAAGGCATGACTTGGCAATTCGAGTGAGGGTCAACAGGAAGTCCTTTGGGGCAAGATCATGGATTTTTTTCAGAATAATGGCTCAATTGCGAAAGCCAAGTGAACACTGCACGAACTTCCGGCGTTGCCGCAAAGAACATCAGATTGGAAGGATGAACTGAGCACACTGCTGCAGCGCGGCATTGACGCTTGCAAGGGCTTGCGCCATGGGCCTCGCCCATGACCGAAGCGGCCAAAACAGACATTCCAGCCCGCAATCCGCAGGCATCGTTTCAGGACATGATCCTGACGCTCCATGATTTCTGGAGCGCGCAAGGCTGCGTGATCTTGCAACCTTACGACATGCGCATGGGGGCAGGGACGTTTCATACTGCAACGACGCTCCGGGCGCTGGGGCCAGAGCCGTGGAACGCTGCTTTCGTGCAACCATGCCGAAGGCCGACCGATGGCCGCTATGGGGAGAACCCCAACCGTTTGCAGCATTACTATCAATATCAGGTAATCCTGAAGCCCTCGCCGAGCGATATTCAGGAGCTTTATCTCGAAAGCCTCAGTCGCATCGGGATCGACCCACTGAGGCATGATATTCGGTTTGTCGAGGATGATTGGGAATCGCCGACACTGGGCGCATGGGGCCTTGGCTGGGAGGTCTGGTGTGACGGGATGGAAGTCACGCAGTTCACCTATTTCCAGCAGATGGGCGGGTTTGATTGCAAGCCGGTCGCGGGCGAGCTGACCTACGGGCTGGAGCGGCTCGCAATGTATATTCAGGGCGTCGACAACGTTTACGATCTCGACTTCAACGGGCGGGGCGTCAGTTATGGCGACGTATTTCTCGAAAACGAGAAGCAGATGTCGAAGTGGAACTTCGAAGTCGCGGATACCGACGCGCTATTCGACCTGTTCAACAAGGCTGAGGCTGAGTGTCAGAATGCTCTTGCCGCGAACGTGCCGATTGCCGCTTACGAGCAGGCGGTCGAAGCGAGCCATCTGTTCAACCTGCTCCAGGCGCGCGGCGTGATCAGCGTCCAGGAACGCGCAAGCTATATGGGCCGGGTGCGCGATCTGGCCCGTGGTTCCTGCGAGAAATACATGGAACTGAACGGGTGGACATGAGCGGCGCTCCTTCCCTCCTGCGATCGATCAACTTTCGCAAGCTGATGGGCGAGAAGCTGCATCAGGCAATGATCGAGACGATTGCCCGGCGCGACAGCTGGACGCCGGAGCTGGGCCAGGTCCGCTGGCTGTTCATTGCGACCTTCAACAATGGCGGTTCGACTGCGCTGGGCGAATTGCTCGATACGGCAAGCGCCACAATGCGGCTGGTCGATGACGGGGAGGGACAGTGGCTTCTGCCGCAGCTTCATGCTCCGCACCGCCGCTGGAATGCCGCCGCCAAGATGGATTACACGCTGGTGCGCGGCATGTGGCTGCGCGAAGTGCGCAAGGTCGGCGGCTATCCCAAGCTGGTGGTCGAAAAGTCACCCAGCAACATGGTCCGCATGCGCAATCTGCTCGATGCGTTTTCCGACATGCCATGCACGGTCATCCGGCTCACCCGCGATCCTTATGCGGTCTGCCGCAGCTGGGCGAAGCGCTACAGCCTCGAACACCTCGAGAAGTTCTGGGGCGAGCATGTGCAAGGCCTCACGCGCAAGAGCGAGGCGCATTTCCGCCTGCTGGGCGATATCTATGGCCGCCGTGCAAGGCTGCTGCTCGACCTCGACGATGTGACAAGTATGCGCCTCACTTATGAAGATTTGACGGAAAACACCCAGGATATGATCGACCGTCTGGTGGCGCTCGAGCCGCTGCTCCACGATGTGCAGCGCGATGCGAAGCTGCGCGTCAAGGATTACGAGCCGCGCCCCTTGAGAAACATGAACGAACGGCAGATCAGCAAGCTTGCGCCAGAGCAGATTGCAGCGATCAGTGCCGGTCTTGAGCCCCATGCGGAGGCCGTCTCTGCGCTTGGATATGATATTCGATAATGGCTGATTTCCTCCTCGAACTTCGCTCTGAAGAGATTCCCGCCCGGATGCAGGCCGGCGCGCGCGCGGAGCTGGAAAAGCTTTTCCGCCGCGAGCTGGATGCAGCGGGCGTTGCCGTCAGCGACGTGACTGTGTGGTCGACGCCGAGGCGGCTTGCGCTGATTGCGCGTGATCTGCCGCAAGCGACTGAGGCTGTCAGCGAAGAAGCCAAGGGCCCGCCGGTTGGCGCACCCGATCAGGCGGTCGATGGCTTTTGCAGAAAGGCGGGCGTAACGCGTGACCAGCTTGAAGTGCGCGACGTAAAGGGCCGTGAGACATACTTCGCGGTGATCGAGACGCCGGGCCGGGCGATGACGGACCTGCTCGCAGAAGCCATTCCCGCAATCATTCGCGACTTCAGCTGGCCCAAGTCGATGCGCTGGGGCGATGCGTCGATCTCGACCGAGAGCCTGCGCTGGGTGCGGCCGCTGTCGGGCATCGTTGCGCTGCTTGATGGCGAAGTCGTCAGATTTGATGTCGATGGAATTGAGTCCGGGCGCGAGACCAAGGGCCACCGTTTCCACCACTCGGGCGCGATCACCATCGGCAGCGCGGATGACTATGCTGAGAAGCTGCGCGCCTGCCATGTGATCGTCGACCATGAAGAGCGGCAGGATGCGGTGCGTTCTGGCGCAAAAGCTGCGGCTGAGGCTGCGGGCCTCACGCTGGTCGAGGACGAGGGTCTGGTAATCGAGAACGCTGGCCTGACCGAGTGGCCGGTGCCGCTGCTCGGGCGCTTCGATGAGAGCTATCTCGACGTCCCGCCTGAAGTTATCCAGCTGACCGCGCGGGTGAACCAGAAGTATTTCGTGTGTACGCGAGCTCCCGCGCAGGCGGGAGCCTCTGGCGATAGTGCACAGCCGAAGGAGGTCCCCGCCTCCGCTGGGACTCACGCTTTGGCGAATGCGTTCGTCTGCACCGCCAATATCGCGGCGGAAGACCCGGCAGTGGTTGTTGACGGCAACCGCAAGGTGCTCGCCGCAAGGCTGTCCGACGCGCGGTTCTTCTGGGAACTGGATCAGAAAACGTCGCTGGCTGACCACGCGAAGAAGCTGGAGCGGATTACCTTTCACGAGAAGCTGGGGACGGTTGCGGACAAAGTCGAACGCGTCGCCAAGCTGGCGCGCTGGTTGGTAGAGGAAGAGATTGTTACCGGTGCGAGTCCCCGCGAAGGCGGGGACCTCCCAGAAGCAAGCGCTAAACCCAATAAGGTCCCCGCCTTCGCGGGGACTCGCGAGGAGTTGGCCAACCTCGCCGAACAGGCTGCAAGGCTGTGCAAGGCAGACCTCGTGACTGAAATGGTCGGCGAGTTTCCTGAGCTGCAAGGCCTGATGGGCGGATATTACGCGGAGAAAGAAAGCCTGCCGCAGGAAGTCTCCGACGCGATCCGCGACCATTACAAGCCGGTCGGACAGGGCGATGAGGTTCCGACTGCGCCGGTGACGGTTGCGGTGTCGCTGGCGGACAAGCTGGATACGTTGGTTGGGTTTTTCCTCGTGGGCGAATGGCCCACCGGTTCCAAAGACCCGTTTGCCCTCCGTAGAGCCGTTCTTGGCGTCATTTCGCTCATTAGGACGGGACTTAGGCTCAATCTTGCAAGGGTAGTGGGCGAGGCTGCTCAGTCGATTATTGCCGAGTGGCTTATCGACGCGCCCGAGCATGTATCTCATGCTCAGATTTACGCGCGCGATTTTGAATGGACCGCCGCGAAACAAGCCGAAGCGAGAGAAATAGCTGAACATACCAAAGGTATGGTTGCTTACCCTCGACAGACGACATTCTTGGGTGTCGCTGAGATCGCAGACTTCTTCGCCGACCGCCTCAAGGTCCAGCAACGCGAAGCGGGTGTCCGACACGATCTGATCGATGCGGTGTTTGCGCTGGGCGGTGAGGACGATCTCGTCCGGCTGCTTGCGCGCGTAAAGGCGCTGCAAAGCTTCATCGAAACCGATAACGGCGCGAACCTGCTTGCCGGCTACAAACGCGCGGCGAATATCCTGAAGAAGGAGGAGTGGGCTGGCGAGGGCAACGCGACTGACCTTTCCTACACCCCCGAACCCGCCGAAAAGGCTCTGATTGATGCGCTGAATGATGCGGAACCCAAAGCCGCCGCAGCCATTGAAGCCGAAGACTTCGAAGCCGCCATGTCTGCACTCGCCAGTCTGCGTTCGCCCATCGACCAATTCTTCGAGGAAGTAACAGTGAACGATAACAATGCGGATAAACGCAGTGCGCGGCTCGACCTGCTGGCGCGTTTTCGCAATGCGGTGCACCGCGTGGCCGATTTCAGCCGCATCGAAGGATGAAAATTCAGTCTCAGGCCAATTCTGTATCTGGACTGTGTAACATGTGTAACCAACACGTGCGTTGGTGAAGGGATAAGAGATTGAAAACGGTCTATACATTCGGCGGAGAAGCGGATCATTCGGACCCGCGGCAGAAGGACAAGACTGTCACTGGCGGAAAGGGGGCCAACCTTGCCGAAATGGCGAGCATTGGTCTTCCGGTCCCTCCCGGCTTCACCATCACGACCGAGGAATGCGTGAAGTACCTCAATGAAGGTGCGGAATTCACCGACGAACTGCGCGCGCAGGTTGCCGAAGCGCTCGCGCATGTCGAAGCGACGGTCGGCAAGCGTTTTGGCGATGCCTCAGACCCGCTGCTTGTCTCCGTGCGGTCGGGCGCGCGCGTGTCCATGCCCGGTATGATGGACACCGTCCTCAACCTCGGCCTCAATGACGAGACCGTCCAAGGCTTGGCCAGTACATCAGGCGACGAGCGCTTTGCCTGGGACAGCTACCGCCGCTTCATCCAGATGTATTCGGACGTTGTCCTTGGCCTCGATCACGGGTTGTTCGAGGAAGCGCTCGAGATCGCCAAGGAAGACAAGGCCTATTTCGCGGATACCGAAATGGAAGCGGCGGACTGGCAAGAGCTGGTCGCGGAATATAAGCGTATTGCGGAAAGCGAGCTTGGCCACCCGTTCCCGCAGGACGTGACGGAGCAGCTATGGGGCGCGATCCGGGCTGTGTTTGACAGCTGGAATGCCGACCGTGCGAAGGTCTATCGCCGCCTCAATGACATTCCCGCTGACTGGGGCACGGCGGTCAACGTCCAGGCCATGGTGTTCGGGAACATGGGCGACACGTCTGCGACGGGCGTCGCCTTCACTCGCGATCCTGCTACGGGCACGCGCGCCTACTATGGCGAGTATCTGATCAATGCGCAGGGTGAGGACGTGGTGGCGGGCATCCGCACGCCGCAATACCTCACCAAGGATGCGCGCGAGGCGGCGGGTGCCAAGCCGCTGTCGATGGAAGAGGCGATGCCGGAAGCCTATGCCGAGCTCGCCCGCGTGTTCGACCTGCTGGAAAAACACTACAAGGACATGCAGGATATCGAGTTCACCGTCCAGCAGGGCAAGCTGTGGATGCTGCAGACCCGCTCGGGCAAACGGACGGCCAAGGCTGCGCTCAAGATGGCGGTCGATATGGTTGGCGAAGGGCTGATCGACGAAAAGACCGCGATCCTGCGGGTCGATCCCATGGCGCTCGACCAGTTGCTTCATCCCACGCTCGACCCTGAGGCCAAGCGCAATGTGCTGACGACTGGCTTGCCGGCGTCGCCCGGTGCCGCCAGCGGCAAGATCGTGCTCGATGCCGATACGGCCGAGCAATACGCCGCACGCGGCGAGAAAGTAGTGCTCGTGCGGGTCGAGACTTCGCCCGAGGATATTCACGGGATGCACGCCGCACAGGGCATTCTAACCGCACGCGGCGGGATGACGTCACACGCGGCGGTGGTTGCGCGCGGCATGGGGCGCCCCTGCGTTTCAGGCGCTGGCGAAGTCTCGATCGACCGGGCGAGCAAAACGCTGCGGATCGGCCGGGAAGAGCTGAAGGAAGGCGATATCATCACGCTGGATGGCAGCAATGGTCAGGTGATGCTCGGTTCCGTGCCGACGATCGAGCCGGAACTGGCGGGCGATTTTGGTACGCTTATGGAGTGGGCGGACAAGCATCGCCGGATGAAAGTTCGCACCAATGCGGAAACGCCCGACGATTGCGCGCGCGCTCGGCAGTTTGGTGCAGAAGGCATCGGCCTTTGCCGGACAGAGCACATGTTCTTCGACGCAGATCGTATCAGCGCGGTGCGCCAGATGATCCTTGCCGAAGATGAGGCGGGGCGCCGCGGCGCGCTCGAAAAATTGCTTCCCGAACAGCGCGGCGACTTCAAGGCGATCTTTGAGGTCATGGCGGGGCTGCCGTGCACAATCCGCCTGCTCGATCCGCCGCTGCATGAGTTCCTTCCGCATAACGACGAGGACTTTGCAGATTTATCCGATGCCACCGGGCTGGGTGTGGACCATTTGAAGCGGCGCGCAGGCGAACTGCATGAGTTCAACCCGATGCTCGGCCATCGCGGCTGCCGGTTGGGAATTACCTTCCCCGAGATTTACGAGATGCAGGCGCGCGCGATTTTCGAGGCCGCATGCGAGGTGGCCAAGACAATTGAAGAAGCGCCGGTGCCGGAGATCATGATCCCGCTGGTCGCAACCAAGCGCGAGCTGGAGCTGCTGAAAGCGCTGGTTGACCGGACCGCTGAAGCTGTGTTCGCAGAGCAAGGCACTTCCGTCGAATATCTCGTTGGCACCATGATAGAGCTGCCGCGCGCGGCCTTGATGGCGGGGGAAATCGCGGAAGAGGGCGCGTTCTTCAGCTTTGGTACCAATGACCTGACGCAGACAACGCTGGGTGTCAGCCGAGACGACAGCGCGCGCTTTCTCGCGCCCTATGTCGAGAAGGGCATTTTCGCGCGCGATCCCTTCGTCAGCCTCGATATCGAGGGCGTCGGGCAACTGGTCGAACTCGCCGCAGAGCGGGGCAGAGCCACGCGTCCTGACATCAAGCTCGGCATTTGCGGCGAGCATGGCGGCGATCCGGCTTCGATCGCGTTCTGCGAAAAGACCGGGCTCGATTACGTCAGCGCCTCACCTTACCGCGTGCCGATCGCACGGCTCGCAGCGGCGCAGGCAGCGCTCGCTGGTTAACGCCAGCCGGTCAGGGTCAGGATCTCGAAGGTTTCAGCGACGCGGCTTTCCTCATCCGCAAGTGCTGCGAACGCCTCGTGAGCACGGGCAAGGCCTGCCTTTCCGACATATGGTGCAGGCGATAGGAGCACCGACGTCAGCGCTTGTTCGCGCAAATCATCGGTCATGCGCTCAAGACTGGAAAATCGCACTGTGAGGGTGCGGCTGTCGACGACTTGCCGCGCGAAGCCTGCGCGCTCGAGCAGACCGGTTGCCGCACGATTGTCGACTTGCGGGTGGATGCGCGCTGCGGGCTTGTCTCCATCCGCCGCAAGCATGATCTGGCGCAGGGCAGGGACGCTTCCCCCGCCAAGCATCTGCCCGATGAACAGCCCGTTCTCTCTCAGCGCGCTTCGGATGTGGATCAGTGCGCCTGGCAAGTCATTGACGGTCTCCAGCGATCCACATGCGAGGATCAGATCAAAAGGTGCACCAGCCAGCGGTTTTTCGTGATTGGGGGATGCAAGCAAAGTGGTTTCCACGCCGCGTGCTTCCAGCCGCCTTGCCGCGTCGCTGCCGTTGAACCCGCAAGCCAGCGCGCGAGCCGGGGTTAACTGCATGAAATCGAGTCGCTCGATGATTTCCTCAGCCATGTCGGTCGCCAGCCAGGTCGCTGGATTGGATGCAGCTGAACGGCGATACTCTGCGCGAGCAATCGCTGCCCGGCGCCGCTGGTCGGCAAAAATCTGCGGGACTTTCGAAATGTTCATCGCTGCGCAGCCCTGCCGCGCTTGCATGGCCCGCGCAAGAGGTTCAGCGTGGGGATCATGAATTTGGGCAAGACCATTGCAGCGGGTTTGGCACCGGTCGTTGACCTGGTTTATCCGCCGCGTTGCCCGTTGTGCGGCGATGCGATTGCGCGGCAAAACGGCTTGTGCACCGGTTGCTGGTCGAGCCTTGCCATACCGGGATCACCGCAATGCCGGAGCTGCAGTAGACCGTTTGGGAGCGATACGGCGTCAGATGCAATGACCTGTGCCGTATGCCTCGCGCATCCTCCGAACCACTCGGGGATTGCTGCCGGGACGCTCTACAATGATGCATCGCGCCAGCTGGTTCTCGCTTTCAAGCATGGGGGGAAAATTGCGCTTGCGCCTATGCTCGCGGGTTTGATCGCTGCGCAAATTGCTGATGCCGAACCTGACAATCTGCCGCTCATCATACCCGTGCCGCTCCACCGCTGGCGTTTATGGAAGCGCGGCTACAATCAAGCGGCGCTGCTCGGCAGGGAACTTGAGAAACTGGGGAAGGGGCAACTTCTCCATCAAGGCCTTGCGCGCTTGCATGCGACGCCATCGCTTGGCGGGCTTGGGCGCAGTGCACGCCAGCGTGCTCTTGCTGGCTCAATAGCTGTACCCAAAGCCATGCGGAAGCGGATCATCAGTCGTAACATCATCCTGGTTGATGATGTGATGACAAGCGGGGCGACCAGCGACGCATGTGTCAAGGCGCTTCTCAAGGCGGGGGCCGAAACGGTAACCATTGCGTGTTTTGCGAGAGTGCTGGATGAAGCGCTTGATGCGGCGGCCTGATGCTGCAGTGGGTCATGCTTCTCGCCCGCAAAACGAAACGCCCGAGGTCCTTAGACCCCGGGCGCCACGTGACGAATAAACGCGAATCCGCTTCTTCGAGCTACAGGTAGCGTCCCCCGATGCCACCTTAGGATTCTGACCCTCATCATACGTTCCGAATGCGCCAGCACCCCCGTGACGGCGCGCTTCGGTAACCCCCTGACCCCTGGCGCTCTTTACGGCACCGATAGTCCGGTTATCACACCCTTTCAGATGTGAGACGCGGAAACTGTCATCTGATGTTCATATTCGGAAGCGGGAATACGATGATTTGTGGATTTTAGCCAAGGCATGTGGTTATCGTGCAACAAACTATCGTTAACTCAGGGCGATTGATCGAAGGATGGACAGTTGAGCACAAATAGCCAGCAGCCAAGCGCGGCTCAGCGCGAGCAAGGTAAGGCATTCCTGCCGAAATTCGACTCGGCTGGTTTGCTAACCGCGATTGCTTGTGACGCTGCCACCAATGAAGTGCTGATGGTGGCGTTCATGAACGCCGAAGCTCTGGCGAAGACGCGCGAGACGGGTCTCGCGCACTTCTGGTCGCGCTCACGGCAATCGCTCTGGAAGAAAGGCGAGACAAGCGGCAACACTTTGGCTGTGGAAGAGATCCTCGTTGATTGCGATCAGGATGCGCTGGTCATGAAGGTGCGGGCGACTGGTCCAGCCTGTCATACCGGTGCTGATTCTTGTTTTTATCGCAAACTCGACCTCGAAGGGGGTGACGTTCTCGTAAAGGCTTGACCTTGACGTAAAGGTAAAGTAAGTCATGACTTCATGGCTACAGCACAAAACAACACCAACTCCGATGCCGGGAAGAACACCCATGGCGGCGCCCATCTTGATCGTCCCGACGCCCAGGATCGTGAGACCTATTCGATTTCCGACCTGACAGCTGAGTTTGACTGCACGGCAAGGGCGCTGCGCTTTTACGAAGATGAAGGCTTGATTGCGCCTGCTCGCGTCGGCCTAAGTCGGGTCTACTCCAAGCGCGACCGCGCGCGACTTGCATGGATCATGCGCGCCAAAAATGTGGGCTTCAGCCTCAACGAAATACGCGAGATGATAGACCTTTACGATCTCGGGGATGGCCGGGTTGAGCAGCGCCGCGTAACGATCCAAAAATGCCGCGATCATGTTGCTAAATTGAAACGTCAACGCGCCGATATCGATTCCTCGATCAAGGAGCTGACAGAATTCGTGAAGGAAATCGAGAAGCTCGATCTCAGCTGAATTCAGCCGCTCCGGTTCCATAACAGTTTTCAGGACTAAGGACACGCAAGATGCCCATCTACAACGCACCCACCCGCGACACCCGGTTTGTTATCAACGAGATGCTCGATCTCGCCAGCTATGGAAATCTTCCCGGCTTCGAGAGCACAGATGCCGACGTGGTCGAAGCAGTCGTCAATGAAGCCGGCAAGTTCTGCTCCGAAGTACTCGCGCCACTAAACCAGATTGGTGATCAGCAGGGGTGCACCCGCAACGAGGACGGCAGTGTAACAACGCCTGAAGGCTTCAAGGAGGCGTTTGACCAGTATCGTGAAGCGGGCTGGGGCACGATCTCTGCCCCTGAAGAATTCGGCGGCCAGGGCTTGCCGCATGTCCTCGGCTTTGTAATCGAGGAATTCGTGGCCTCGGCCAACCAGGCGTTTGGCATGTATCCGGGCCTTACCACCGGTGCGATTGCCGCACTCATCGCTTCAGGTACTGACGAGCAGAAAGACAAATACGTAGCCAAGATGGTATCTGGCGAATGGCTCGGCACGATGAACCTGACCGAGCCACATTGCGGCACCGATCTGGGCATGATCCGTACCAAGGCCGAGCCGCAGGGCGACGGTTCGTTCTCGATCACAGGCACCAAGATATTCATTTCCGCCGGCGAGCACGATCTCACCGACAACATCATTCACCTGGTGCTGGCGAAGACCCCAGGCGCGCCGGACAGCTCGAAAGGCATTTCGCTGTTTGTAGTCCCTAAGGTGTTGGTGAACGACGATGGCTCGCTGGGAGAGCGTAACGCGGTTACTTGCGGCTCGATCGAGCACAAGATGGGCATCCACGGAAATGCGACCTGCGTGCTCAACTATGACGACGCGAAGGGCTGGATGGTCGGCGAAGAGAACAAGGGCCTTGCGGCTATGTTCGTGATGATGAACGCCGCGCGTCTTGGCGTGGGTATACAGGGCCTCGCGCAGGCTGAGGCAGCCTACCAGAACGCGGTTGCCTATGCGCTCGATCGTCGCCAGGGCCGCGCATTGACAGGTCCGACTGAGCCGGAAGCGCAAGCGGATCCGATTTTCGTTCATCCCGATGTTCG
Organism: Altererythrobacter sp. GH1-8; assembly: GCF_043702085.1. GTDB lineage: Bacteria > Pseudomonadota > Alphaproteobacteria > Sphingomonadales > Sphingomonadaceae > Erythrobacter. Next base: position 2,411,281 of record NZ_CP171690.1, on the reverse strand, counting down.
CCGGATGCTGATGGACGCCAAGGTGTTTACCGAAGGTATGCGCGCGATGTGCCTTTGGGGGGCACTCCAGGTGGACCTGACGCACAAGGCGCAGACCGAGGAAGAGCGTGCGCAGGCAGACGCGCTGATCGGCCTCCTGACCCCGGTCATCAAAGGTTATGGCACCGATAAGGGCTATGACATTGCGACCAACATGCAGCAGGTCTTCGGCGGGCATGGCTATGTTGAGGAATGGGGTATGAGCCAGTTCGTGCGCGATGCGCGGATCGCGCAGATTTACGAAGGAACCAACGGCATTCAGGCAATGGACCTGTGCGGGCGCAAGCTCGCAAGCAAGGGTGGCGCTGCGATCCAGGCCTTCTTCAAGATGGTGGGTGAGGACATTGCCGCTGCTAAGGAAGAGGAAGGCCTGAAAGACATCGCCGAGATGCTCGAAAAGGCCCTCGGCCAGCAGCAGGCTGCAACCATGTGGTTCATGAACAATGCGATGCAGAACCCGAACCATCTGGGCGCGGGCGCGCATCACTACATGCACATTATGGGCATCGTGACGCTCGGCTGGATGTGGCTGCGCATGGCGAGGGTCGCGACCAAGGCTTTGGCCGGTTCGCCATCAGACCCGGCCTTCTACGAAGCCAAGCTGACCAGCGCACGTTACTATGCCGAGCGGTTCCTGCCTGATGCTGGCGCACTGCGCCGCAAGCTTGAAGCAGGGAGCGAAAGCATGATGGCGCTCGGCGCAGAGGCATTCGCTACAGCAGCCTGAGCCACCCTCAATTCCGGAGAATTCGCGAGCGGGGCGTCTTTCACAAGGCGTCCCGTTTTCGTTGTAAGTACTACGCCAATTTATCCGACAGTGCTGTACGAGAAGCGCTAAGGGGGACGCAGGAAACGATGCGATAGGCTGCTTTTATCGACTCTGTTATAGAATATTCGTCACAACCAATCGATGAGGTGCATCGCGTCTTGAACCGGATCATATTAGCCTTAACCGTCATTCTTGCGTGGCCCGTCGCAGCTACGGCCCAGCCCGCTGCTCCAATCTGGACATCTGCCAACTTAACCACCCTCCAGCGGTGGGTTGAAGCGGCACCACAGGATGCCCTGCCGAAGCTCGATATGGCGAAGGTGGATGCAATCAAGGCTTCAGGCGATCAGGCTGAGCTCAACAGAGCCGCGACCGAGCTTGCGCTTAAGCTTGCGCGAATGCACCTGCTCGGGAGCAGCGGAACCAGCGCACGCACTGGTTGGAATATTGCTGACAGCGATAGAGATACCGCGCTTGAGCCGATACTAGCACAGGCGCTCGAGGCAGGAACGCTCGACACATTCTTTGCGCTGCTGAGGCCGAACCATTCGGAGTATTCAAGCCTGCGCGCGGCCTATAGCGACGCTGATTTGGACGAAGTGGAGCGTGCCGCTATTGCCCGCAGCATGGAGCGCTGGCGCTGGATGCCGCGCTCGCTCGGCAGCGATTATGTACTCGTAAATACGGCAAATTTCGAGGCTCGCTTGTGGCGCGAAGGCGAACATGTCGGGACATGGCCCGTGATTGTCGGCAAGACGTCGACTCCTACGCCCGTTTTCCGAGCGGAGATCGAAGGCGTTATCTTCAATCCCTGGTGGAATATCCCTCAGAGCATCGTGCACGAGAGTGTTGGCGCGCTGGTAAGGCGTAATCCTTCCCTGGCGCGGGCACGCGGTTATGTTTGGTCAGGCGGGAACTATCGCCAGCGGCCTGGACCAAACAATGCGCTTGGGCAGATGAAACTCGTCATGCCTAACCCCTATTCGGTTTATATGCACGACACGCCGGGCAAGGAGAAGTTTGCTGAAGAAGTGCGGACTTTCAGCCATGGCTGCATTCGGACAGGCGATGCGATTGGCTATGCCGCAACCTTGCTCGAAGGGATCAAGTCCCGCGAGGAAATCGATGCAATCGTTGCCTCGAACAAGACCACCCGCGTCGATCTTGCCGCGCCGATCCCGGTCTACGTGACCTATTTCACGGCAGTGAGCGACGGGGAAGGCGGTGTGGACATCCTGCCCGATGTTTATGGCCGTGACCAGCGGATCACGATGGCGAAACTGGAAACTGAGTGTTCGCTTTCGGGCTAATCCGCCAATTGCACAAAATTGTCGATCACGCGCTTGGTCCCGGCCTTCTCAAACTCGATTTCCAGCTTGTTGCCTTCCTGATCGGTGACAGTCCCGTAGCCGAATTTATCGTGAAAGACGCGCGCGCCGATCGCGACATCGCTGCGCGGCTTCGCCGCAAAGCTCGCCGCTGAGCGGGTGTTCTCCCGAACACGCGGTTGCTTGGTCTCATAGCCATGGGTCAGCGCGCGCTGCCATCCCGGACCGCGTGCGGAGTTGCGATCGGGCCGCGTGGTCGAGACATGTGCGAAGGGGTCTTCGTTCTCACTCCAGTTTGCCTGCCATAGCGATTTGCCGCCAGTCATGGTCGACTCCTGCTCGATATGCTCTTCGGGCAATTCCTCGATGAAGCGCGAAGGGATCGAGCTCGTCCATTGACCGTAGATGCGGCGGTTCGCGGCATGGAGGATCGTGCAATGTTTCTTCGCCCGTGTGATCGCGACGTAGGCCAAACGGCGCTCCTCTTCGAGCGAAGCCAGCCCGCCTTCATCAAGCGAACGCTGCGAGGGAAACACGCCTTCCTCCCATCCGGGCAGGAAGACATTGTCGAACTCCAGCCCCTTGGCCGCATGCATCGTCATGATGGTGACTTTCTCGCCATCATCGCGCGCGTCATTGTCCATCACCAGTGCGACATGCTCGAGGAAATCGCCGAGCGTCTCGTATTCTTCCATCGCTCGTGCAAGTTCAGACAGGTTTTCTGCCCGGCCCGCGCTTTCCGCACTGCGATCTGCCGCCAGCATGTCATTATAGCCGGTCTCGTCGAGCACTTGTCGGAGGAGTTCGGACGGCGTCATGGTCTCCGCCGCTTCGCGCCAGGCGAGGAATTGCCGCATCAGGGAGCCAATGGTGTTGGCAGCGCGGGCGGGCAGTTCGTCGCTATCCGCGAGATCGAGCGAAGCCGCAGCGAGCGGCATGCCCGTACGGCGCGCATGCTGGTGCATTTTCTCAAGCGTCTTTGCGCCGAGCCCGCGCTTTGGCTGATTGTAGATACGCTCGAACGCGAGATCGTCCTGCGGCTGTGCGATCACCCTCAGATAAGCGAGGGCATCGCGGATTTCCGCGCGTTCGTAAAAGCGAAAGCCGCCGATGATGCGATAATTGATCCCGATCTGGATGAAGCGGTCTTCAAATTCGCGGGTCTGGTATTGCGCTCGGACGAGGATCGCGACCTGATCGAGGTTTGCGCCTTCATGCTCGAGCCGTTCAATCGCTTCACCGACGCGGCGCGCCTCTTCCGGTGCGTCCCAGACGCCTTTGACCTGTACCTTGTCCCCGCCATTGGCTTCGGTCCACAGCGTCTTGTCGTGCCTTTCCGAATTGGCGCGGATGAGGCCCGATGCAGCGGCAAGGATATGCGGAGTAGAGCGGTAATTCTGCTCAAGCTTGACCACCTTCGCGCCGGGAAAATCCTTTTCAAAGCGCAGGATGTTCGCAACTTCAGCGCCGCGCCATGAATAGATCGATTGGTCATCATCGCCCACGACGCAGATGTTCTTGTGGCTTTGTGCGAGCAGTCGCAGCCACAGATACTGCACCGCATTGGTGTCCTGATACTCATCGACGAGAATGTATTTGAAGCGTTGCTGATAGTCGGCGAGCACGTCCATGTGCTTGCGAAAGATGTTGAGCATGTGGAGCAACAGGTCGCCGAAATCGCAGGCGTTCAGTGCCTTAAGCCGATCTTGGTAGAGCTGATACATCTGTGCCCCGCGCCCGTTGGCATACGCCTCGTTCTCGACAGCATCGAGGTCAGCAGGGTTCAGTCCGCGGTTCTTCCAGCGGTCGATCAGTCCCGCCAGTTGGCGCGCAGGCCAGCGTTTCTCGTCAATGTTCTGATCATTGATGAGCTGTTTTAGCAGGCGCAGCTGATCGTCAGTGTCGATGATCGTGTAGTTGCTTTCGAGACCGACCAGTTCGGCATGACGGCGCAGCATCTTCGCGCAGATCGAGTGGAACGTGCCGAGCCACGGCATCCCTTCTACCGCCTGCCCGAGATGACCTGCTACGCGCTCGCGCATTTCGCGCGCAGCCTTATTGGTGAAGGTCACGCAAAGGATTTGACTGGGCCAGGCGCGGCGTGTCGCGACCAGATGCGCGAGGCGCGAGGTCAACGCCGCGGTCTTGCCGGTCCCTGCGCCCGCGAGCATCAGCACCGGTCCTTCGGTCGTCAGCACAGCCTCACGCTGCGGCGGGTTCAGCCGCGCAGCGTAGGGAGGTGCTTCTCCATTGAGAACGGAGGCAGGGAGTGAAGAGCTATCAGACATGCAATTAAGTGAACAGGTAGAGAACAACGAGGAGGGCTGCAAGCCAGCTTGTGCCTTTCTCGGACGGTTCGAACGCGCGATTTGAGGCCGATTTCTACTATGTGCGACAAGTGTTTCAGGAGAAAGAGCCATGAAAGCGATTTGCACGCCTATTGCGCTTTTAGCGCTGAGCCTGAGCCACGCGGCCTTCGCGCAAGGGGAAATTCAAGCCGAGAGTGAACCCGTTGAGCCCAGCGTGGAAGTGATCGCACGCGACGATACAGGCAAGGCGACGCGTGTCTCAGTCAATGGCCGCGAATATGCACTTTGCAGCGAGTCAGTTCAGGATAGCTGCATCAGCCCGCGTTCAGCCGGATTTGACTGGGGCCGGGTCGAGCTCGATCATTGGCCGGGCCAGACTTCCACTAGTCTCAAGCAAGAAGGAACTGCTGCTCCGTCAGGCGCTTCGATTGGACAGGCGAGCCAAAGCCGGAGCGCACCGCCCGCCACTTGATCAAACCTCGGCTCAGCGGCGAAGCAGATGAAGCTTTGCCTTTCCGACCTTACGGTCCTTGACGAGTTCCAGTCCCTTTACCTCAACTGTTTCCCGGGCTGAGGTTTCCACAGCGATCCAGGTCGCGGGGCCGATCCAATCGAGCCGTAATAAGCGGTCTAGTGCAACCGATGCCGCCCCCGTTTCATAGGGTGGGTCGAGCATGATCAAATCGTAGGCGACTTTCGCAGGCCCAAGCGCCATCACGGAGTTCGCCTGCACATCCGTTCGGCCTCGCGCATCGAAGCTCTCAATATTCCTACGGATCGCCTTCACCGCGTCCTGATCGTTTTCAACGAACAGGCAATGCACAGCGCCGCGTGAAAGGGCTTCGATGCCCAGTGCGCCGGATCCTGCGAACAAGTCAGCCACCCTCAGCCCTTCAAAATCGCCGAGTCTGCTAGCGAGCATGTTGAACAAGGTCTCGCGCGTGCGGTCTGCTGTCGGACGCGTTGTCTCCCCCTTGGGCGCGGTGATATTTCGTCCGCGCCATTCGCCTGCAATCACTCTCATGACTTGCTGTCATTCCTGATCTGACTGCGGAACTTTCCGATTTCGTGCTTCGTGAGCTCGACCGCCGCGCCACGCGGCAGATCACCCAGTTCAAACACACCATAGCCGACACGGATCAAGCGGCTGACCTTGAGCCCCAGGTGCTCGAGCACCTTTCGAACTTCGCGGTTCTTGCCTTCGGTGATCGTCACTTCAATCCACTGGTTGCGACCTCCAGCATTCTTGGTGCGTTGCTCAAGATTGGCGTCGATACTGCCATAATGGACGCCGTCAATGGTGATCCCGTCGATCAGCGCTTCCAACTGTTCCTGTGTGACATCGCCGAACGTGCGCGCGCGGTAGGTGCGCGGAATTCCGGTAGACGGAAGCTCCATCTCGCGCTTCAACTCGCCGTCATTAGTGAGCAGCAAGAGGCCCTCTGTGTTGAGGTCGAGCCGCCCGATCGGCATGAGGCGCGGTGCGTCCTTGGGCAAGGCATTGCGAAGCGCAGTGTAGATTGTCGGCCGACCCTTTGGATCGCGCTCTGCGGTCAGAAGGCCCGTTGGCTTATGAAATGCGAACAGCCGGGTTGGCTCTGGTTTGGCGACCGGCTTGCCATCGACCGTGACACCGCGCAGCGAGGTGAGGAATGTCGCAGGCGTTTCCACCGGCTTGCCATTAATGGCGATGCGTCGGTCCTCGATCATCCGCTCGATTTCGCGGCGGCTTGCGACACCGGCGCGCGCCAGAAGCTTGGCGATACGGTCCCCTTCAGGGCGGTCTGCAGAGCGAGGGCTGGTCATGGCCGCTGCGCTAGGCGTTCAATTGCTCGCGCGCAACGCCTCATGCACGATGGCACTGAAATGCGAGATGCCACCTTCGAGCGTGCCAAGCGTGACCTGCTCGATTGCGCCCGTTGAAAGCCCGTTCTGGCCAAGCTCTGCCGCGCGGAAATCCTCGCTTGCAAACACACCGCCGTCGAGCAGCTGCCAGCTTCGATCCCAATGATCGCGCGCTTTATCCGTCGTGGGTTCCTCAGGAATGAGCATGAAATCCTCGACCAGCGTGAGGCATTCTGATTGCGGCATCAAAACCATGACGTTGAAGTAGTCGGGACTGGGAATGATAATTGTCGCAGGAAACAGCTGATAGGCGAATGTTACGATCTGCCGCATCGCATGCATGTCAGTAAGGTCAACGCTCTCCATCTCCTCCAGCCTCGCAACAGCAGAGCGCATATGCGGCCCCACGGTGTCGCCCGCGGTGATTCCGTCGGTAAAGAACGGCCCGATCGTGTTCGCGTGGAGCCTGGTCACATGATAGCTTTCGAGGAAAGCATCCATGATTAGCTTCCAATTGCCGTTCACCGTGTGGAGCTTGCGGCGGTAGAGAAAACTGTCCGCAAGCCCGAACGCATCGAAGTCCTTACTGATTACGCGGGCATGGGAAAAATCGGCTGCCTCATCAGGCGCGAACCAGATCAGCCCGCCCGCTTCCAAGCTCGGCAGTTCGATCAGGCCGTAATCGGATTTTTCGAGACCTGGAAAGGTTTCGGGCCGGGGCAGAGCAAGCAGCTTGCCGTCGAGTTTGTAGGTCCACGCATGGTACGGACAGACGAGCCGCTTGGCGCATTGCACCTCCTCGCCTTCGACCAGCCGCGTTCCTCTGTGACGGCAGACATTGAGGAAGACATGCGCATCGCCTTCAGCATCGCGTGTTATCAGCAGCGGGCGTCCGGTTGCATCATGGGGCATCGCCATACCCGGTTCGGGTAGGAGTGCTGATGGACAAAGCACTTGCGGCAGTCGGTCGAACAGTGCGGCTTTCTCGCGCGCGAAGTGGTCGGGGCAGGTGTAATGGCTGGCAGGGACCGTGGTGATCGTCTGCGCGCGTTCAGCGCCGCCATTCTTCACTTGCTCCGCCAAGGCGAGCTGGCCCGGTGTAGGGCAGCGCCTTCTCTGATCTGTTAGCGCTTCGTTCATCGCCAATTCCCAATCCTCTCATCCACGGTTAGTGTGTCAGAAAATTCGGTTTTCAGGAAGGACGTATCTCCTATGGCGGTTATGAGGATGGTTTGCGCATGATTGGCTGGGATTCGGCGATCCTGTTCGGGGTCCTTGCGTTGGTGGTTTTGCTGGCGTTTCTGGTCCCCGCCTTCGCTCCGTACCGCCGCAAGATGCCATTTGTGGCTTTTTTGCTGGGAATTTCCTCGGGCTTTCCGCTCACGCTGCTGCTTGGGACCATGACCTTCTGGCTGTCGAAAGTCGGGATCGACAAATCCACCATTGGCTTCGCGATTGGCCTGACGACGCCTTACACACTTAAATTCCTGTGGGCGCCGCTGGTGGACAAACTGCGCATTCCGTTTCTTTCAGACTGGCTAGGGCAGCGCCGCGCTTGGCTGTTCCTCATTCAAGGCTTGCTGGTGTTCGCGTTGTGGCAGCTTGGCGCAAGCGCGCCGAGCAATGACAACATCGGTACCTTTGCTCTCTGGGCGATTGTCGTCGCGTTCTTGTCTGCCACGCAGGACATCGTCATCGATGCGTACCGGATCGAAATTCTCTCTGACGAGGAGATCGCGCACGGCACCGCAATGAACCAGTTCGGCTATCGCACGGGAAATTTGCTCGCAGGGGCCGGGACGATCTACCTCGCTTCTAGCGAGGGGTTCGGGGCAGGCTGGGCGATGGCTTATGGCCTAACGGGTTTTCTTGTGCTGCCAGCAGCACTCGGCGCGCTGTGGGCGGGCGCGGGCCAGTTCGATCCTTCGAGCGCGCGTGCGGCGGGCCAGAAATTCAGCAGCTGGCTGAAAGAAACCGTCGTCAACCCGTTCCGCGAGTTCCTGGGACGCAAGGGCGCGGTGCTGATCCTGCTGTTCGTGCTGATCTACAAGATCGGCGATGCAATGGGGCAGGGTATGCTCAATCCGATGATTGTGGAGCTGGGCTTCAGCGATACCGAGTTCATCACGATCAACAAGTTCGTGGGCTTTGGCGCGCTGATCGTGGGCTCGGCTTTGGGCGGGCCATTCATTGCATGGCTCGGAATGGGGCGCGCCTTGATCATCTCTGGCCTGCTGATGATGCTGTCCAATTTCATGTTCGTGCTGCTGGCTCTGGTGGGCGACAATAACACCATGCTGGCCCTTGCTGTCGGGACCGAGAACTTGACCAGCGGTATCGGACTGACGGTTTTCGTGACATATCTGTCTGGCCTCTCGAACCTTGCCTATACCGCGACGCAGTTTGCGCTGCTTTCGAGCTTTGCGGCTGTCGGGCGGACCTGGCTTGCGACACCATCGGGCTATCTGGCGGAAAATCTGGGCTGGGTCGGTTTCTGGACCTTCACGGTGATCATCGCGATCCCCGGCATGACCTTGCTTTGGATCCTGTGGCGCAAGGGCTTCGTGGTCGAAAGCGTGCGCCAGACCAATCACGATGAAGCGGTCGATGATCCGCCAGAAGCGATCAATACGCGGCCGCGCGCTGAACCGAGCTAAGTCGGGATTTCGTCATTAAGACGCAGGACTTCTCCCGCGAGGTAGAGCGAGCCAGCGATCAGCACTGGGTAGCCGTCTGGCGGGAGGTTCATCAACGCTTCTTCGACATTGGCGGAGGCGCGCGCGTCTTGACCGAAAGCCTGAACCGGATGGCTGTCATGGTTAGGCACGGGCACGACGGTTAGCGTGCGCACGCGATCGCCGAGCGGCCCGGTGATCGCAGTTGGGTCCTTGTTGTCCAGCATCCCGAGGATAAGGTGCACATCGCCCGCAATTTCTTCCGCGATTACCTTTCCAGCGCTTGGATTGTGGCCTCCATCAAGCCAGACCTGCCGATCGCCGACAAGCGGGCCGGGGGAGAGCTTCTGCATCCGTGCTGGCCAATACGCAGATATGAGGCCCTGCTGGATCGCCTGATCCGATATGCTGATGCGCGACTGCGATCGAAGCATGGTGACCGCCAGTCCGGCATTCTCTCGTTGATGATTGCCAGTCAGGGCAAGAGGCATGTTCACGCAAGGAGAAGCCGTGATCAAGAGCGAACCGATACGCGTGGCCACCGCGCCAATTGCGTCGGACTCTGTTTTCGGATGCGTAATCGTCACCACTGGCACGCCCTTCTTCGCAATTCCCGCTTTCTCGAACGCGATACGGGCCATCGGCTCCTTGGGCACACCGTCCTCGGGTGCGAGCAGGAAGCGCTCATGGTCCAGACCCAGCGCCGCAATCCCGCAGGCCGCAAGCACATCGGGCTCCAGCACATTGGTCGCATCGAAGCGCCCGCCCATGCCAACCTCTACCACGCATGCGTCGGCTGGCGTACGGCTGAAGGCCAGGAAAGCGGCGGCGATGGTTACTTCGAAAAAACTGGGGCCAAGGTCCTCGCAGGCATCGAGCACCTCTTTCAGAACGCTCGCCAATTCTTCATCGGATATCAGCTCGCCCGCAATGCGGATCCGCTCATTATAGCGCACCAGATGCGGGCTTATTGTGACGTGGACCTTGTACCCTTGCGCCTCCAGCATGGCGCGCAGGAAGGCACAGGTTGAGCCTTTTCCATTGGTCCCTGCGACGTGAAACACAGGCGGCAGCTTGCGGTGCGGATTGCCGAGCCGCTCCATCATCGCGCTAGTGGTTTCCAGCCCCAATCGCCCTTGCGGCACGCTCAGTGCGGCGAGCCGGTCCAGCTGCGCCTGCACCTCAGGGTCGTCAGAACGACCGAAGTCTTTCATGCGTTAACCTAGGCGGCTTTCGCAGGCGAGAGGTAATCGAGCAGTGTCGCGATCTGCGCCTTCAGGTCCTTCCTGTGCACCACCATGTCTACCATTCCGTGCTTGTAGAGGTACTCCGCGCGCTGGAATCCTTCCGGGAGTTTTTCGCGGATTGTGTCCTGGATCACGCGCTGGCCTGCAAAGCCGATCAGCGCGCCCGGCTCTGCAATATGGATATCGCCGAGCATCGCATAGCTTGCGGTCACGCCGCCAGTCGTCGGGTCGCTCAGCACCACGATGTAAGGCAATCCCGCCTCTTTCAGACGGCGCGTCATCACCGTCGCCTTCGGCATTTGCATGAGGCTGAGAATGCCTTCCTGCATCCGCGCGCCCCCTGCTGCGGTCACCACGATATAAGCGCATTTGCGCGCCAAGGCTCGCTCCGCGCCCTGGCAGAAGGCCGTGCCCACCGCCATGCCCATGCTGCCGCCCATGAAGCTGAAATCCTGCACGCCAACCACCGCGTCAAGTCCGTCAATCGTGCCGGAGCCGACGCTGAAGGCATCGCGGTGCGGGCTCTTTGCGCGCGCAGCTTTCAAGCGGTCAGTGTATTTCTTCGAGTCCTTGAACTTGAGCGGGTCTTCCGCAACCTCTGGCTGTTCGAGGAGGTCAAACCCTTCGTCGAGCAACAGCGCCAGACGCTGATCCGCATTGATCCGGCCGTGATGGCCGCAGCGAGGGCAGACATGGAGATTGTCCTCGTACTCCTTCTCGAACAGCATTTCCTGGCAGGACGGGCATTTGACCCAGAGATCCTTCTCCGAAGTGCGCTTGGGCAGCCAGCCGATCGAATTGCGGACGCGGGTGAACCAGTTCATGTGTTTGTCCTTAGCGCGCGGTGCGAACCGCGTTTGCAAGAGCTGAAGTCAACTCCTTTAGCTTCTCTGGCGCCTCTTTGCCAAATTCGCCGACCAGTTCGACCAACGCCGACCCGACGACAACACCATCTGCAACCTTGGCGATCTCGGCGGCTTGTTCGGGCGTGCGCACGCCAAAACCCACTGCAACGGGCAGATCGGTCGATTGCTTGATACGGGTGACGTTCGCTTCAATCGAGTCGATAGCGGCCTGCTGCTTGCCGGTAATCCCGGCGACAGAGACGTAATAGAGGAAGCCTTCGGAGCCTTCGATAACGGCGGGAAGCCGCGCAGCGTCCGTCGTAGGCGTGCTGAGCCGGATTGGCGCAACGCCTGCCGCCCGTAGCGCAGGGCCAAGCTCCTCGTCCTCTTCGGGCGGAATGTCGACGCAGATCACGCCATCGACGCCGCAGCCCTTGCATTGCTCGGCAAACCATTCCGGCCCGCGCCGGATCATCGGGTTGGCATAGCCCATCAGGACGAGCGGAACGTCCGGGTGGCGCGCGCGAAACTCGTTAGCGATCATCAGGACGTCGCTGGTGGTCGTGCCTTTGCCCAAGCTGCGCAGGTTTGCAGCCTGGATCGCGGGGCCATCGGCCATTGGATCAGTGAATGGCATGCCCAGCTCGATCACATCCGCGCCGCCTTCGACCAGCGCATCGAGATTGGCCGCGGTGTCGCCATCGCCTGCGGTGATGAAGCAGACAAGCGCGGGATGGGCTTTGGAAAAGGCTTTGGAAAGGCGGGTCATTCTTCGAGCGCTTTCTGTCGCCAAACTGTCCCAATCGCAGTTACAAACCAGACGAATAAGCCAACTGCCAACCCTTCCGATCCAGTTAGGCTTTCTCCGATAAATGTTGAATAAAGCCAGAGTAAACCCAAAGCGCACAGTGCGGCAGTTAGACCATCCGAGATTGCCTTCCTAATCACATCTCCACTCCCAGCTTTTCCGCCACGGTGAAGATGTCCTTGTCGCCGCGCCCGCACAGGTTCATCAGGATGATCTGGTCTTCGCTCATTTGACGCGCGCGGTCTTTCACGGCTGCAATTGCGTGCGAAGGCTCAAGCGCGGGGATGATGCCTTCCGTCCGGCAGAGCAGCTGGAAGCCGTCGAGCGCTTCGTCGTCAGTGACCGCGGTGTATTCGACCCGGCCCGTGTCCTTGAGCCAGGCGTGTTCGGGGCCGATGCCGGGATAGTCGAGGCCGGCGCTGATCGAGTGGCCTTCGGTGATCTGGCCATCCTCGTCCTGCAGCAGATAGGTCTTGTTACCGTGGAGAACACCGGGCGATCCGCCGAGCAGGCTTGCTGCGTGTTCATCGCCGTCCAGGCCATGACCTGCCGCCTCAACGCCGAGCATCCTGACCTCTGGATCGTCAAGGAACGGGTGGAACAAGCCGAGCGCATTTGATCCGCCGCCAATGCAGGCGACGAGCAAATCAGGCAGCCGCCCAATGCGTTCCAGCATTTGCTCGCGCGCTTCCTTGCCGATCACGCTCTGGAAGTTGCGGACCATCTCCGGATAGGGATGCGGACCAGCAGCCGTGCCGATGATGTAGAACGTGTCATGGACGTTCGCTACCCAATCCCGCAGTCCTTCATTCATCGCGTCTTTCAGCGTCGCGCCGCCGCTGGTGACAGGCACGACTTCTGCCCCGAGCAGCTTCATGCGGAAGACATTGGGCGACTGCCGCTTTACGTCCTCTGCGCCCATGTAGATCACGCAAGGCAGGCCAAACCGTGCGCAGACAGTGGCCGTCGCAACGCCGTGCTGACCCGCGCCGGTTTCCGCGATAATGCGGGTCTTGCCCATTCGGATCGCGAGCAGGATCTGCCCGATGCAATTGTTGATCTTATGCGCGCCGGTGTGATTGAGCTCATCGCGCTTGAACCAGACCTGCGCGCCGCGCCCCTCGGGAGAGCCAGCTCTAAGCGCCTCTGTCAGCCTCTCTGCGAAATAGAGCGGGGATGGGCGCCCGACATAATGCTTCATCAGGTCGTCGAATTCTCGCGCGAATTCAGGGTCCACCTGAGCCTTGCGGTATTCCTTCTCCAGATCGAGGATCAACGGCATCAGCGTCTCGGCGACGTAGCGTCCGCCGAACTGGCCGAAATGCCCGCGATCATCGGGTTGGTTGCGGAAGGAGTTGGGTGTTGTCTCGTTCATATCATACTCAAGCTTCGAGAGCCGCTTTGCAGAAGCGCGCGATCAAGTCCACATCCTTGATGCCCGGCGCGGTTTCAACCCCCGAAGAGGTATCGACCAGCGATGTTGCCGTCAGGCGAATAGCCTCAGCTACATTCTCAGGGGTCAGGCCGCCTGCAAGGCCCCATGGCAGAACGGAGTCATAAGCCTCAAGCAAGCTCCAGTCGAAACCCAATCCCATGCCGCCGGGGAGCGCGCCGGCGGGTGTCTTGGTATCGAACAGGAGAAAGTCGGCGATATCGGCATAGGCAGATGCTCTTGCAACATCGTCAGCAGTCTCGACGCTCAGAACCTTCCACACTGGCAGACTGTATCGTGCTTTGACTTGACGGACGCGATCGGGCGTCTCCTTGCCGTGAAGCTGAATGATGTCGAGCGAGCCTGCGCTGAGATGCTCGATCAGAAAATCATCATCCGCATCAACAAACACACCGACTTTCGCGATCGCATCACCCGCGATCTGGGCTAATTCCGCCGCTTTGGCTGGCGAGACATAACGCGGTGAGGGCGGATAGAAATTGAGCCCGATATGCGTCGCCGCAGCCTCAATCGCAGCAGAGAGCGTCTCAGGCGTCGAAAGCCCGCAAATCTTGATAAGGGTCGCCATGATAGGCCTTAAAGCGTCGCTTCGATGGCTCTTGCAGCGGCCACGGGATCATCTGCTTTACTGATCGGACGGCCAATTACCAGCACGCTCGCCCCGTCATCACGCGCTGCCCGCGGCGTCACCACGCGCTTCTGATCGCCGGCCGCTTTCCCGCCGGGGCGCAGGCCTGGAACAACGAAAAAGCCGTCTTTCCATTGCTTGTGTACTGCACCGACTTCGTGGCCTGAGCAGACGATCCCATCGAGACCCGCTTCCTGGGCCAAGTCAGCCAGTCGCAGCACCTGATCGTGCGCCGATCCGCTGAGGCCAGTGCGCGCCATATCGCGCTCGTCCAGACTGGTGAGCATGGTTACCGCAACGACTTTGCAACCGTCCGCCGCTGCCGCTTTGGCGTCTTCCATCATCGCACGGCCGCCGCTCGCATGGATCGTGACAATCGCAGGCTCCAGCACATGGATTGCCTGCATCGCGCCTGCAACTGTGTTGGGAATGTCATGCAATTTCAAGTCTAGGAAGATTGGCAAACCGCTTGCATGCGCGATTTCATGCACGCCGTGGTGACCGTGCGCGCAGAAGAACTCCAGTCCCAGCTTGACCCCGCCAATATGGCCCTTGAGCTTCTCCACCAGCGCCTTTGCTGGGGCCATCTGCGGAATATCCAGAGCAAGATAAATGGGGTTGGTCATAAAGTCAGATCAGTCGCTTGTTGGCTTCAAAGCGTCGCTCGAAGGCGCAGCAGGATCTGGCGCGGGAGCGGGAGGGGGTGCCGGAACCGGATCGGTAGAAGACACAGGCGTGGGCTCGTGCCGCGCCAGGGCCGCGTTGCGCGTGGCCGTTTCAAGCGAAGAGATGCGACGGTTCAACTGCCACTTCACGCCGCGGTGAAGCAGGTACATCGGCACAAGGCCCAGCAAAAAGGAAACGATCACCAGTACCGGCACCTTGGTTTCCAGCACGAGGTTTTCCCACAAGGTGACTTCGACCGGGTCCCAGTTGAACGCGGAAAACAGCATGATTGCTGCCACAATTACAACCCAGACTGCGGTGCGGACGATCTGCATCCTTGCCTCCCTTTGTTTTCTCTTCAGCTACGCGAGACTAGGCAATTTCCCGCCAGAGTCTAGGCATCGTCACGAGTCCCGCAAGCAATGGGGTCCGTCAGCCAAGTACCCGGGCGAAGATCGTCTCGATATGCTTGAAGTGGTAGTCCAGGTCGAATTTCTCTTCGAGTTCCGTTTCGGAAAGAGCGGCGGTGACATCTGGGTCCTGCTTGAGCAGATCGAGCAGCATCAGCGCGCCATCCGATTCCCACACCTTCATCGCATTGCGTTGGACCAGGCGGTACGCATCTTCGCGGCTCACACCGGCCTGCGTGAGCGCGAGCAGAACACGCTGCGAATGAATGAGACCTCCCATGCGGTCCATATTGGCCTGCATCCGCTCCGGATAGACCAAGAGTTTGTCGATCACGCCGGTTAGCCGCGCGAGCGCAAAATCCAGCGTGATGGTCGCATCGGGGCCGATGAAGCGCTCGACCGATGAGTGCGAGATGTCGCGTTCATGCCAAAGAGCGACATTCTCCAGCGCAGGCATGGCATAGGCGCGGATCATGCGCGCTTGCCCGGTGAGGTTTTCCGTCAGGATCGGATTGCGCTTGTGCGGCATGGCGGACGAGCCTTTCTGCCCTGGCGAGAAATACTCCTCCGCTTCCAACACTTCGGTGCGCTGCAAATGGCGGATTTCGACCGCGAGCCTTTCGATCGAGCCGGCGATGACAGCCAGGGTGGAGAAATACATGGCGTGGCGGTCGCGCGGGATCACCTGGGTGGAAACAGGTTCGACGGCGAGGCCCATCTGCTCTGCGACATATTCCTCAACCGCAGGATCGATGTTCGCGAAGGTGCCAACCGCGCCGGAAATCGCACAAGTCGCGATTTCTGCTCGA
This sequence comes from Altererythrobacter sp. GH1-8, assembly GCF_043702085.1. Classification (GTDB taxonomy): domain Bacteria; phylum Pseudomonadota; class Alphaproteobacteria; order Sphingomonadales; family Sphingomonadaceae; genus Erythrobacter. The sequence goes on along the minus strand of NZ_CP171690.1, from coordinate 2,395,450 downwards.
GCCGCCTCAAGGCGCGCCTTGCAGCGATCGAACTCAGCGTAGGCCTGGACGAGCTTTAGCCCGAAAGTCACAGGCTCCGCATGGATACCGTGGCTGCGCCCGATTGTCGGGGTGAACTTGTGCTCTTCGGCACGGCGCTTGATCGCTGCAAGCAGATCATCAAGGTCAGCCAGTAGAATGTCAGTGGCGCGTGCAAGCTGTACTGCCAACGTAGTGTCCAAGACGTCAGAGCTGGTCATGCCCTGATGCATGAAGCGCGCTTCATCGCCCACTTGCTCTGCGACCCAGGTCAGGAAAGCAATGACATCATGCTTGGTGACCGCTTCGATTGCATCAATTGCTGTGACATCGATCGCGGGGTTGGTCGACCACCAGTCCCACAAGGCCTTGGCTGCGCTTTGCGGCACAACCCCAAGCTCACCCAGCTTCTGCGTCGCATGCGCTTCTATCTCGAACCAGATGCGGTACTTGGCTTCCGGCTCCCACAGTGCTGACATTTCGGGGCGGGCATAACGCGGGACCATGAATATCTCCTGTTCAGGTCGCTTGGCTTGGGGTCTTGCCTGATTGGCTCCTGCGCGCGGCTAGGGCGGGCGCTGTGGCTTGGCAAGCTTTGAGTTGCCGCGGTCCACATCGATGATTGCCAATTGACTTGGTACTCAGGCGCGTTAGCCCTTGTAATTCGTGGATGATCACAGATTTTTCGAGGGGCGCTTTCATGAACCTGGCTATGCGTGCGTTATTGGCTTCATCATCAGCGGTGTGTCTGGTTGCACCCGCCTGGGCAGGTGAGGAGCCACTCTATGCCGACGCACCAAAATGGGTTGAGGAAGCGGTCGTCACGACCGACAATGAGAACTCTTCGACATCCTTGCTGGTGATCGAGCAGCAGGTCCGGATGGAAGATGGGCAAGTCTGGAACTATTCCGACTTCGCGGTTGAACTTGCTTCGCCTGAAGCTCTCACACAGTTTGGGACGCTGAGCGCTGCATGGCAGCCCGACAAGGGTGACCTGATCGTGCACCGGGCCGAGTTGCTGCGAGGGAAAGAGGTAATCAACCTCCTTGAAGTCGACCAGAAGTTTGACGTCTTGCGCAGAGAGCGCCAATTGGAGCGGCGCACCCTCGACGGTGTGCTGACCGCAACAATGCCGCTGACAGGTGCGCAGGTGGGCGATGTCCTGCGACTTAGCTACTCCACGACCAGCAAGGATCAGGCGCTGGGTAAGGAAATGCAATGGCAGCGCCAGCTATTCACAGAGCCGTTCCCATTGAAACACGGCAAGATCGTTGTCTCCTGGCCAAGCGATGAAACCGTGAATTTCGGCCTGTTCGGCGATGTGAAGATCGACGAACCGGAGGAGCGCAACGGCTACATGTACTGGCGCGCGGACATGCCGGTCGCAAAGCCGGACGAGAAACCTGGCGATGCTCCTTCGCGCTTTCGCCTGACCCCGCGTATGCTGGCGACGACCTTTGAAAGCTGGGCCGACGTCTCAAGTTCATTGGCGCCGCATTACGATGTCACGGACAGCATTTCGGACGGGAGCGCACTGGACGCGGAAATCCGCAAGATCGCCGAGGCCACCCGTGATCCCATGCAGCGCATGGCGATGGCAGCCGAGTTGGTTCAGGATGAAATCAGCTACCTGCATAATGGCCTCAACGGAGGCAATTATCTCCCTCAAATGCCGGAAGAGACCTGGCAAAAGCGGTTTGGTGATTGCAAGGCAAAGTCCGTGCTGCTGCATGCAATCCTGCAAAAGCTTGGCATTGAATCGGAGATCGTTCTGGTCGCAACCCAAGGCGGCGATGCCTTGCCGATCCTCACCCCACTACCGGGCAATTTCGATCACATGATCATTCGCGCGAAGGTGGACGGGACGTCCTACTGGATTGATGGGACCACAGCCGGGACGCGGATCGACACCATAGATGCAGTGCCGCGGTTCCACTTCGCCTTGCCGATCCTCCCACAAGGATCGGACCTGGTGAAGATGGATGTGCGTCCGCAATCAACGCCGGACCAGATCACGCACATCACCGTGGACCAGCGCGGAGGACTTCTGCTGCCCGCATTGGTCGATGTGAAGATCGAGTATCGCGGCCAGTCTGGCGCGCAATGGCGCACTGCGGTCGAACAGCAAGGCGAACTCATTGATAATGCGATTTCCTCGACGCTTAGTGCGATATTCGGCGCAACCGAGTTTGCCGATGAAAAGGTCAGCTATGATGAGGAACGCGGTGTCGCGACGCTTTCTGCCCGTGGATTGACCGCCTCACCCTGGTCGCGCGAGCGGCGCATCTACGAATTCACAGCGCCGGCAGAGGTTGCGCGCGATATCGGTTTCAACAGCGATAGAGCGCGCGTTGACTGGCGCGACATTCCGCTCGAGCTCAACGGCCCGCTCTATTTCAAGAGCGAGCTTGAGCTGCTTTTGCCCAAGGAGACATCGCCTTTCACGATCAAAGGCGAAACGACGCTGGCAGAAACGATTGGAGGGGTGGAGCTGGCTTCTTCTGCCGCGCTACGCGAAGATCGCTTCATGCTTTCGCAGAGTATGCGTTCGGTCAGCCCCGAACTGCCTGCCGACCAGCTGGGCGAGGCAAAGCGAAATCTCACGCGGTTCCTGCGCGCATTGCCAATCCTGCGTTCCGGTCAAGACGTCCGCGAATTATGGGAATATTCGAGTAAGGACGACAAACTGCTCGCGCCAATCAAGGCGTTTTATGACGAACAGGTTGCCGACGCCGAGGGCGACGATGTCGGTCCGTTGAGTAACCGGGCAGGTTTCTTTGCCGGGCTATACCGGTTTGAGGAGTCGCTCGCAGATGTCGATGCTGCGCTCGCCATCAAGGAATCGCGCGAGATCTATGCTTGGCGTTCTGCGCTGCGCAAGGTCACGGGCGATCTGGAAGGTGCGCTCGCCGACTTGGAAATGTACGAGGAGTTGCAACCAGACGGGAGCAGCTATTTCAACCGCATCGAGTTGCTCGCTCTGCTTGGCCGTGAGGATGAAGCATTGGCGCTTGCTGAGGACTATCGCGGCCTTGGCGAGAACGAGATGGACGAAGATGTCCTTATAGCAACAGCGATGGGCTGGGCAGGTGATGCCGACGGCGGGCTCGAGCTACTTGAGGACCGCCTTGCTGTCAGGCCAGGTGACTGGCAATTGCTGAACGCCATGTGCTGGCACTCTGGCACTTTCAACCTTGTCACCGAAGCTAGGATTGCCTCGTGCACCGAAGGGGTGGAACGCGCGGATTACTCAGCGGCGGTGCTCGATAGCCGCGCACTTGCCTACTACCGCATGGGCGAGTTGGATAAGGCCAAGGCAGATCTCGATTCCGCGCTTCTGCTGGAACCCGGTCTTGCTGCCTCGCGATTGCTCCGCGGAATCATCCTGAGGGACATGGGTCAGAGCAAGGAAGGCAAGGCGGAGATTGAATTGGCGCTCAAGATGGACCCGTTCATCCAGCACACCTACGAGGCGTGGGGCCTGAAGCTTTGACCCCCGGATCCTAGATCAGGCCCTTTGCGCGCAGGCTGACATGGCCTTCGCGCCCGATAATGACGTGATCGTGGACCGTAACGCCTAGAATTCGGCCTGCTTCGGCAATGCGCTGGGTGATCTGTATATCGGCTTTGCTTGGCTCAGGGCTCCCGCTGGGGTGGTTATGGACCAGGATCAGCGCACTCGCCCCCAGATCCATCGCCCGGCGGATCACCTCGCGCGGGTGGATCGAGGCTTCGTCGATCGAGCCATCCCCGACATGATGATCGTCGATCAGCCGGTTCCTCGTATCAAGGTAGAGCACGCGCACCCGCTCAAACGTCAGGTGCGCCATGTCGATCTGGAGATAGTCGAGCAGCGCCTGCCAGCTGCCGAGGATGGGCTGTTCCTTGACTTCACTGCGCGCCATGCGCCGGGCCGCCACAGCCACGCTCTTGAGCGCCGCAGCGCTGCTCATGCCCATGCCCTTGGTCTGTTGGAGCGCAGCAGGATCGGCATTGAGCACGGCTGCAAGTGACCCGAACCGTGCCAACAGGGCCTTTGCAACCGGCTTGGTATCGCCTTGGCGCATCCCGGCAAAAAGCAGGAACTCAAGCACTTCATAGTCGGCCAAAGCTTCCGCTCCGCCGCCGAGTAGCCGCTCTCGCAGCCTCGCTCTATGCCCAAGGTGATCGGGCTTGCCGGGGCGTGGCGATGAGATGTCTTCAGTTTGCGGCAATGCGCTCCTCGCCAGTGACCGATCCTTGTGCAGTGCATTGCCTTTCCCGGTGGTTGCGCGCAAGAGTGAGAGAGGATGCCGGAGGGTCACAATTCGATTGATGAGTCAGCGAAACTTCGGCCGATCTGGCCGGAGCGAACCCGCACGCGATTGTTGTTCGGGCTGGTCATCATGGTACTCGGCTTCATCGGGTTCGCCTGGATCACGCGAGAGGAAATCGCGCGCGATATCATTTCCGATGAACTTGCCCGGTTGGAGATTCCGGCACGCTATACGATCCGTTCGATCGGCCCGTCTGAGCAAGTGCTAAGCGATGTGGTGCTGGGCAACCCTGACAAGCCAGACTTTACCGCAGAAAGCGTGATCGTTCGACTCAGTTACGGGCTGGGGACCCCGGAAATTGGGCGTATCATTCTTGTCAATCCGCGGCTCTACGGATCTTTTCGAGCGGGCGAACTGTCATTTGGAACACTCGACAAAGCAATTTTCGCTCCGAGCGAAACGCCCCCCGCGCTGCCGGATTTCGTGCTCGAATTGTTCGACGGACGCGCGCTGATCGAAACCGATTACGGCGCGATTGGAGTGAAAGCAGAGGGCAAGGGCAATCTCGCTGATGGCTTTGCCGGAACGATCGCTGCCAGCGTTCCGCAGCTGGACAATGGCACCTGTTCGACCGGCAAAGTGAGCCTGTTTGGACGGATTTCTAGTGACACTGGATTACCGGCTTTTAATGGGCCTTTGCGCGTCCGCCAGCTGGCTTGTCCCTCATATGGCGCCCAAATGCGCTCGCTCGATTGGCAGCTGGATATTGAGGGCGAATCGGATTTCAGCGGATTCGATGCCGAAGGCGCGCTCGCAGCCTCGATGCTGGCCGGAGCAGGGGTCTCCGCAGGGGATGCGGCCGGCACCATTCGGCTGAACTGGAGCGAAGAAGGCTGGCGCACCCGGTTCGAGCTGAAAGGGCGCAACGTCACAGCTCCAAACGTGAAAGCAGCCGAAGTCTCGCTCGCCGGGGGTATGCGGGCGCAAAACGATCTTACCTGGCTTAACTCGGATATTGATGCCGGCGCGACAAACGTGAAACTTGTCGGCAGCGCAGGCCAGTGGGTGCGAGAACAGGCTTCGAATGAGGCGCTTGCGCCATTTGTACCCTTGCTAGAACGGCTTGATCGCGGGCTTCAGCATGCGCAGCGCAGCAACAGCCTCCAGGCCAGTATCAATGTCATGCAAGGTGCCAATTCGATCTCCGTCTCGATCCCGCAGGCACTGTTGAAGGGCAATGATGGCAGTACGATTGCCTCACTGTCACGAGTCAGGTTCCAGTTCGCTGAACAGTCCAACGTCCCGCGTATTGACGGCAATGCGAGGATATCCGCGCGTGATCTGCCCAGCATGAGCGTTCGTATGGAGCAGGGGGGTAGTAATGGATCGGTCATGCGTGTCCGGATGGAGCCCTATGCTGCAAACGGCGCAAGCATTGCTCTGCCTGAGCTTTCCCTAAGCCAGAGTGCAACAGGTGCGGTCCGGTTTTCAGGAAGAGCGCTCGTGACTGCCCGCACGATACAGGAAAGCCGGGTCCAGGGGCTATCTGTGCCCATCGAAGGAACTTGGACGCCCGATCAAGGCCTCGCGCTTGTTACCCGGTGTTCGCGGATTGAAGCTCGCGAGATTGCCTCTTCAGGCATCGTGCTCGACAATCCCCGCATCGAGTTGTGTCCGCGAGGATCCGGTGCGGCGCTGCGCATGACGGGCAACCGGCTTTTCGCTGATCTTGCAGTGAGGCCTTTCGCCCTGAAAGGGTCCTATGATGGACAGCCTGCTAAAGTTTCATCGGGCAGGATGGCATTCTCGACTACGAAGGGCCTTTCAGCGAGTGATCTGGAGTTAAATTTGGGAGAGGGCGATGGCGCTACCCGTTTTGCTCTGGCCAAGCTGAGCGGAAATGCAGCAATCCGTCTGGCTGGCACTTTTGATGGAGTTGAGGTGGCACTTGGGGTGGTGCCGCTTGATATGACCCAAGGTGCTGGCACATGGTCCTATCGCGATGGAGTCCTGCTGCTCACAAACGGCTCGCTGGCGGTAGCAGACCGTAAGGCCGAACCGAGATTTGAGCCGCTCATTGCGCGCGGGGCGGTGCTTTCTCTTGACGGCGGTATTATCGCAGCGGAAGCCGACCTGCGCGAGCCCTTCAGTGACAGGGTCGTAACTCGGGTGCTTATACGGCACGAACTTGCCAGTGGCATCGGTTCTGCGGACTTGGTGGTGCAAGATCTGCTGTTTGACGAGGCGCTGCAGCCTGCAGCCGGGGCTGATGTGTGTTTGAACAGAGCCACAGGTGCGCCAGGATCCCGCCCTGCGAAACCCGGCCTCAGTTGTCTGGCCCTCGGCATCGTCGCCAATGTAAAGGGGACGGTAAGCGGGCAAGGGCAAATCGAGTGGACCCCTGAAGTCATCACCAGCAGCGGGACATTCTCGACGCAGGATTCCGCTCTCGCCGCAGCCTTTGGTCCCCTTGAAAGGGTAAGCGGTACAGTTGAGTTCACCGACCTGCTCGCACTTACCACGGCGCCGGGGCAGCGCTTCACGATCGGTGCTATCAATCCGGGGGTCGAGGTGTTTGACGGCATAGTCGATTTCAACCTGCGCGAAGGACAGATCCTCGAGATCGAAGGCGGGCGCTGGCCGTTTATGGGCGGAGAGCTCAAGCTTGAACCCGCGGTGCTGGATTTCCGCCAGCCGATGGATCGCCGATATGTCCTGCTGATCAACGGGCTGGATGCGGCAAGGTTCGTGCAATACATGGAACTCGGAAACCTCAGCGCCACCGGCGTATTTGACGGTTCAGTGCCAATCGTGTTCGACACCGATGGCAATGGCCGGATCGAGCAGGGACTGCTGCGCTCACGCCCGCCCGGCGGCAATGTCTCCTATGTCGGTGAACTGACATATGAAGACCTCGGCGCGATGGCGAACTTTGCCTTCCAGTCGCTGCGATCGCTCGATTTCACGCAGATGGAAGTCGAAATGAATGGCCCGCTGACGGGCGAGATCATCACCCGGCTCAAATTCGACGGGGTGCGCCAGGGCCAAGGGGCAAGCCGGAACTTCGTCACCAGCAGGCTGGCGAGGCTACCGATTCAGTTCCGAATAAATATTCGTGCGGACTTCTACAGCCTGCTGACGAATCTCCAATCGATGTACGATCCCGCCTTTGTTCGCGATCCGCGCGATCTGGGCTTGCTGGAAAGTGATGGCACACGCTTCCTCGTGCCTCGACCGCCAGCAATGCCTGCAACAAAACCAGAAGACATCGACAATTCTGACATCTCTGATGAACCTGCCATTCAGCCTCAGGAAAGCGAGCCCATGCCATGAATCATCTGAATTTGACCGCGCTGCGCAGTGCTGTCACACCCCGAGTTCCGATCCTTGCGGAGTGGGTGTGGGGTAATATGGGCAGGCGTGGTGTAACGGTGGGAGCGGCATGCACGCTCGCAGCGGTCTTGACGGGATGCATCAACATTGCAGCTCCTGAAGAACCGATTGTGATCGAGCTTAACGTGAACATCCGGCAGGAAGTGATTTATCGGCTCGCGGATGACGCTGCGAACACGATCGAAGAGAACGCAGATATTTTTTGAAGGATTTGGCCCATGGCATTGATAAGATCGCAAAAACTGGCCCTAGGCGGTGCGGTTGCCGCGCTTGCTCTGGCAGGGCTCGCAGGTGTCGCCTATGCTCAGCGTGATCCGGCCTATGAAGCGGCGCGTTCGTCGGGGCAGGTGGGCGAAAAGATGGACGGCTATCTCGGGATTGTCGGATCTGCCTCGCCCGATTTGCAGCGGCTGGTTGATGACATCAATATCAAGCGCAAGGCGGTCTATTCGCAGCGCGCGCAAGAAGCCCGCGCGACGCTGGAGGAATATGCGCTAACCGCAGGGTGTCAGGCGATTGCCCGCACGGTTCCGGGGGAAAAATACCAGGCGCCGGACGGCTCATGGCAGACCCGCACCAGCGCTCCACCTATCCGCGACCCGCGCTGTCCGTAAGCGCGGGCCGCTTCCATCTTGCGTTTGGCGCAAGGGTCCTCACTCAAAAATCAACCACCAAGCGGTGACGAAACACCATCCACCGGTTGACTCGGATATGCCCCCCTTCTAAGGGGTGCGCGCCCTCGGCGGGCACCTCTTGCCCGTGCCGTGCGTTCCCCATGTAGAGGAGGCTGGCATGAGTGAAGAGAAGCCCGAACGGGATTCCATCGGTGAGGATGCGCGGATCGACGCGCTCGAAGAGCGGCTCAGGGTCGCACGCGAGCGGGAAGAGCAGCGCAACCGGCCACAGGTGAAGGGTGTCGATGCGAATTATCGCTCCGGCAACCGGGTCCTGGCTGACCTTCTCGGTGGGATCTTTGGCGGCGTCGTGATTGGCTTGTCGATAGACTATTTTGCCGGCACGTCGCCCTGGGGTCTGTTGGTGATGCTGTTCATTGGAATAGTTGTTGCCTTCAGGAACATTTTTCGTGCGGCGAACACACGCCCCGACGACCCTCAATCTTAGGGTCATGCTCGGGGCGCGTTTCACACAAGGCATTAAGGACCAGACGATCGTGGCAGCCGAAGCAGGCAAAGTCGATCCGATGAAGCAATTCCTGATCGAGCCTCTCGTAGGCTCGGAATGGTACGTCGGCGGATTGAACATCGCATTCACCAACTCGGCAATGTGGATGCTGATCACCACGGCTTTGCTGTGGGTGTTCGTGTTTGGCGGCATGAAGCGTCAGCTGGTGCCTGGCCGGTGGCAGATGGCTGTCGAAGCCTTCACCGGGTTCATCGATGACATGCTGGAAGCCAATGTCGGCAAGGAAGGGCGCAAATACGTGCCCTATATTTTCAGCCTGTTTATGTTCATCCTGTTTGCCAACCTGCTCGGCTTGATGCCGATTGGCGTCGTCGGGCTTCACCCGTTCACGTTCACGAGCCACTTCACGGTTACCGGGGTTCTCGCAATACTGAGCTTTTCGATCGTGCTGATCGTCGGCTTCTGGAAGCATGGACTTCATTTTTTCAGTCTGTTCGTGCCGCATGGCACTCCGGTCCCGATGATCCCTGCCATCGCGCTGATCGAATTCTTCTCTTTCATGATCCGCCCGTTCAGCCTCGCTCTGCGACTATTCGTTGCAATGATGGCGGGTCACGTCCTGCTCAAGGTTCTCGCGAGCTTTGTAATTAACGGTATCAATGCCGGTGCTGGAATTGCTGCTCTGGTCAGCGTTCCGAGCTTCCTGCTGATGATCGGTATCAGCGCGCTGGAAATCCTGGTCGCAGGTATTCAGGCCTATGTTTTCGCACTGCTCACGTCGCTTTACATCAACGACGCCGAGCACCTGCACTAAGACTTTCTCACCCTTCAATTCAGTAAAAGTTTTTCCAAAGGAGTTTTCAAAATGGAAGCAGAAGCAGCCAAGCTCGTAGGCGCTGGCCTTGCAGCAATCGGTGCCGGTATGGCCGCCATCGGCGTAGGTAACGTGTTCGGTTCGTTCCTTGAGAGTGCCCTGCGCAATCCGGGTGCTGCAGACGGCCAGCAGGGCCGCCTGTTCATCGGCTTTGCCGCAGCTGAACTTCTCGGCCTGCTGGCGTTCGTTGTGGCGATGATCCTGATCTTCGTCGCCTAAGCTAAATTTGCAGACGCGAGCTGGACGGGGCTTCTCGTCCGGCTTTGCGTCTGTGCAATAGCGGTTTCACAATCGGAACGCAGCCATGCCTCAGATAGCCCAACTTCCCGAATTCTGGTCAAGCCAGGTCTTTTGGACCTTGATCTTTTTCGGCCTCACTTTCTTCGTCATCGGGCGCGGAATGGTACCGAAGGTCATGGAAACGGTGGCTATGCGTGACAAGCAGATCTCCGATGATCTTGCTGCTGCCCAGGCGGCACGGGATGCTGCTGACGAGCAGGAAGAGGCCTGGCGCAAACGCGAAAGCGACAATCGCGCGCAGGCTCAGGCCGTGATAGCAAAAGCGAAGGCCGATGCCGCGGCTGCGTCTGAGAAAAAGATCGCAGCGGCCCAAAAGCGTCTCGACAAGAAAATGGCCGATGCCGAAGCGGATATCGCAGCAGCCCGTTCTGCGGCGATGGCCGAGGTTGAAGGCGTGGCCGCGCAGGCAACCCAGGAAATCGTGGCCAAGCTTGCCGGAACGTCGGTCGACAGCACCGCAGCCACCGCTGCCGTGAAGGAGGCTCTGGCCCATGGCTGATATTGTTTTCCTCGCAGCAGCTGCGGCTGAAGCAGGCGCTTACACTGAACCCACTGCGTTCGGCCTAGCCGCATACAAGTGGGTATCGGTAGCGATGCTGGTTCTGTTTGGGATCTTTGTTTGGAAGAAGGTTCCGGGTATCGTAACTGGCGGCCTCGACAAGAAGATTGCTGAAATCAAGCAGCAACTCGATGAAGCCAAGTCCTTGCGCGCCGAAGCCGAGCAACTGCGTGACGAGTATGCGGCCAAGATCGCTAATGCGGAAAAAGACGCAGAGGCGATGGTCGAAGGTGCTCAGCGTGAAGCGGATGCGATCCTCACCAAGGCCGAAGCCGATAGCAAAGCGATGGTTGAACGCCGCAAGCGGATGGCGGAAGACAAGATCGCGGCCGCGGAGCGTGAAGCGCTCGAGGATGTCCGCGACAGCGCGATTGCTGCCGCTACTGCGGCCAGTCGCAAGATTATAGCCGAAAAGCATGATGCCAGCGCCGATAGCAAGTTGGCTGATGAGGTCATTTCCTCGCTCTAACATTAGTCAGCGATGGTTTCTAGAACGAGGCGATCCTTCGGGGTCTCCTTTTCTTTGCCTTGTCGGCATTTAGCACTTGGCAAATAAGTGTGTCACGTTATTGCGATCCATTCTCAACTACCTTTTGCAAGGGCTATCTCCCGTGGATCGTGTTTTCCTGACAAAGCTTCACCTGATTCTTGCCGCCTTCATGTTTCCGGCTGTGCTTATGTTCCTGGTTACAGGCGCGCTTTATACCTGGGGAAATAAGGGCGCTTGGTATGAAGAGAGCGCGACAGTCGCGCTGGCGCAACCGCTGACGGAGCAGCCCGAAGGAGATATCATAAATCTGGCTGTCCAACAGCTGGTTGAACGTGACCTCCCTATGCCGAGCGGCAAATTGACGGTCGAAACGGGTGAGGGGGCTTCGCTCGAATGGATTGGAGCCCGCAGCGAAATCACGTTGTCTGTGGGTGCAGAGCCTCGCACAGCGGTAGTTGCTGTCAAAGAAGCCAGCTTCCATCGCTGGCTGGTTCAACTCCACAAAGCGAAGGGGAGCGATTACTTCAAGGTCTACGCGACCTTACTTGCTTCCGTGCTGTTCCTACTGGTCGCGAGCGGGATCGTGATGGGACTGCAGGTCAAGGCTCTGCGCCGGATCACGATCGGCAGCAGCATCGCGGGCGCGCTTGCGTTCATCGGCGCGGTCCTGCTTGGCTAGAGCTCGAAAACGACCTTCCCGACCAGCTGACGGTTTGCCATCGCGTAAAAGCCTTCGCGCCATTGATCGAGCGGCAGCCTGCGGTCGATTGCGGGTGTTATCTTTCCGGCCTCGGCAAGCCTGTTGATTTCCGCCATGATGGCTTTTCCGCGTTCGGGGAAGCGGCGCGCATACTCGCCTGCGCGCAGGCCCACGATTGAAAAGCCCTTGATCAGCGGGATGTTGGTCGCAATCTCAGCGATCCGCCCGCTGGTAAAGCCGACCACGCACAGCTTGCCTGCGAAGCTGACACAGCGGGTGCACTCATCGAAAACATCGCCGCCGACCGGGTCGAACACGATGTTGCACAGCTGCCCTTCCGTGATCTCAGACACAGTTGCGCGGAAGCGGCCATTCGATACGATGACGGCGTCGGGTGCGTATAGATCGGCGATCCGGCGACACTTGGCCTCAACGCCTGTGGCCGCGATAACCTTTGCACCCATTGCCTTTGCAAGGTCCACCGCCGCAAGGCCCACTCCGCCGCTTGCGCCGGTCACCAAAACCCATTGGCCCTCTGCAAGGCCGCATAGCTCGACAAGGCCCGTGTACGCTGTCTGGTAAGCTGCGCCCATTGCAGCCCCTTCCGGAAAGCTCAAGCCTTTGGGTAGATGGCTAAGCCCGCGTTCGGGCACGCTTGCGAATTCAGCGAAGGCGCCGGTCTTGTTGCCGCCGATTACATGATCGCCGGGTTTGAAGGCACTTTGCAGATCCGCTTCGATGACTTCACCCGCCATCTCCAGACCTGCAGTGAAGGGGACTTCAGGTTTGAACTGGTAAGCCCCTCGCGTCATCAGCAGATCGGGGTAATTGAGCGAGGCGGCTTTAACCTGGACAAGCACATCGCCAGGCTTGCGCTCGGGCCGCGGAAAGTCGGTCAGCGCTACGCCGGAAAAATCGTCCGACAGTGCTTCGACGCGCAGAGCACGCATAAGGCTTAGAAATTGTCCTTGGCGGCTCGCAAGGCGGCGAAGGTCTCATGCGGCTCGCTTCCACCCCACTTTGCCATCATAGCCGGATCATCGGCCCTCAGGAATGGATTGGTGGCGAGTTCACGCGCAAGAACTGTGGGGACCGTCCACTTGCCCGCCGCACGGCGGTTGTCGATGTCTTCGGAATAGGTCTTGAGTGCTGCATTATCCGGATCGGCATGGAGAGCAAACTTGGCGTTCGACTGGGTATATTCATGCGCGCAATAGAGCGTGGTTTCCGGCGGCAAGGCCTTGATCCGCAACAGGCTGTCCCAGAATTGCTTGGGCTCGCCTTCGAACATTCGTCCGCAGCCCAGCGCAAACACACTGTCACCAACAAAGGCAATGCCCGCTTCGGGAAGGTAGTAGGCGATGTGGCCATTGGTGTGCCCGGAGACGTCGATTACGTCCGCTGTGAAGGTGCCGAGGTTCACGGAGTCCCCATGGCTGACCTCGCGGTCAATTTCAGAGATCTTCTCGACTTCCCTGGGCGCGATAATATTCGCCCCGGTTGCCTTGGCGATTTCTGCGTTTCCGCCAGCATGGTCGGGATGCCAGTGCGTGTTCCATATCTGCGTGATGGTCCAGCCCTTCTTCTCCGCCTCAGCAAGATAGACCTTCGCGTCTGGCGTATCGATCGCAGCGGTCTGACCACTTTCGGTATCGTGGAGGAGAAATCCGTAATTGTCGGACAAGCAAGGAAACTGATGAACTGTGAGCATGGAGGGTATGTAAGAGCAAGGAGCCCAATAGGAAAGGCCCGCCTCTCATTTCGAGAGACGGGCCCTTGTCTTCATGCCGCGATGCGGTGGAAGGCTTATTCGCCCTTCTTCAGAGCCTCGCCGAGAATGTCGCCGAGCGAAGCGCCGCTGTCGGATGAACCGAACTGTGCAACCGCTTCCTTCTCTTCGGCGATCTGACGTGCCTTGATCGAGAAGTTCGGCTTCTTCGAACGGTCGAACCCGGTAACCAGAGCGTCGACCTTCTGGCCGGTCTGGAAACGGTCAGGACGCTGCTCGTCACGGTCACGGCCGAGGTCGCTGCGCTTGATGAAGCCGGTCGCGCCATCGTCGCCCACCTGAACTTCGAGGCCGCCATCGCGAACTTCGAGAACAGTGACTGTGACAGTCTGACCGCGGCGCAGCGTGCTTGCATCGGCGCCGTCTGCTGACGGTGCGCCCTTTTCAAGCTGCTTCATGCCCAGGCTGATGCGTTCTTTCTCGACATCGACATCGAGAACAACCGCCTTGACCTGTTCGCCCTTGCGGTGGAGTGCCAGCGCGTCTTCGCCAGAAATGCCCCATGCGATATCGGACATGTGAACCATGCCGTCGACGTCGCCATCGAGACCAATGAACAGGCCGAATTCGGTTGCGTTCTTGACTTCGCCTTCGACTTCCGCGCCAACCGGGAACTTCTCTGCGAACTCTTCCCATGGGTTGCGCTGAGCCTGCTTGAGGCCGAGCGAAATGCGGCGCTTGTCGCTGTCGACTTCAAGAACCATCACGTCAACTTCCTGCGACGTGCTGACGATCTTGCCCGGGTGGACGTTCTTCTTGGTCCAGCTCATTTCAGAGACGTGGACGAGGCCTTCAATGCCCGGCTCAAGCTCAACGAATGCGCCATACTCAGTGATATTTGTGACAGTACCCGTCAGCTTCGCGCCAACTGGATATTTCGCGCCGACGCCATCCCACGGATCGCTTTCGAGCTGCTTCATGCCGAGGCTGATACGCTGCGTTTCTTCGTTGATGCGAACGATCTGAACGGTCACGGTCTGGCCGATTTCGATCACTTCGCTCGGGTGATTGACGCGCTTGTAGCTCATGTCAGTCACGTGGAGCAGGCCGTCAATACCGCCGAGGTCGACGAAGGCACCGTAATCGGTGATGTTCTTGACCACGCCTTCAGTGATCTGGCCTTCAGCCAAATCGTTGATCAATTCGCTACGCTGTTCTGCGCGGGTTTCCTCGAGCACGGCGCGGCGCGAGACAACGATATTGCCACGGCGACGGTCCATCTTGAGGATCTGAAAGGGCTGCGGCACATCCATAAGTGGGGTGACATCGCGCACCGGACGAATATCGACCTGGCTGCCGGGGAGGAACGCTACAGCGCCGTCGAGGTCGACTGTGAAACCGCCCTTGACGCGGCCAAAGATGCGGCCTTCGACGCGCTTGCCTTCGCCAAATTCGCTTTCCAGCTTGTCCCACGCAGCTTCGCGGCGCGCACGGTCGCGGCTGAGCATGGCTTCGCCGTCAGCGTTTTCGACGCGGTCGACATAGACTTCGACTTCACCGCCGACGGTCAGGCCGTGGTCGTCTTCGCCGCGCATGAATTCCTTGAGGTTGATGCGGCCTTCGCTCTTGAGGCCTACATCGATCACAGCCATGCCGTTTTCGATGGCTGTCACAGTGCCCTTGACGACACGGCCTTCGAAGCCGTCTTCGCCTGCACCGCCGAGTTGTTCGTTAAGAAGCGCTTCGAAATCGTCGCGCGTTGGGTTGGCTGATGTTGCCATAATGAGGAGTAGTCCTGTTTCACATTTGCTACCGGCCACCGGTTGTCCGGGGTCTTTCTCCGTCTCCGGTGCACCATTGCACAGGCTTACGGGGTAAAGAGGCCGACATCTCCGTGGGACCGAATGCCGCCACAGAGGTTCTGACAATCAGAAGATTGCGGGAACGGGCGCGCGCCTAGGCTAAAGCCGCTCCGAAAGCAAGGAAATTGCGGTGAGCGCCACCGCTTCCACGAAAGCATGTTGGATACACATGTTACACAGTCCTGGAGCAAAAAATCTCGCAGGCATTTTCCTTCCGCCAAAAGCATCGAAAGGAATTGTGCCCGGGTTTGCATCGCCATCATTTAGGATTGAGGCGGCGCGGTAGGAAAGTGACTGGAAAAGAGCCAACCTGAGCCGCCTGAAAGCATGGTTAAGATGGGGTAAGGATTATGCGCAGGACCGTACCGCAGCGAGACTGAGGCCACGCTACACATGATTTGCAGATCATGCCGCAGTAACGTTTTTCCAGCGTAGTGTCCCTGGAGGAATCAAATCATGTCTGCAGCTCAGCTCTCAGACACCAATACCGTCGAACGGCGCTTTGATCGCCGCTATGCGAAACGCATGCAAGTTCATGTGCGCGAGCGCGGCAGAAGCGGCCATGTGGCTGAATTGCTCGACATCTCGGCTTCTGGTTGCGCGGTTGATACCAGTGGCATGTCCGGCAATTTCAACGCTCCAATCTGGCTCCGCATTGGCGAAGTCTCGTCGCTTCAGGCGAAGCTCGTCTGGTCGAATGGGAGGCGCGGCGGCCTGCATTTTGACCACGCCTTGCATCAAGCCGTGCTGGAACGGCTCGTGGCGGCCAACGATCAGGCAAATGCAGAGCCCAGCGCTGCTTCGACGGACAAGGATCCGCTTGTCAATGCGGTTGGCGAAAGCCGCCGCGAGCAGATCACGAAAGGTTATGCAGAGAGCTCGCTCTTTCCGCGCAAGAAACCGCTGCGCCTGACGCCGCTCGCAAAGCTGATCGAGCGGCGAGTCGAGCGCAATTGCGACCACCGGTTGGAGGATCGCTTTCCCGCCGAGATCACAAGTGGTCCGACGCATGTCACGCTAAGGGATGCTTCGGCAAAAGTGCGTGACATCTCGGCGAGTGGAATCGGGCTTCTGGGAGGCTCCGAAAAGACGATTGGCGAGCCGGTGGAAGTCAAATTTCTCGATTGTGAACCGATTTCCGGACGCGTGATCTGGCGCAAGGGCGACCGGTTCGGCGTGCAACTCGGCGAAAACGCGATCGAGATCACCACTGAGCAAGAATGAGCTGGAACGGCGCTAGAACTTGAGGGCACCGGAATGCGATGGCGTCAGCTCTTGAGGGCGGTCTTGACCGCCTCGATCGCGGCTTCCACCGCCTGATCCTTGTCGAAGCTGGTTGTATCGAGCACGAGCGCATCCGGCGCGGCCCTCAAGGGTGCATCCTTGCGATTGATATCGCGGGCATCGCGCGCAACGATATCCCTTTCGATCTCGACCAGAGTGATCTCCAACTCACGGTCCTGCATTTCCATCCAGCGCCGCCGCGCGCGCTCTTCGACGCTGGCGGTAATGAACAGCTTCACGTCCGCCTCTGGCGCGATCACGGTTCCGATATCGCGTCCGTCGAGCACGGCCCCACCGGGCTGCTGAGCAAATGCACGTTGACGCTCGAACAGCGCTTGGCGAACTCCCGGGTGGACGGAGACGCGACTGGCAAGCCCGCCAGTTTCTTCGCTGCGCAGATCAGGATTTTCCAGCAGGCTGTCGGGAAAGTCGCAGGCTGAGAGCGCGTTTTGCGGGTCGTCCGGGTCACCGTCATTGAGCCACACCTGCTTGCCCACCGCACGGTAGAGAAGGCCAGTGTCGAGATGCGGCAGGCCGAAGTGAGCCGCGATGGCTTTCGCAATCGTTCCTTTGCCTGAAGCTGTGGGGCCATCGACGGCGATGATCATCCGGCAGCCTCCTTCAGCAGCGCTATGAAGTTCGGGAAGCTCGTCTGGATAGGGGAGGTGTCGTCCACTTCCACCCCATCCTTAGAGGCGAGTCCAGCCACGGCCATGCTCATGGCGATACGATGGTCGAGATGCGTGACGACAGGTTCGTCAGAAGTGCCGGGCAGAGGCGCGCCAGCGGTCCCTTCAATTATCAGCCCGTCCTCCCGCTCCGTGACCCGCGCACCGGAAAGCGCGAGAGCTTCTGCCATTGCGGTCAACCGGTCGCTTTCCTTGACCCGCAATTCGTCGAGACCGCTGGTCGTGGTCGTGCCCTCGGCGAGCGAGGCGGCAACGAAGAGTACTGGGAATTCATCGATCATTGCAGGTGCAATGGCCGGATCGACCTCGATACCTCGCAGCGCCGAATGTTTGACACGCAGATCGGCCACAGGCTCGCCGCCAACTTCGCGCGGGTTCAGCTCTTCGATACCTCCACCCATCTGGCGCAGCACTTCGATCAGCCCGGCGCGGGTCGGATTGAGCCCGACATTCTCGATCACGAGATCACTGCCCTCAGTGATCAACGCCGCGACAATGAAGAATGCGGCAGAGGAAGGGTCGCCAGGGACCACGACATCTTGCGGCCTCAACTCTGCTTCGCCGCGGATCCGGATGATGCGCTCTGGTCCTTTGGCGCCGCCCGCTTCTTCGACTTCAAGTTCGGCGCCAAAGCCGCGCAGCATCCGCTCCGAATGGTCGCGTGTCGGCACTGGCTCGATCACCGTCGTGATGCCGGGTGTGTTGAGCCCGGCAAGAAGGACTGCGCTTTTGACTTGTGCACTGGCAACCGGCAGGCGGTACTCGATAGGCACAGCCGGATGCGCACCGCGCATCATCAACGGCAGCGTCCCGCCCGGTGAGGCTTCGAAACTCGCTCCCATCAGGCTTAGCGGTTCGATCACGCGGCCCATGGGGCGTCTGGAGAGGCTCGCGTCGCCCGTGAAGCTCGCGGAGATCCCGTGGCCCGCAATGAGCCCCATCAAAAGGCGGGTCGATGTGCCCGAATTGCCCATATCGAGGGCTTGCTCCGGCTGGAGGAGGCCCCCTACGCCGACACCATTGATGCGCCATTCCTCGCCATGTTTCTCGATGTTCGCGCCCATCGCGCGCATCGCCGCAGCGGTGGCCATGACGTCCTCGCCCTCGAGCAGGCCGGAAACGCGGGTCTCTCCCACTGCAAGCGCCCCGAACATGATCGAGCGATGGCTGATTGACTTGTCGCCGGGAACGCGGATACGGCCTCTCAGAGGGCCGGAAGGCAGGAAACGGTGAGCGGGCAAAGGGTCAGTCCTCGAAACAGACAGTGCAATTTTAGACGCGCAGGTCTTTGACAGCGCCATCACCTTCTGGCAAGGCGCGCGCGCTTGTGATGGCACTCTTGATTCCGGATGGTTCCGGTCCCATCAATTCGAAACAAATATCCGCTCACCTTCACAAGGTGAGCCAGCTGTAAGGGTTTACAATGGCCAAGCCAGAATGGGGCACCAAGCGTTCCTGCCCCAAATGCGGGGAACGCTTTTATGATCTGGGCAATGACGAGCCCGTCACCTGCATCGAATGCGGTGAGCAATGGCATCCTGAGCCCGTGCTCAAGACCAAACAGCCGATCCCGTTCGAGGACGAAGAAAAGAAGAAAGACGCTGATGCGGACGCCGATCTGAGCGGCGATGACGATCTGGAAGATCTGGGCGACATTGACGAGGATGACGATTCCCCAGACAATGATGTGGACCTGGGTGGTGACGACGATCTTGGCGTCAGCACGGGCGGGAGCGACGACGAAGACGACAGCTGATTTAGCTGTTGCTTAAGTAGGGAGGCGCGTATATTGGGCGCTTCCCGCAGGTCTTGCAAGCCTGCAGACATGACTGGCGCGGGGCCTTAGCTCAGCTGGGAGAGCGCTACAATGGCATTGTAGAGGTCAGCGGTTCGATCCCGCTAGGCTCCACCAGTCGCCTGAAAAAGTCGGACTTTTGATCAAGTTCGCACGCTGGCCGACGAGTTCTCGTCCGCCGGCGTTTTTCGCGTTTAATCCCTGCAGTTGGGCAGGGTAGGGAGTTTTCCAGAGAAAGTGGTTTCCGCTTTTTCGGTTCGGGAAACGACCATAATTGGAATCGAGCGTGGGCGAAGCCCAGGCGAGGAGATGAAAGTCGATGTTTGACAATCTGTCCGACCGCCTTGGTGGGGTATTCGACCGGCTGAAGGGTCGCGGTGCGCTCAAGGAGCAGGACGTCCGCGATGCGATGCGCGAAGTGCGCGTGGCGCTGCTCGAGGCCGATGTCGCACTGCCGGTGGCTCGCCGTTTCATCGATGCGGTGACGGAAAAGGCGGTTGGCTCGGAAGTCCTCAAATCCATCACGCCGGGCCAGCAAGTCGTCAAGATCGTCAATGACGAACTGATCGAAATGCTCGGCGGAGACGAGACGCCGGAACTCAATTTCGCCGCCAAGCCGCCAGTCGTCATCATGATGGTGGGTCTCCAAGGCTCGGGTAAGACCACCACGACCGCCAAGCTTGGCAAGCTGATCCGCGAGAAGCACGGCAAGAAAGCGCTGATGGCTTCGCTCGACGTCAACCGTCCGGCGGCGCAGGAGCAGCTCGCGGTGCTCGGCACGCAGGTGGACGTTGCAACGCTTCCGATCGTCGCGGGCCAGCAACCGGTCGATATCGCGAAGCGCGCGATGGAGAGCGCAAGGCTCCAGAACGCCGATGTCCTGCTGCTCGACACCGCAGGTCGCTTGCACGTTGATGAAGCCTTGATGGCCGAGATGAAGGCGGTTGCCGGCGTTTCTGCGCCGACCGAGGTTCTCCTTGTCGTTGACAGCCTCACGGGTCAGGACGCGGTGAACGTCGCACAAAGCTTCAGCGGCGAAGTCCCGCTTACCGGCGTGGTCCTCACCCGGATGGACGGCGATGCGCGCGGCGGTGCGGCGCTTTCGATGCGCGCAGTAACCGGCAAGCCGATCAAGTTTGCAGGGACCGGCGAGAAGCTCGACGCGATTGAAGTGTTCGATCCGAAACGCGTTGCAGGCCGCATTCTTGGCATGGGTGACGTGGTCAGCCTGGTCGAAAAGGCCGCGGCAACGATCAAGGAAGAAGAGGCTGAAGCGCTCGCCAAGCGGATGGCAAAGGGTCAGTTTGACCTCAATGACCTGCGCATGCAGCTCAAGCAGATGCAGAACATGGGTGGGCTTGGCGCGCTTGCAGGCATGATGCCGGGAATGAAGAAGGCGAAAGCGGCGATGGCGGCGTCCAACATGGACGACAAGGTGCTCGTCCATATGGATGCGATCATCGGCTCCATGACGCCAAAAGAGCGCGCGCGGCCCGAACTGATGAATGCCAAGCGCAAGAAGCGCGTCGCTGCAGGGAGCGGCACAGATGTGCAGACTGTCAACAAGGTGCTGAAGATGCACCAGGAAATGGGCCGCGCGATGAAGCAGATCAGGAAGATGGGCGGGCTGAAGGGTCTGGCCTCGCTGTTTGGCAGTGGCGGACTTGGCGCTGCCATGCCGGGGCTCGGTGGAATGCCTGGCGGAATGCCGGGTGGCGGAATGGGCGGAATGCCGGGTCTGGGTGGGCCGAAGGGACCGACTGTGGACCCCGATACGCTCCCGCCCGACCTCAAGGATTTATTGAACAAGAAGTGATTTCAAAAGTTTAGACTGGAAAGGTAAAATACAATGGCAGTTGCAATCCGTTTGTCACGTGGTGGCGCGAAGAAGCGCCCTTACTATCGCATCGTCGTCTCCGACGTGCGCAGCCCGCGTGACGGCAAGTATCTCGAGCAGATCGGTACCTACAACCCGATGCTGCCGAAGGATTCGGGCGAGCGCGTGAAGCTCGACGAGGACCGCGCGCGTCACTGGCTCTCCGTTGGTGCGAAGCCTTCGGATCGCGTTCTGCGTTTCCTCGATGCTGCGGGCATCATGGAGCGTCCTGCGCGCAACAACCCGAAAAAGGGTGAGCCAGGCGAAGCTGCGAAGGAACGCGCTGAAGAGAAGGCTGCAAAGCTGGCTGAAGCTGAAGAAGCGGCCAAGGCTGCTGAAGAAGAAGCTGCAGCACCGGCTGAAGAAACAGCAGCTGAAGAAGCGCCTGCTGAGGAAGCCGCTGCAGAGGAAGCTCCAGCAGAAGAGGCCCCGGCCGAGGAAGCAGCTACGGAAGAAGCTACGGCTGAAGAAACCGAAGAGAAGGCTGAGTAAGCCAACTCATGACGGACACGCCCGTCACATCATCGCTGATCGAATTGGCTGCCATAACTGGCGCGCATGGTGTGGCGGGCGAAGTCCGTTTGAAGCTGCTGGGCGAGGGCTTGGACGCCTTGAAAGCGCACAAGAGCTTCAATCAGGGCGCTCTGGTGCTCTCCAAGATCCGCAGCGACAACAAGGGCGGGGCGATTGCCCGCTTCAAGGGCGTCGATGGTCGCAATGCTGCGGAGAAGCTTCGCGGTACTGTTCTGACGGTCCCGCGAGAGGCTCTCCCGGCATTGGGCGAGGGTGAATATTACCACGCCGATCTGGTCGGGCTTACGGTCGTCACTGACGCGGGCGAGATTGTTGGCAAGACCATTGCAGTCCAGAATTTCGGTGCGAGTGATATTATCGAGATCGAGAAGTCACCGCCGCCTGCGAAAGGCCAAAAGACCTTCATGGTCCCGATGACCGAGGCAGCCGTGCTCGAATGGGACGCGGAAAAGCTTGTGATCTCAGCCGATTTCGTGGACGAGTAGAGTATGGCAGTCATCCTCGGTCTCGCATTCATCATCGGTCTGGTCGCGGCGCTCGCGATTGGAACTGCGTTCGTCCTTGATACGTCCGCTTCGCAGATGAGTTTGCGTAGGCGGGCAGGCATTGGCGCTGCGGTGGCGGGGTTTCTCTCGATGATCCTGCCGTTTGTCGCCGTCCTCAGCGGCGCGAATGATCAAGTTCCAACCTGGATACCTGTGATCGCAGTGGTGGTCATGGGGGTGACCTTCGCGCTGCTGGTGGGCTTTCCGAGCGCCTATCTGTTCCTCAAGAAGCGCGAGGAAAGGCGCGGCGCCCCGGTTAACCCAGACATATTTGAGTGAGAATTACCGGGCAGGGCAGTGATTGAGATGCGCCTCGATTGACGGACGAATGGTGGGGGTGGAATAGTAATTATGGGACACTCGACCCGATGCTAGTGCTTCTATACGCTATCCCCGTTGCAACATTGGTTGCGCTGATAACTTGCCATTTCTATTTCGAAAATGAGCTTTCTTTCGGTTGGTGGGTGAAGAGAATTAGCGTTTTGCCTTGGATATTCTCAACGGCAGCAATCTACATTCACTTGAATCCTGTTGAAGTCTTGGATTGGAATCCGATTACTGATCCGAATTATGGCAGGATGGACTTTGTCGCCATCATGTTTTGGGGCATTTTTTTGCCGCTTGCATACCAGGCAGTGGCTATTCCTGCATGTCTCAGAATTGTTTTTACCAAGCGTAAGAAATGACTTTCGCTGCCACCATTCTCACGCTCTATCCGGAGATGTTTCCCGGACCGCTCGGCGTAAGCCTTGCGGGCAAGGCGCTCGAGAGGGGGGACTGGACTTGCGCGACCGTGAACCCGCGCGATTTTGCCACGGACAAGCACCGCACGGTCGATGATACGCCCGCTGGCGGCGGGGCAGGGATGGTGCTGAAAGCCGATGTGATGGCGGCGGCGTTGGATAGTGTTGCGAATAAGCCCTCCCACCTTCAGGGGGGAGGGTTGGGAGGGGGGCAAGCGCCAAGCGACCGTGAGCAAAAACTGCCCCGCCCCCAAACCCCCTTCCCTGAAGGGGTGGGGGCTTCTGTTCCAATCCTCGCGATGACCCCGCGCGGGAAACCTATCACGCAGGAGCGCATTCGCGAAATCGCGTCCGGCCCCGGCGTCACCATCATCTGCGGGCGGTTCGAAGGCTTTGACGAGCGCTTGTTCGAAGCCCGACCGGAAATCGAACAGGTCAGCCTAGCCGACATCGTCCTTTCCGGCGGCGAGACGGCGGCAATTGCCATACTTGATGCTTGCATTCGGCTGCTTCCCGGCGTAATGGGCGCGGCTTCAAGCGGACATGAGGAATCCTTCGAAAACGGATTGCTCGAATATCCGCAATATACCCGACCTTTTGAATGGGAAGGGCGCACGATCCCTGAAGTGCTGCGATCGGGGGATCATGCGAAGATTGCCGCTTGGCGCAAAGCCATGTCGGAAGAGATCACTCGGTTACGCAGGCCGGACTTGTGGGAACGCTATACTGGCGATCCGGTCCGCTCTGCCTCTGGCGTGCAGCGAAAGAAGAAGGACTTGGACCAGTGAATCTGATCCAGCAAATCGAAGCCGAAGAAATCGGCAAGGCCGGCAAGGATATTCCCGAATTCCGGGCTGGCGATACTGTACGCGTCGGCGTGAAGGTCGTTGAAGGCCAGCGCGAGCGTATCCAGATGTTCGAAGGTGTGTGCATTGCCCGCTCGAACCGCTCCATCAACAGCAATTTCACCGTGCGCAAGATGAGCTTTGGCGAAGGTGTGGAGCGTGTCTTCCCGCTCTACTCGCCGATCGTCGACAGCATTACCGTGGTCCGCCGCGGTGTCGTGCGCCGCGCGAAGCTCTATTACCTGCGTGGCCGCACCGGTAAGCGTGCGCGTATTGCAGAACGCCGCGAGAACGCTCCGAAGGCATAAGCGCACAATCAGCTCAAGCCTGGGAAATTCAAGGGCGGCCCTACCATCTGGCGGGGCCGCCCTTTATCTTATCGGTTCTTGATCACTGCGGACCGGGGTACCGGGCGTCTTGCGCTCATTTTGCGACCACCAGACTGGATCGGCGACACAAACGAGAATGGCCTGAGAGGTTTAGTATCGCTCTAAGTTTCGCGGTTAGAAGCCTGTTTACCATGCGCTTTATCGCATAACCGTGTCTAACCATCGCGTGTGTGCATAGCTTTTCCACTTGCCATTCCGTGCGCTGCAGTGCAGCGGAGCGCGCTCAAGTCAGGAATATGAATTCGGAGCAGTCCAGGTGGGTTATCGTGTGGCCGTAGTCGGCGCGACAGGCAATGTCGGTCGGGAAATGATGGCAATCCTTGCAGAGCGCGAGTTCCCGATCGAGGAAGTCGCAGCGGTCGCTTCCTCGCGCTCGGTGGGGACCGAGGTCGAGTTCGGCGATACCGGCAAGATGCTCAAGTGCAAGAATATCGAGCATTTCGACTTTACCGGATGGGACATCGCGCTGTTTGCGGCAGGCTCAGGCCCGGCCAAGGAATATGCGCCCAAGGCGGCGGCTGCCGGCTGCGTGGTGATCGACAACAGCTCGCTTTACCGCATGGACCCCGACATTCCTCTGATCGTGCCCGAAGTGAATCCCGACGCGATCGACGATTACAAGAAGCGCAACATCATCGCGAACCCGAACTGCTCCACCGCGCAGCTGGTTGTCGCGCTGAAGCCGCTCCATGACGCTGCGACGATCAAGCGCGTTGTGGTCAGCACCTATCAGTCGGTTTCCGGCGCGGGCAAGGCAGGCATGGACGAGCTGTTCGAGCAGAGCCGCAACATCTTTGTCGGCGATCCGGTTCAGCCGGTGAAGTTCACCAAACAGATCGCGTTCAATGTGATTCCGCATATCGACGTCTTCCTCGACGATGGCTCGACCAAGGAAGAGTGGAAGATGGTGGTCGAGACGAAGAAAATTCTCGACCCCAAGATCAAACTGAATGCGACCTGCGTGCGCGTACCGGTCTTCGTCGGCCATTCCGAAGCGGTCAACATCGAGTTCGAGAGGGAAATCTCCGCCGAGCAGGCGCAGGACATCCTGCGCGAGGCCCCTGGCATCATGCTCGTCGACAAGCGCGAGGATGGCGGTTACGTCACTCCGATTGAGTCCGCGGGTGACGGTGCGACCTATGTCAGCCGCGTCCGCGAGGACCCGACGGTGGAGAACGGCCTGACGCTGTGGTGCGTCTCCGACAATCTGCGCAAGGGTGCGGCACTTAACGCGGTGCAGATTGCCGAGCTGCTCGGGCGGCGTCACTTGAAGAAGGGGTGACGCGCGCCAGCGAGTACGGCACAAGGCCCTTATGACCTTGCATGCCGATCTCTATTTCAGTTTTCGCTCGCCATACAGCTATCTCAGCATCGGGCGGTACCGTGCAATGACCGAGGAATATGACCTCGACATCGCACTGCGGACTGTCATGCCGATCGCCATTCGCGATCCTCATATCCTGTTCACGGGCAATCCGCTGGCGCCGAGATATATTGTGGTGGATTCCTTCAGGCAGGCTCAGTTTCACGGTATTCCCTTGCGATGGCCCCGGCCGGATCCAATCGTTCAGAACCTGGCCACGCGCGAAATTGCCGAGGATCAGCCCCATATCTATCCGCTCGTACGGATGGCTCAGGCTGCAACCCGCCGGGGCAAGGGGCTCGCATTTGCGGACGAGGTCTCGCGGGTGATCTGGTCCGGCGAAATCGATGGCTGGAACGAAGGCGACCACTTGAGCGAGGCTGTTGCGCGCGCAGGACTGGACTATCCTGAACTTGCAGCGGAAGCGCTTTCCGATGCAGAGGCCCTTGATGCGGAGATCGCCGCTAACCAGGACACGCTCCAAAAGGCAGGGCACTGGGGCGTGCCAACGCTGGTCTTCGATGGTGAGCCCTTTTTCGGGCAGGACCGTATCGACACGGCCAAATGGCGGATGCAGCAAAAGGGATTGGTGAAGCGGTGAGTGTTGAAACGACGCATTTCGAGAGTTTTGACGGCACCCGCCTAGCGGTCCATAGAGCGGGGCAGGGTAGTCCGGTCGTGGTGCTCCATGGGCTGTTTTCCAGCGCGGAAATGAACTGGATCAAATGGGGCCATGCGGCGCGGCTCGCCGAGGCAGGGTTCCAAGCGATCATGCTCGACTTCCGCGTGCATGGGCAAAGCGAGGCTCCAACCGACCCGGCGAAATACCCGAAGGATGTGCTGGTACGCGACGTGGCGGCGCTGATCGATCACCTTGCCCTGGAGGAATACGATCTCGCCGGTTTTTCGCTCGGTGCGCGGACCGCTCTTCATGCGGTCGCCAAGGGTGTCCTTAGTCCGAAGCGCCTCGTAATCGCTGGAATGGGGCTGGCCGGCGTCTCGCACTGGCAGCGGAGGAGCGCTTTCTTCAAGCGGGTGATCGATGAGTACGATACGATCAAACCAGGCGATCCGGCCTATTACGCGCGCCAATTCCTGAAATCGCAAGGGGTTGACCGCTTGGCGGCGCGTCTCCTGCTCGACAGCATGACCGATCTTGATCCCGCCGCGCTTGCCAATGTCACCATGCCGACGCTGGTGGTGTGCGGGGACGAGGACCAGGACAATGGTTCGGCAGAAGAGCTTGCCGCGCTGCTGGCTGATGCCAGATATGTCGAGGTGCCAGGTGGCCACCTTGTCAGCGCGACGAAACCTGAAATGGGCGAGGCAATCGTCAAGTTCCTCCTGGATAAGGCATGACCCTGCGGCGCGCATTCTGGATATCGTGGCTGGGCGGTCTGGTCATCTTTGCGCTTTTGCGAATTCCGCATGGACCCTTGGCAATTGCCGAGGTTCCAGGTGGGATCCTCGATCATCAGGCTGCGATGACTGCTGCTGAAGTAGACCGGATACAGGCGGCTTGGGCCGCGGCGGGGCTGATGGACCACGCATGGTGGGGAATGGTGGGAGATTTCGTCTTTATCGGTGTCTATGGACTGGGAGCGTTACTCGGCGGTCTGTTGCTGCGCCGGGAAGCTGGCTTTGTGGCAGCGATCGGTCTGGTGGTCAGTGTTGCAGCGGTTGCGTTCCTCGTGACCGATTATGTCGAGACGATCTGCCAGTTCATACAACTCAGCTCATCAGGCAACGACAGTCTGGCGGCGACCGCTGCTTATGTGCAGCCGATCAAGATTGCCGCCTGGATTGTGAGCTTCCTGGGATTGGTGTCCGGCGTCAGTCTGAGCTGGTGGCGCGCCAGATCCCAGGTCTAGTCCTCGCCTGGCGATTGCCTCCGCGCTGGCAACACAAAACCCCCGCCGCGATCGCTCACGACGGGGGTTCGCTGAATTGCTGCTTCAAATCGGGAGGGATGAGTATTGAAGCAGCCGGAGGAATTATTCGGCGCTGAAAGGCACTGACGAGTGGTGAAGATCGATCACAAGATCGCCATCAGCGTTGCGGGTGTAACCGAAGGTGTATTCGACCTTGGTGTCATTGCCGTCGGTGTCGGTGAAGTAGTAATTGCCCATCGCCAACGCGCTGTCGCTATCGATGATGGTCCCTTCATTTTCCCAACGCACATTGGTCCATGGCTTGATGGCGAAGCCGCCGTCTTCGGTGCCTTCGGTGCCAATGAAGTAGCTCAGTGCTTCATCGAAGTTACCACGGAACTGGTCCTCAGCAGCAAGTGTCGGCTTGAACAGAACTTCCTTGCCATCTTCATAGGCGTAGAAAGTGTTGATGTGGTCGGTTGCGGCTTGCTTGACGTCGCCGCCATCGGTCGAAACCTTGCCGATGTTGACGATGCCTTCACCCCATGCCTGCTGGGCAGCGGCGACTTCTTCAGCAGTAATCGGATTGGCGGTCGCCTCAGTGGATGCTGCCTCAGTGGTCGTTGCTGTCTCGCCGCAAGCTGCAAGTGCAACAGCTGCTGCGCCAAGTAGTGGGATGGTTACGAACTTTTTCATGTCTTACTCCTCCAGGCTCCACGATCCAGCGCGCGAGCCAAGTGAAAATGCCAAAATGACTGATGTAGAAGGAGCTTGGCGGGAATCCCGCCGACCACCCTCCTTTCAGCCGATAGCGGTCCGACATCACGCTCCGAGGAACGCCAGAGGGGCCCGGTCCCGCCATGTGATAACGTGACATGACTAAAGCAGTTCCCATCACATTCTAAAAAAATTTTGACCATAATTCGACTAGGTAAGCAGACCGTTGGCCGCTAATGGAATGGCATGAAATTACGTATCTCTTTGGTTCGCACCTCTCTTGCTGCGACCGTCTTATCGACGCTGGCGGCCTGCTCAACTGTCATTCCCGAAAGCCGGTCAGCGACGGTTTCCACGGGTCTGAGCGGCACGGTGTTCGTTGCGAACAAGCGCGGCGACAGCCTCTCGATGATCGACCTTGCAAGCGGTGTAGAGACCAGGCGCGTCGACAGCTGTTCCAACCCTCACGAGCTTGCCGTTTCGCCCGATAAGAGCACCGTGGCGCTGGCCTGCTATGGCGGGACAAGTGTGGACTTGTTTGCAGCAGAGACACTTAAGCCCGTGAAAAGCATCGATCTTGGCGATAATGCGCGCCCTCACGGGATAGTGTGGCATGCGAACGGTGATCTCTACGCGACAGCGGAAGGACGGCAGTCAATCTTCTGGATCCGGCGGCCATTGGATGATGATCCGGAGACGTTTGAGTTCTCTACGGCCAAGCAAGGTAGTCACATGCTTGCGGTTTCTCCCGATGGCAATCACGCGTGGACGACCGATCTGGGCTCCAGGACGGTAACTCGCATCGATCTCAAGACACGCCGCGCGCCGCAATCGGTCGCAGTGGGCGAGGAGCCTGAGGGGATTGCTCTCAGTCCCGACGGGCAGTCGCTATGGGTTTCCGCCCGACGATCCAACGAAGTTTATGAGCTTGATCCACAGACACTCGAAGTGCGCAAGACGATTGCGACGGGCGCTTTCCCGCTCCGGCTCGCCATTCGCCCCCAGGGTGACGTCGCGGTGACATCGGATCTGGCCGATGGAGGGCTAACGGTGATTGATCTTGAGACCGCAAAGGTGCTCCGGCAGATTGCAGTCAGTTCTCCCGACGAAGCGGAAACTCGGCTCCAGGTTACGATCGTCTGGTCGCAGGATGGCGAGCGTATCTACGTTGCGGAAACCGGGACGGACACGATTGCAGAGATCGATTTTGCGACCGGCGAAGTGCTCCGCAGGTTGCCGACAGGCAAGGGCGGTGATGGCTTGGCGGTGCTCGAATGAGCAAGGGTGCTGATCTGCAATTCATTGGCTGGCGTGAAATTGTGCATCTCCCCGAATTGGGACTGAATGCCATTCCTGCGAAAATCGACACCGGCGCGCGGACATCTTCGCTGCACGCGCTCGAAGTCGAGAAATTCGAACGCAACGGCGAGGCGTATGTTCGTTTCCTCGTCGAGTGCCCTGGCGGTGGAGAACCGCAGCGCTGTGAAGCGGTCAATGTGGACATTCGCGGCATTACCAGCTCGAACGGAGAGACCCAGCGCCGGTATGTCATCAAGACGAAGCTGAAGATCGGCATGATTGACTTTCGCGCTGAAATCACGCTTGCAGATCGAAGTGACATGAAGTTTCCGATGCTCATCGGGCGCTCGTCGTTACGGCGCAGATTTGTCGTCGATTCCGGGCATTCCTGGTTGCAGAGCCCCGGTCGCAACCCTGTCAAAGGACATAAACCATGACCAAACCCGGCATGAAGATTGCCATGCTGGCGCGTAATCCCAACCTCTACTCCCACACGCGGCTTGTGGAAGCTGCGGAGGCGAGGGGGCATTCGCTGGACATTCTCAACACGACGCGCTGCACAGTGAACATCGCCAGCCACCGGCCGACCGTGACCTACAATGGCGAAACCCTGCCAAAATACGATGCGGTGATCCCCCGGATCGGGGCCTCGATCACCAATTATGGCCTCGCGGTGCTGCGCCAGTTCGAAATGGGCGGGGTGTGGCCGCTCAACGAGAGCGTGGCGATCGGGCGGAGCCGGGACAAGCTGCGTAGTATGCAGATCCTCGCCAAGCATGGGCTGGGCTTGCCGCTTACCGCCTATGCTAATGATCCCAAGCAGGCGGAGGAAATCATCAAGGCGGTCAACGGCCCGCCGGTGGTGATCAAGTTGCTCGAAGGGACGCAGGGCATTGGCGTGGTTCTCGCTGAGACGATGTCGAGCGCGAAATCCGTGATCGAGGCGTTCCGGGGGGCCAATGTGAACATCCTGGTGCAGGAATTCATCAAGGAAGCAGGGGGTACCGATATCCGCGCGCTGGTGGTCGGCGGAAAGGTCGTCGCCGCGATGAAGCGCACTGGAGCCGCCGATGATTTCCGTTCCAACCTGCACCGCGGGGGGAGCGCAGACGTGGTCAAGATCACACCCGCGGAGCGATCAACCGCGGTCAGCGCCGCGCGCCGCATGGGCCTCAATGTCTGCGGGGTCGATATGCTGCGCAGCAATCATGGCCCCGTCATCATGGAGGTAAACTCCTCGCCCGGACTTGAAGGCATCGAGAAGGCGACAGGCAAGGATGTTGCGGGGCAAATCATCGAATTTATCGAAGCCAACGCCAAGGCTGGAAAGACGAAGACGAAGGGGAAGGGGTAACGCCCTTTGCCTCAGTCCTGCGGCTCGGAAAGAGCGACAGGCGCGCCTTCCTCCGCGAGGGGATCTTTTGCCTCACCTTCAGGCAAAGGACTGAACGTCAGGTCTAGTTCCATGCCCAGCTGGCGCGCCTTGGCCGGCATGTCGTTATTGCCCCAACGCTCGACCACTTTGCCGTCCTTGAAGCGATAGATGTCGATCGCGCTGGTTCGATAGCGCCTGCCGCCTTGCGGATTTCCCTTGAGGCCCGGACCGATATGGGTCCCTTGCGTGGTGACCTGAGCAATAACGAGATCGCCCTGACAAACAATCAGGTTGTTGATCACCTCCCGGTCAGGCTCGATCTGCTCGATCCTGCGCCACATCGCCTGCATCGCCGTCAAGGGAACCTTGTGAATGCCGATACCGCCTTCATCGACGTTGTGGGAGATGAAACCTTCGGTGTAGAATTCCGCGACCCGCTCTACATCGCGCTCGTTGAACAGGGCTCGCGACATTTCGAGATATGTTCTCAGGTTGTCCTCTTGACCTTCGCACTGGATTTCAGGCGAGGCTTCGATGTGATGCGTCCCCGCAAAAGCCATGTGCGGCGCAAGCAGCAATGCCAGGCTAGAGGCCGCAGCGAGGCCTTTATGCAAGCGCTTTCCGTTCATCACCGCAACTCCTCGTTTCCAATTTAGATCGTTCGATAGCAAGGTCTCACCTGAACGGCGGTTCGTTAAATGCGCGTAGCTTGCGCGAATGCAGTCGGTCGCCCTCAGCGCGCAGGCGCTGGCAGGCAACGATCCCGATCTGCAAGTGAGCCGCGATGGCCTCTTCATAGAACTGGTTCGCCTGTCCCGGCAGCTTGATCTCGCCGTGCAGCGGCTTGTCGCTGACGCAAAGCAGCGTCCCATAGGGCACGCGGAAGCGATACCCCTGCGCTGCTATGGTTGCGCTTTCCATCTCGATCGCGATCGCGCGGCTTTGCGAAAAGCGTTTGGCTGAAAGCGAATAAAGCAGCTCCCAATTGCGATCGTCCGTGGTGACGACAGTGCCCGTGCGCATCCGCTGCTTCAGGTTAGCCCCCTGGGTTCCGGACACAGTCTCGGCCGCGCCCGCAAGTGCCTGCTGCACTTCGGCAATCGGCGGTATCGGGATCTCAGGGGGAAGCACGGCATCTAGCACATGGTCATCGCGCAGATAGGCATGGGCCAGCACGAAATCGCCGATCTTCTGGCTTGAGCGCAGCCCGCCGCAGTGGCCGATCATCAGCCAGCTGTGCGGGCGCAAAACGGCCAGGTGATCGCAGATCGTCTTCGCGTTGGAGGGGCCTACGCCGATATTGACGAGCGTTATGCCGCTCTTGTCTTCTTTGGTGAGGTGATAGGCGGGCATCTGGTGCCTGCGCCATGCGGTATCCGAGAGCTGCGAGCGACCGTTCGCGGTATTCTCGCGAATATCGAGCCCGCCGGCGCCGGTCAGCGCGGTGTAACCGTCGCTCCCGATTTGCTCGGCTGCCCAGTCAACGAATTCGTCGACATAACGATGATAGTTGGTGAACAGGATGAATTGCTGGAAATCCTCAACCTGCGTCCCGGTGTAATGCGCTAAACGAGCCAGCGAGTAATCGGTCCGCAGCCCGTCAAAAAGTGAGAGCGGCATCGTGTCATAGACTTGGTTGAGGTCGTGGCCATCAGCGAGTTCGTCACCGATCAGGGCAAGGTCGGTTGCCGGAAAGTGCTTGGCAATTTCCTGCGGCGAGATCCCGACCATGGCAGCGCCATGGTCGCCGTCCAGTACGTAAGGAAAGGGGATTTCCTGGCGTGATGTAGCGACTTCCAGTTCGACTGAATAGTCCGATGTAATCAGCTCGAGTTGCTCGCGCAGATAGGGGGCAAACAGGTTTGGCCGGGTGATAGTCGAAGCAAATGTGCCGGTTTGCTCCAACCGTCCGAAGGCACGGCTTCTATCGCTGGGCTCGCCAGTACCGTCAAAATGCAGGCGCAGTTCGGGATAGGCATAGCTCCCATCGTGGCGCTTGCGATCTGGAGGGGTGGCCCCGTTCTTGCCAAATTCGAGCACATCCTCGCGCAGGTTCCGGACAGACCGGTCATAGACCGATTGAAGCTGGGCAAGGATATCGTCGATCTGGTTCATGCTGGGGGTTTACGCCTCTTATTGTGATTTTTCCAAGACACCGGTGCCGCTTCAAGCGAGCTTTGTTGTGCCTGTTACAAAAAAGGCGCGGCCTTTCAGCCGCGCCCTCTTGGATTGGAAGGGAGTGAAACCGGTCAGGCTTTGTCTTCCGTTGTTTCTTCAGCCGCGGCTTCGTCTGCGGGTGCAGCCTCTGCCTCTGCCGCAGCCTCGATATTCTCGACCGCTGCATCTTCAAGCAGTTCCGCCGGAATTTCGCCCGGCTCAAGGCCTGCATTGTCGATCCGTGTGTCGGCAGCGGCCTGCTCGATTTCCTTCTGCTCTTCTTCGAACAGCTGTGCGAGCACGTCGACGCCCTGGCTCTGAAGCTCTGCTTCGTCTTCGCTGCGAGCAACGTTGGCCTTCACGATCACATGCACCTCTGGGTGCAGCGCAACAGTCACATCGTGCATGCCGATCATCTTGATCGGCGCGCCCATGATAACCTGCTTCTTGTCGATGTCATGACCTTGTTCAGTAAGGCCAGCGACCATGTCGCGGACGTTGACTGAACCGTAAAGCTGGCCAGCGTTGGATGATGCGCGGATCAGAACGACTTCTGCACCTGCAACCTTCTCGCCCAGCTTTTCAGCTTCAGCGCGCTTCTCGGCGTTTTCTTTTTCAAGTCGTTCGCGATTGGCTTCGAAAACCTTCTTGTTGGCTTCGTTAGCGCGAAGGGCTTTCTTCTGCGGCAACAGGAAGTTGCGCGCATAGCCATCCTTTACGGTAACGACGTCACCAATCGTGCCGAGCTTTTCAATACGCTCAAGGAGAATGATATCCATGGGTCTTCTCCTCTTACTTCACGATGTACGGCAGCAGGCCGATGTGGCGCGCGCGCTTGATCGCCTTGGCGAGTTCACGCTGCTTCTTCGCGCTTACGGCGGTGATGCGGGAAGGAACGATCTTGCCGCGCTCGGACATGAAGCCCTGCAGCAGACGAACGTCCTTGTAATCGATCTTCGGCGCGTTCTTGCCGGCGAACGGGCAAGATTTGCGGCGGCGGAAAAACGGACGTGCCATCAGTCGTCTCCTCGCTCAGAGCGACGCTTGCGGTCGCGTTCGTTCTTGCGCATCATCACGCTCGGACCATCTTCGTGGCTGTCGACACGGATGGTCATGTAGCGGATGACGTCTTCGTTGATGCGGGTCTGACGCTCAAGCTCTTCCACAACATTGCCGGGCGCATCGATGTTGAGCATCACGAAGTGAGCTTTGCGGTTGCGGTCAATCTTGTAGGCGAGAGACTTAAGGCCCCAGGTCTCTGTCTTGGTGACCTTGCCTTGATTCTGTTCGACGATTTCCGTGGCTGCGGCGGCGAGCGAATCCACTTGGGCTTGGCTCAAATCCTGACGCGCCAGGAAAACATGCTCGTAAAGCGGCATGCTTCTTTCCTTTCAGTTCCTGCCGATCGTTGGCTTGTCCGTCCGGATAACGGGGCCCCTCCGGCTTTCTTTAACACCCTGTCGGAAGCGAGACTGCCGCCAAGGGATGCGCGCACATACCGGTTTTCAGCCGGAATGCAAGCCTTGCAGTGCGGCAAAAGGCGGGGCAGTGCGTCGCAGACAGGGCAGTTATGGAGGTGCCGAGTGCCGGGTGGTTTAGTGGCGTTGCTGGACGATGTGTCGATCATAGCGCGAGCAGCGGCTGCTTCGATCGATGATGTCAGCGTTGCAGCAAGCAAGGCGGGCACGAAGGCCGCCGGGGTTGTGATCGATGACGCGGCGGTCACGCCGGGCTATGTCACCGGGCTTAGCCCAGCGCGCGAGCTTCCGATAATCTGGAACATCACGAAGGGCAGCCTCAGGAACAAGCTCCTGATATTGCTGCCGGGTGCACTCGCCCTGAGTTGGTTCCTGCCGCAGGCGATTATCTATCTGCTGATGCTGGGCGGCGCGTTCCTGTGCTACGAAGGCGCAGAAAAGGTTATGGAAAAGCTCGGTGGCGAAAAGCACGGCAAGACGTTGGAAGACCCCATCGAGGATCCTGCCACATTCGAGCAGCAGCGGATCAATGGCGCAATCCGGACGGACCTGATTCTCTCGGCTGAGATCATGGCGATCTCGCTGAACGAAATTGCGGCGATATCCGAAAGCTTCTGGATCCGCGCCGTAGCGCTTGCGGTGGTCGGTATTGCGATCACCGTGGTCGTCTATGGAGCGGTCGCGTTGATCGTGAAGATGGATGATGTCGGTCTGCACCTGGCTGAACGCGAAAGCAGCACGGCGAAGTCCATCGGCCAGATGCTCGTCCTTGCGATGCCGAAACTGCTGACCGTCCTGTCCGTTGTCGGAACGATCGCTATGCTCTGGGTCGGCGGCGGGATTATCGTCCATGGTACGCACGAGATTGGCGTCGATCTTCTCTATGACTTTGCGCATGGCGCGGAACATGCGGTCGCGGGAATGAGCGGCGCCTTGTCCGGGGTAGCGGGCTGGGCAGCCTACGCAGCTGTTTCCGCTCTCATGGGCCTGATACTAGGGGCAATCATCGCGTTCCTTCTGCACAAGGTGCTGAGATTTGGCCATGGAGAGGCAGCGCACTAAAGTTGGTCAAGAATGCCCTGGGCAAAGCTCGTAAGAGTATCGTCGCGTGCACCCATGATAACGATCCGGTCGCCCGGCTGAGAAAGCTCGACGATCCGCTTGCCGCAATCATCGCGCGAAGGGATATACTCGGCCTTGCCGCCTGCCTCTTCAATCAGCCGGATGATCCGCTCCGTGCCTTCGCTGCGGTCGACTGTGCCGCCGAAATAGACCGGGTCGCACATGATGGTCACATCATCTTCGCCAAGTTCGCGAGCGAAGGTCGCAGCCAACTCATGCCCCATCTGCCTCAACGGCCCATAGCCATGGGGCTGGAAGAACGCGATCACCCGCCCGGGATGCGCTTTGAGCGTTCGGAGGGTGGCTGCGCATTTCTCGGGATTGTGACCGAAGTCATCGATGACCGTAATGCCATTGGCGCTTGTGCCAAGCACATCGAACCGCCGACCGAGCCCCTTGAATGAATGCAGTGCGTAAACCGCGCGGCTCACTTCAATCCCTGCCGCGCTCGCTGCGGCAATCGCCGCCAGCGCGTTGGATAGATTGTGGAGGCCCGGCATGGGAAGGATCAGCGGCCAGATCGAATGGTCGCGATTGTCCATCACTGCTGCGCTGATCGAAACCGGACCAGCCTCTAGACTATCCTGCGAAACGGCGATATCCGCATCCTCCGACAAAGCACTGTAAGTCACGACCTCATCGCACTTCCTGGCCAGCGTCTTCGCTTCCAAATCGTCCGCATTGACCACTGCGCAGCCTGACACGGCGAGATAATTGCCAAACAGCACGCGCAGTTCTTCCATGCTCTTGTGGTCGAGACTGACATTGAGCAGCACGCCCACCGTGGGACGATACAGTGCGATCGAGCCGTCGCTTTCGTCCACTTCGCTCACGAACAGGTTGGGCGAGCCGACTTGCGAGCTGGCGAACGGGTTCGCATCGCTGATGAAATTCTTCATCACTGCGCCGTTCATGATGGTCGGGTCATGGCCTTCATGCGCGAGGATCCAGCCAAGCATTCCGGTGACCGTGGATTTGCCGCTGGTCCCGGCAACGGCAAAGGAATAGCCAGCGCTGTTGAACAGATCGGATAGCAATTCCGCACGGGTCAGACGTTCACAGCCCAGCTCGCGTGCCTTGGCGACTTCCGGGACGGTATCTTCGATTGCGGCAGATGCAATCAGGATCTGTTCCTCGGATGTGATCCCGCTGCCGTCCTGCGGAAACAGCTTGAAGCCATTCTCTTTGAGCCAGGCGAATTTTTGAGGGGTTCGGCCCTGATCGTAGCTGCGGTCAGAGCCCGCAACCTCGTCACCCATACCGTGAACGATCTGCGCGAGCGGCAGCATGCCCGATCCGCCAATACCGCAGAAGAAATACCGCCCAGGACCGATCTCCTCGTTCGCTGCGCTGATTTGTGATCCCTCTGCCATATTTGCATCGCTATTGCGTTGTCACACGAAGCACAAGGTGGCTATTGTGCAAGCCATGACACGAATTGCCATTTGCGCGCCGGCGACACGGATTACGCGCGACCATGCTGACGCGATCGAGACGCTGGTAGCGGAGGAATTCCCGCAGCATTCCATCTCCGTCCATAAGCAATGTTTTGCCAGCCAGGGCCATTTTGCCGGGACTGACATGGAACGGCTCGAAGCGCTGCTGGAATGTGCCAACGATCCGGCTTTCGACGCAGTCTGGTTCGCCAAAGGTGGCTATGGATCCGGGCGCATTGCCGAGGCGGCGATCGCGCGCATGAATGATGCGGCGCGCGAGAAGACCTATGTCGGCTTTTCCGACATGGGATACTTGCTGGCCGGGCTTTATCGTCACGGGATCGGGCAAGCTGTCCATGGCTCAATGCCGGTAAGCGCGCGCAGCGCGAGTGGTCGCGTTGCGGTCCGCCGGGTCTTGCGCTGGTTCGCAGGTGACACCAGCGGGCTTGAGCCGAGTGTGGACGGGAAAACACCGACAGCGGCCTTCAACCTCATCACGCTGTCCATGCTGACGAACACGCCGCTGATGCCCGATCTGGAAGGTCATGTGGTGATGGTCGAGGAAGTCAGCGAGCACCTTTATTCCATCGACCGCATGTTTTTCCACATCGCGAATACCCTGCCGCGCCTCGCCGGATTGCGCCTCGGAGCCGTTTCCGGTGTGCCAGAAAATGACCGTGAGTTTGGCCAAAGTGCTGAGGAAATTGCTGAATTCTGGTGCAAGAGAACGGGTATTCCCTATCTCGGCCGCGCGCAGATCGGGCACACTGCAGACAATCACATAGTGCCCTTCGGCCTTGCGAGTCCGGCGCCAGCTACGTAACGGCGCTGCAAAAGTCAGGAGAGCTGAGTCAATGCGAGCATCCGTTTTTCCGGGCCAGGGCAGCCAGAAGGTTGGCATGGGCGTCGAACTGGCTGAGGCTAGTTCCGCTGCACGCGAAGTGTTTGAGGAAGTCAACGATGCGCTTGCCCAGGACCTGTTCGCGATCATGCGACAGGGGCCGGAGGATCAGCTTACCCTGACGGAAAACGCGCAGCCGGCGATTATGGCCAATTCGATCGCCACCTTGCGGGTTCTTGAAAGGGATTTCGGCATTGCGCTCGCCCAAGTTGGCGGGTGTGTTGCGGGTCACTCGCTGGGCGAATATTCGGCGATTTGCGCCTCCGGCATGTTCTCGCTTTCGCAAACGGCAAAGCTGCTCAGGTTGCGCGGCCAGGCGATGCAGGCGGCAGTTCCGGTGGGCGAAGGCGCGATGGCGGCCCTGCTTGGCGCGGATATCGCAAAGGCTGAAGCGCTCGCGGCGGCTGCTGCTGACGGCGAGGTTTGCGAAGTCGCCAATGACAATGACCCTACGCAGGTCGTGATCAGCGGGCATAAAGGCGCGATTGACCGCGCGATTGGCCTTGCGAAAGAGCATGGGATCAAGCGCGGTATTGCGCTGCCGGTTTCGGCGCCCTTCCATTGTAGCTTGATGAAGCCAGCTGCTGAGCGGATGGCTGAAGCGCTGGATGGCGCGCAAGCGGGCCAGCTGGTCATCCCCGTCTACGCGAATGTGACCGCCGCGAAACTCTCTGATCCAGCTGAAGAAAAGCACTTGCTGGTCGAGCAGATCACAGGCCGAGTGCGCTGGCGCGAAAGTGTGCTCGCCATGCACGAGGCCGGGGTGGGGCACTTCGTCGAACTGGGCGGCAAGGTGCTTGGTCCGATGATTGGAAGGATTGCCCCGGAGGCTTCAACTTCCAGCCTTATCACGATGGAAGATATCGAGAACTTTGCGAAGGAGATCGGCTGATGTTCTCACTTGACGGAATGAATGCGCTGGTCACCGGCGCAAGTGGTGGGATTGGATCATCGATCTCTCGTGCCCTCGCCCGGCAGGGCGCGCGACTTGCCATTTCCGGTTCGAATGCGGCCAAGCTTCGCGCGTTCCGTGATGAACTCAACAGCGAGTTCAAGCACGATCACGGCGAACACGTCGAGATCACTTGCGATCTTTCCAACACAACGCAGGTGGAGGAACTCATTCCGGCAACGCTCGATACGCTGGGCGGCATCGACATCCTGATCAACAACGCCGGTATCACGCGTGACAACCTCGCCATGCGGATGAAGGACGAGGAATGGGACGATGTGATCCGCATCAACCTTGAAGCGGCATTCCGTCTCATTCGCGCGAGCGCTCGGCCGATGATGAAGAACCGCTTCGGACGCATCATCACTATCACCAGCGTCGTTGGCGCGACCGGCAATCCAGGGCAGATGAATTACGCTGCCGCAAAAGCGGGCCTTGTCGGCATGACCAAGAGCTTCGCACAGGAAGTCGCCAGCCGCGGAATCACAGCCAATTGCATCGCACCTGGCTTCATCCGCACCGCGATGACCGAACAGTTGCCTGATGCGCAAAAGGAGGCGCTCAATGCGCGCATTCCGATGGGCCGGATGGGCGAGGGCGAAGATATCGGGGCTGCCGCTGCATTTCTTGCCAGCAAGGAAGCCGGCTATATCACCGGGGAAACGCTGCACATCAATGGCGGCATGGCGATGCTGGGCTGATCCTGGCCGCCACTTCCTGCAAAAATAATCCAGTTTTCCCCAAGGAATCTGGTCAGGTACGGGCGCAAACTTGCCGCTGGGGCGCGGTACGCTAAGGTCTGACGGCAATTTTTCCGGCGCGAGAGGGCGATTCCGGCACTCAGCGCTTACAAAAAGGGATTGAAAAGGACCCATGAAGGCCACAATCGAACGCGCGACGCTGCTGCGTTGTCTGTCCCATGTTCAGTCCGTGGTGGAGCGGCGCAACACCATTCCAATCCTCTCCAACGTGCTGATCGAAGCAGCCGAGGGCGGAACAGTGAAGGTCATGGCGACCGACCTCGACCTGCAAGTGGTCGAAAGTATGCCGGCTGCTGCTGTCGAGACGCCCGGGGCGATTACGGTTTCGGCGCACTTGCTGTTCGACATTGCGCGCAAGCTTCCGGAAGGAAGTCAGGTAAGCCTGGACTCTTCCGATAACCGGATGGAAATCAAGGCCGGACGCAGCCGCTTCAAGCTGCCGACGCTTCCGCGCGATGATTTCCCCGTGATCGTTGAAGGTGACTTGCCGACAAGTTTCGAACTGCCTGCAAAGACGCTGGCCGAATTGATCGATCGCACACGGTTCGCAATTTCGACGGAAGAAACGCGCTATTACCTCAATGGCATCTTCTTCCATGTGGCTGATGAAGACACGCCGGTCCTCAAGGCCGCTGCCACCGATGGTCACCGGCTTGCTCGGTTTACCATCGCGCAGCCCGAAGGTGCCGAAGGAATGCCTGATGTGATTGTACCGCGCAAAGCGGTCGGCGAACTTCGCAAGCTGCTTGAGGAAGCCCTTGATGGAAACGTCCAGGTTGATCTTTCCGCGAGCAAGATTCGTTTCACGCTCGGCGGTGAAGGTGGAGTTGTCCTCACCAGCAAGCTGATCGACGGTACATTTCCCGACTACACCCGCGTCATTCCGACGGGTAATGACAAGCTGTTGAAACTCGATCCCAAGAGCTTCTTCCAAGGCGTTGACCGGGTTGCGACTATCGCGACGGAGAAGACCCGTGCGGTCAAGATGGGCCTCGAAACCGACAAGGTCACGCTTTCGGTAACATCACCCGACAATGGCACCGCGGCCGAAGAACTTGCTGCTGATTACGGCTCAGAAGCCTTTGAGATCGGCTTCAACGCGAATTATCTCAAGGACATTCTGAGCCAGATCGACAGTGACACGGTGGAACTGCATCTTGCCGATGCGGGCGCACCCACACTCATCCGTCAGGACGAAAAGAGCCCCGCGCTGTATGTCCTGATGCCAATGCGAGTTTAGTCCGATGAAGAAATACGCGATCCCGGCAGCGGCGGCGGCTCTTATGGCGTCGTCGGGCGTTGCTCAGGCTGAACCTGGCAACGCTTCTCCGGACCTGGATTGCGCAATATTCGTGGCGATCACTATCGATAGTGTGAACACGGAGGATGATCCTGAGGCCGCAATGGGGCTGGCTGCGGGGCTTACTTATTTCATTGGTCGTTATGAGGGGCGCGGCGGGACCGATCTTCAAGCCGATCTCATGGCGCGGTTCGAGACTATGTCGCTGGAAGATCTTGCAGGACTTGAAGGCAAATGTGGGCCCGAACTGGAGCGCATGGGAGAACGACTGCAGGTCGCAGGTCAGGCATTTGTCGCTGCTGGGGAAGAAGGCGAAGTCGAGCTTGCTCCCGAAGCTGAAGACGCCCTTTCGGACTAGTTGTTTGGACTTCCGGTTGCATAACGGTAACTTTCACGAGTAGCGTCCAGCTCCAGTCAAGAGGAGCGCATCATGACCGCCACGCAAGTCCACGTTCGCCGAGATGATCTCAATTCTGCCGAGCTCGTCGAGATAGAGCAGGGTCCGCTTGCGGAGGTCGCGGTCCGGCTCGAAGTCGAAAGCTTCTCAGTCACCTCGAACAACATAACTTACGCGGTTGTGGGCGCGCAAGTCGGCTATTGGAATTTCTTCCCGGCTCCGGAAGGTTTCGGCATAGTGCCCATGTGGGGGCATGCCAGGGTCATTGAGAGCCGCTGCCCGGAGATCGCGGTCGGGGAGCGTGTATACGGCTACCTGCCTATGGCTTCACATCTCGACGTTGTACCGGGCAAGGTATCCGCGAGCGGGTTTGTCGACATCAGCGAGCATCGTCAGCCGCTACCGCCGATCTACAATCAATATGCACGGCTCAACGCCGATCCAGAGCATGACCCAGCACGGGAAAACGAGCGAATGATCTTCGGTCCGCTTTTCAAGACGGGCTTTCTCATCGAGTATTTCATGCGGTCAAACGAATGGTTCGGCGCAGGGGCTGTTATTCTCACCAGCGCCTCTTCAAAGACCGCGATGGGGCTGGCGAGCGTGGCGATGCGCAATTCCCCGCAGACAAAACGGATCGGCCTGACTTCTGCGGGCAATGTCGAATTCGTCCGTGCGTCGGGTCTGTATGATGAAGTGCTGCCCTATGAGGAGGTGACCACGCTTGCACACGTACCGAGCGTTTCAGTGGATTTTGCCGGCAATGCTGGCTTGCTCAAGTCACTCCACGAGCATCTTGGAGATCAGCTCAAATATTCTTGCCTCGTCGGTGTGACGCATATCGAGGAGCGCGGAGGGAAGGGGCTGCGCGATGACCGCGGACTTCCTGGCCCGAAACCGACACTGTTCTTCGCGCCCGATCATATCATCGCGTTTTACAAGGAACATGGCCCGCAGAAGGCAGGCGGGCTTATGGCTGAAGCATGGCACGGCTTCCTGCAAAGTGTTGCGGGATCAGTTGCCATCGAACGCCATTCTGGCCTGGAAGCCGCGCGCCAAACCTATCTTGAGATGGTGGGGGGCACTGTCGATCCAGCGAAAGGCATTGTGATAGAGCCCTAGTTGGCGCTCATTCTGCTGCTTCGGCAAGCGCAGCGCGTTGCGGGCCTCGGATCAAACCACCGGGGGTTGCCCCCGTCCATTTCCCATCGCGGAATGTGATGACCCCGTTCTTTATCGTCGCGACATAACCATCGGCCTTTTGCAGCAGCCGCTTGCCGCCTGCAGGTAAATCAAACGCGAGCCAGGGCTTGCCGAGCTTAAGGGCATCCATATCGATCACATTGAGATCGGCGAGGTAGCCCGGCGCGATGATCCCGCGATCCTCCAGCCCGTATAGGCGAGCTGTGTCGTGGCATTGGCGCTTGATCGCAGACTCCAGTGAAATGCGGTCCCCTCGCTTGCGGTCACGCACCCAGTGCTGGAGCATGAAAGTCGGGCTCGCCGCATCGCAGATCGTGCCGCAATGCGCTCCGCCATCGGAGAGCGAATTGACCGTGTCATCGGCGTTCTGGAGCGGGTGCAGGAAGTCGAGATTCCTGTCTGCGTAATTGAGGATCGGGAGATAGATAAACCCGCTCGCATCCTCACGGCACAGCATGTCATAGGCATAATCCTGCGGGTCTACACCGGTCGCCAGAGCGCGAGCCTGGACGCTTTCGCTTTCGGTCGGCTCGTAGTCGAAGTCGGGGTCCATCTCGTATTGCATGGCCCAGCCCATGCTGATGACCGCGACGATGGGCAGAATGTCCTGTGGTGCTTCGCTGAAGTCGTTGGGTTCCGAAAGCAGTTGTGACTTGAAGGCCGGGTCAAGCAGCTTGGCCTTCTGCTCTTCCCAAGGCAGTTCCGCGATTGCTTGCCAGCTCGGTCGGAAACGGAAGGGATGCACGGTTCCCTGCCAGGCCATGATGATCCCGTTTCCGCGCAAGGCGATCTGCGCCACGATATTCGCACCGTTATCGTTTTCTGCACGCATGGTGGCAATCTGCTCGTCGAGCGGCAATTCCTTGGCAATAGACTGAAGCGCCGCGAAAGTGACAGGCACGCCGTTCTCACGGCTCAATTGGCCCATCCAATCAAATTCATTCCAATCGCGCTTCAAGTCGCTTGCCATTTCGAATACGGCATGCCCGCCTGCCTGCTTGCCGCGACCAAGCGCGCGACCGATCGCGAGCAGTTCTTCTTTCGTCGCTGTTGTACCGGGTACCAGTTCGCCGTCGACCGACTTGTGCAGCACGGTTCGCGATGTCGAGAAGCCGAGGGCCCCTGCCGCAATGCCTTCCTCGACGATCGCGCCCATTTGCTCGATGTCGTCCGCGGTCGGGACAGCCCCGGGCTGCTCGCGTTCGCCCAGCACATAGGCGCGGACTGCGCCGTGGGGCACGTGTGTACCGATATCGACAGTTCGGGGGAGTTTCTCCAGCGCGTCGAGATATTCAGGGAAGGTTTCCCAGTCCCAAGTGATCCCTTCTGCCAGAGCGGTGCCGGGAATATCCTCGACGCCTTCCATCAGACTGATCAGCCATTCATGCCTGTCGGGCATGGCGGGAGCAAAGCCAACCCCGCAATTGCCCATCACGACCGTCGTGACCCCATGCCAGCTCGAGGGAGCCATCTCCTGGTCCCATGTGGCCTGTCCATCATAATGGGTATGAATATCGACAAAGCCGGGCGTTACGATCTTGCCGCGCGCATCGATTTCTTCACTGGCATCGCCTGTTATCGTGCCGACTTGCGCAATGAGACCGTCCTTGATCGCAACATCGCCGGTGAAGCGCTCTGCGCCGGTACCATCAACGATGGTCCCGCCCCGAATGATCAGGTCGAATTGTGGCATTGCGGTCTCTCCCGGTCTCGAATTGAAACCGGCTTAGCATATTCGCAAAAGTGGTGCTACGTCAGGGCCATGACAATGAAGCCAAGCGGTGCTGCAAGCTGGAGCCCTCCTGCCGATAGCGGGATCACGATAGACTGGGTCGAAGCCAATGGG
Source organism: Altererythrobacter sp. GH1-8 (assembly GCF_043702085.1). GTDB lineage: Bacteria > Pseudomonadota > Alphaproteobacteria > Sphingomonadales > Sphingomonadaceae > Erythrobacter. The sequence goes on along the minus strand of NZ_CP171690.1, from coordinate 2,351,248 downwards.
CTGACATTCGAAGTCGCCAAGACCGGTCCCCAGGACAGCGAGCATCTCGCGCTATGCCTCCACGGCTTTCCCGAGCTGCATTACAGTTGGCGGCACCAGATGCCAGTTTTGGCCGAGCTGGGCTACAAGGTCTGGGCGCCGAACTTGCGCGGCTATGGCGGGACGTCGCGACCGGAAGCCACGAAGGCGTATCGGCTCGACAATCTCACCGCCGATGTTGCGGCGCTGATCGATGCGAGCAGGGCCAAGGAAGTCACCTTGCTGGCGCATGATTGGGGTGCGATCATCGCATGGCATTTTGCGATCCGAAGAGTGCGACCGCTCACCCGGCTTGTGATCATGAACGTCCCGCACCCGCATTGCGGCAAACGAGAACTCAAGACATGGAAACAGCTGAAGAAGAGCTGGTACATGTTTTTCTTCCAGATCCCGAAACTGCCTGAAATGCGGCTGGGCAAGAATGATGCGGCAATCATCGGGCACCTGTTCCGCGAGAGTTCGGTCAACAAGGCGCGCTTCACCAGGGAAGAAGCAGAACCCTATCGGGCTGCGGCTGCTAGGCCGGGCGCAATCACAGCGATGCTGAATTATTATCGTGCGCTATTCCAGACACCTGACGGAAGGCAAACGGGAGACGGCAAGGTCGACGTCCCGACCCTGGTCCTGTGGGGCGAGAAGGACATCGCGATCCATATCGACTGCCTTAACGGGACAGAGGACTATGTCGCGGACCTGACGGTGAAGCGCTTCCCCAAGGCATCCCACTGGGTGCAGCAGGATATTCCGGACGAGGTGAATGCCGAGCTGAAAGCGTGGCTGCCGGCAGTCTAGCGGCTCGCGCGGATCATCGCTTCGATATCGACGAATTTTTCGCGCGGAGCGCCTTCGCGCGCGGCCTGCTCTTCGGCCTCCTCAATCTTCTTCCAGTCCCGGAAGGTAACGACATCCAACTTGCGTTCTTCGGCCAGAGCATCGAAGCCTGCGCGGCCGCTCTTGCCCTTGCGACCCAGGACGCCGCTTTCCAAGTCTTCAACGATCTTTTCGACAACGTCATAGCCATCGGGACGATTGGTCCCGATCGTGCCTGACGGTCCTCGGCGCGCCCAGCCAACGCAGTACATCCCCGGGAGGATACGGCCGGCATCATTGGCGAAGCGCCCGGCGCGCTCGTCAAAGGGGACATCGGGGATGGGCGAACTCCTGTATCCGATACAGCTCACCACCAATCCGGCCGGCACCTGGTAGAATTCGCCGGTCCCGACCGCTCGCCCGGATTCCACCTTGGTGCGTTCGACTTCAACAGCCTGGACCTTCCCATCGCCGACGAAGCGGACCGGACTAGCGAACATGTCGAACTCGATTTCGATCGGCTTCTCGGCATGGATGTCTTCCGGGATCGCGGCAAAGCTGCGCAGGTGCGCTACGGACTTGCGCAGACCCGGTTCAAGCAGAGCATCCTCTTCTTGGTCGGGCAGATCCTGAATGTCGACACGCGGGGAAGCGCGTTCGAGCGCGGCCAGCTCTCCCAGTTCCTTGGGGGTCATCATGATTTGATGCGGACCGCGCCGCCCGAGGATAGTGATTTTCTCGATCCGGGACTCACGCAGGCTTTCAAGCGCATGAGTGACAATGTCTGCGCCTTCGAATTCGGCTTCTGTCTTTGACAGGATGCGGGCAACATCAAGAGCAACATTGCCCATACCGATGACTACCGCTTCCCGGGCACTCAGGTCCGGATCGAGGTCTGCAAACTTGGGGTGACCGTTATACCATCCGACAAAGGCTGCGCTGCCGAAGATATTGGCGAGGTTCTCACCTTCTAAGCCCAGTTCCCTGTCGTTGGGCGCCCCGGTTGCGAAGATCACTGCATCGTAAAGCGACTGCAATTCCGGGACGGTAATATCGCGTCCGACCGCGACATTGCCGACAAAGCGGACATTTTCGTTAAGCGCGGTCTTCTCGTAACGGCGTGAGACACCCTTGATAGATTGGTGATCTGGCGCAACGCCAAAGCGGATAAGGCCGTAAGGAACAGGCAGGATGTCGAAGACATCAACGCAAACATCTTCGCCCCACTGCTTCTGCGCGGCCTCTGCGGTGTAATATCCTGCTGGACCGGAGCCAATGATTGCAATGTGCCGCATGTCTCCGCTTTCTCCAGATTTTCTAAGCCCGCGTCAGGCTGCCTTGTCTTCCGCCCCGTCATCGGGCGCATCAAGGAAACGGTGGATCGCTTCCACGCACTCGTCGCTGTGGCTTAGCAGGAACAGATGTCCGCCGCCGCGCAGCACCAGAAGCTCGCTGTTCGGGATAAGCTTGTCGAGGAACCATCCGTTGGTCAGCGGAACGATGTGATCTTCATCGCCCATCATTATGAGGGTCTTCTTGCGCATGAAAGGCAGGGCCGGCGCACTTGTCCAGCCGAGCATTGCCATCAATTGGTAGAAATATCCGCGCGGGGAAGGGGGCTTCAGGCGCTGGATGTGCTCCAACTTGTTCAGGCTCTTGCCGAGAGCCCCGCCATAGAGCGTCTGGAAGTGCTCTTCCATGAAGGCCGCATCAATGTAGCGGCGAGGATCGGCCATTTTGCTGAGAGAAGCGGGATTACCCGGCATCATCAGCATGCCCGCCGTCGTCGCGGCAAGGATAAGCCTGCGCGTGCGGCCTGGGTGTTGTAGTGCGAAGTGTTGCGCCATGGCGCCGCCCCAACTCACACCCATCACGTCAACCTGATCGACCCCCAGCTTGTCCAGCAGCTGTGTCGTGGTCCAGGCCATGGTCACGGTGTTGTAAGGCACGACCGGCTGTGGCGAGCCACCGATACCCGGCATGTCGAACATGATGAAGGCCCTGTCCGGAAGAGCCTCCGCCAAAGGTGCGACGGCTTCGATGTTTGCCCCAATCCCGTTGAAGAACAGTACCGGCAGATGCTCGCTGGGCTTATCGAGCCGCCATGTGGCGACGCGCAGCGTGCGCCCGCCGACGGTTTCCATCGTGATGTTCGCATCACGCATCGCTTCATCGAGGGCCTCGTCGAGCACCTCTTCACGCCTATCACTCAACCGCGTTGTCCTGTCCTGCGACCGTTTAAGGCCTTGTTTTGTGAGGGGGTTGTTATCCCCGCCCGTTACACTTCTTCCACTACGTAGAGACCGGGGGCCGGGTCCAGCGGTGGGTAAACATCATCCCCGACTGATTTCGGTGCCGCTTTCTTCTTGCCCGAGCGTTTCTGCATCCACTCCATCCAGAAGGGCCACCAGCTGCCTTTGACTTCTTCGGTGCCTTGCAACCACTCGTCAGCCGTTTCAGGCAGTTTGCCTTTCTTTTTCTGAACGTAGTATTTTGCCTTTGGATTGCCCGGTGGATTGAGGATCGCCTGCATGTGGCCCGACTGGCTCAGCACGTAAGTGATGTCTTTGGAGCCGAACAGCTGTGTCGAGCGGTACGTCGCTTTCCAAGGGGTGATATGGTCGGTTACGCCGCCCAGAATGAACATGTCCGACTTGACCTTGCTGAGGTCAATCTTGTGATCGGCCATCTCGACTTCGCCCTGCTTGGTGAATGCAAGGGTCTCGAACAGGGTCAGGAAATCGCCCATGAGGCTGGCCGAGAGGTTGGTTGCATCGGCATTCCAGAACAAGACGTCAAATGCAGGCGGGTCCATGCCCAGCAGGTAATTGTTGATCACGTAATTCCAGATAAGATCATTCGGGCGCAGCCAGGCAAAGCCGCGCGCAAGGTCGTCGGCCTTGATGATACCGGCTTTCTCAGCGCGCTGGCGGGCAAGCGCCATCCCGTTTTCTGAAACCAGCGAGCCAGCTTCGACATCGGTCGGTTTGGGGTGAAGGACGCAGACCATCAAAGTCAGAGTGCCAAGGATATCGTTCTTCTGTGCGGCCAGCTTGGATGCGAGCACCGAAGCAGTTTGTCCGCCCGAACACCCGGCCGACACGTTGACCTTGTCCGATCCGGTGATGTGCGAAACCGCCTCCATCGCCTCTTCACAGGCCTTGATGTAGTCGGCCATAGCCCAGATGCCTTGCTCCTTGGACGGGTTGCGCCAGGAAATCACAAAGGTCTGGATGCCGTTATCCAGCTGATATTTCACAACGGACTTATCGGGCGACAAGTCGTTGATATACATCTTGTTGATCTGCGGCGGGATTGTGAGCTGAGGGATTTCATAGACCTCTTCCGTGGTCGGAGCGTAATGGATCAGCTCGAACATCTGTGTGCGATAGACGACAGCACCCTTCGAAGTCGCGATATTCTCCCCCAGCTTGAATGGGCGCTTATCGACCTGGCTCACCATGCCCTTGTTGTTGACCAGGTCGTTGTAGGCATTTTTCAAACCGGCGATCAGCGAAAGGCCGCCTGAATTGATGAGCTGCTTTTGCGCGACGGGGTTGCCGATGAGTGTGTTGGTGGGAGCAAGACCGTCTATGATGATGTTCGCGATGAAATTGGCACGGTTGCGTTCAAGCTCATCGAGCTCAAGCTCCTCAAGCCAGTTGCGCATGCCCTTCTGGACCGCGAGGTAGTACTGCGCGCCTGCCCGGAAAAAGGGATTGTATTGCCAGGCGGGGTCCATGAAGCGCTTGTCCTTCGGATCGGGCGCCAGATCGGACTTGCCGGTTAATATCTTGACCATGTCCTCACCCATAGCCTGAGCGTGGCGAATGATCCGTGAGGGATCTGATGCCGTTTCGCGAAGCAGAAGGGCAACAGCGCCGACAAAGTCTTCGCGAGCGATCCCGATCAGCGGGCCAAGCGCGTTGGTTGATTGCGCGGCTTCGTTCTCCAAAGTGACCTTTTCAGACATGCATTCCTCAATCAGGCTCTTGTTAGCATAATATATTGTTCGGCAATGGCGCTGACAGGACCTCTTTGCAAGAGCTGAGACTTCAGAGCTTCCTCACACTGAGAGGCCTATGACTATCGGTAGCAACACTCGCGCGCATTATACAATTCGCAACTCTTGCGAGCTAACACGATGCAGCATTTTTTATAATTACAGGGTCTATAAGAACCCATGTCGGGGATCATCGGGAAGATAACGGGCGCCAGTTGGCGTCAGGAGGCCAAACAGGCCCCATTGTGTCCGATCAAGGAGACCGATCTGGCGCGCCGGGTGGAATTGCTCGACAGCTTCGAGCAAGCCGGGCTGGGCTGGTTCTGGGCGACCGACGCGTTTGGACGGATTATCTACCTGTCTGAAAACGCGATCGCCAAGCTTGGTTGGAACAAGGATGACCTTATCGGTCGAGCCTTGACTGACCTTTTCCTTCCTGAGCAAGATGAGGACGGTGTATCGCAGTCGGAACGACCGCTCAAGTTTCTGTTGAGCGCCAGAAATTCGATCACCCAGCTGGATGTCCGTCTTGCAGTGGAGGGGGCGGAAATCTGGTGGGAAATTGCCGGCAAACCCCAGTTTGACAAAAAAGGTGAGTTCAACGGCTATCGCGGCAGTGCCAAGGATATCACTGCAACCCGAGAAAATCAGCGCAATTCCGAACGCTTGTCACAGTATGACTCGTTAACAGGCCTCGCCAATCGCCACCGGATGTCCAAACGTCTCGGCTCGACCCTCGCGGCGTATCGCAATGCCAAGAGATCATGCGCTTTGATGATGCTCGACCTCGACCGGTTCAAGCAAGTCAATGATACTCTGGGCCACCCGGCAGGGGACGAGCTCCTGAAGCAAGTGGCCGGAAGGCTCGGCCAGATTATTGGCAAGCGGGGTGAGATCGGCAGGCTTGGTGGCGATGAATTTCAGGTCATGCTACCGGATATTGATGACCGGGGTATTCTTGGTGATCTTGCCAGCCGCGTGATCCAGATGGTTTCCCAGCCTTATTCGATCAACGGTGCACGCGCCATTATCGGAACCTCGGTGGGGATCGCGGTGGCGCCGTATGACGGGGTCAACACGGAAGAACTGGTCAAGGCAGCTGACCTCGCTCTTTATTCCGCGAAAGCCAGCGGACGCGGCCAATTTCGATTCTATTCCAGTGCGCTCAAGGATGGCGCGAAGCATCGCCGAAACATGGAGGAAGATTTGCGCGATGCGCTGCATCGTGACGAGCTTTCGATGGCCTATCAGCCTATCGTCGATGCCAGGACCCACAAGGTTGCATGCTTTGAGGCGCTGATGCGCTGGGAGCATCCAGAGCGCGGTCCCGTTTCGCCGGCGGAATTCATTCCGATCGCGGAAGACTGCGGCTTGATCAAGAAGATCGGGAACTGGGCTCTTGAAACCGCTTGCTGCGAAGCACAGTCCTGGCCGGTGGAACTGCGCGTTGCGATCAACGTCTCTGCCGTGCAATTTGCCAATGACGACTTCTCTCTTACCGTCAAACGGGCATTGAAGAAGAGCGGCATTGCTCCCCATCGCGTCGAGCTGGAGATTACGGAGAGCATCTTCATGGGAGATGACGAGCGCACCCAGCGAATGTTCAAGGAACTCAAGGCGCTGGGAGTGAGGTTGGCGCTCGATGACTTCGGAACAGGATACAGCTCCTTGAGCTATCTGCGCAAGGCGCCGTTCGACAAGATCAAGATCGATCAGAGCTTCGTGCGTGGATCGTGTGAGCCGGGCAACAACAATGCCGCGATCATCAGCTCCATTGTCAGTCTCGCCGATGCACTTGGCATGGAAACGGTTGCAGAAGGCGTTGAAACCAAGGACGAACTCGCCCTCGTCACGAAGCGCCAGGCAACGCACATGCAAGGCGCGATCTTCTCGTTTGCGATAAAGCATGAGCAGGTCATGGAAAAGCTCGCGAGCGGTGACCTTCTTTACGAGCCGAGAGGCCCGGAACGCTACCGCGCGGGTCGCCGTCGCGAATTCAGGCGCATTGGCCTGATCCACGGAAATTATCGCTACAACGTGGTCCTGCGCAATCTTTCCAAGAGCGGCGCGATGATTGAAGGTCTTATGGACGTACCGCTTGATACCGAAGTCGTCCTGGATCTCGGTGACGGGCAGCTCGCTGTTGCCGTGGTTAAGAGGACCGAGGGCTATTCTCAGGGGCTGGAATTCGAGACGCCGCTGATTAGCGACGGTTATGAAGGGCTTTGCACCCGGCACAGAGTATCGCCCTATCAGATCGAAGCGGCAGGCAAGCCACTGGCCGCGCTTCCGGCGGACGCCTATGCGGCACTGCTGGACAAGGGCGCAAAACCTGACTCCCTGCCGCAATTCCGCGAAATACCTGTGGCCGGGTTTCAGGCCAAGGTCGCCTAGGGTAACAAAGGCCCTTATTAGGCCGAAAATTAGCGGAAAAATAACCAACCCGCTTTACTCACGCACATGCAAGTCGCTCCGTTTCTCGGGGCATGGCAAGTCAGGAGTTCAGCTCAGGTGCCGCTCAAGGCTCTTTTGTCGGGATCATTCGGTGCTGGGGGGCGTGGCCGCAGCAGTGCATCTGCGCTGTCTGACACCGAGAAACTCGCGATGCTTGAGGAGCTCGAGAGCTCAGGCCTCGGCTGGTTCTGGGCTTGCGACACGGATGGAAATCTTACCTACCTCAGCCAGGCGATCAGCGAGCGCGTTGAATTGCCGCTGGACACGTTAATCGGCGAGCCTCTCGCATCGGTCTTTCAGGCGCGTGGCGGTGATGGGCGGACCAAGTCGCTCGCTCTGAAGATCGGTGCACGCAAGGCATTCTCTGGTTTCGAAGTCAGCACTCAGCGCGGCAACCAGAATGTCGTAATCCGGTTGTCGGGCCGGCCCTATTTCTCGCGTACCGGTTCGTTCCAGGGCTTTCGCGGCACTGGTGCAGACATCACGGAGGACTACCACCGCGAGGAAGAAACGCAGCGCCTGGCGAAATATGACTCCCTTACGGGTCTGTCCAACCGCCATCGCATGGCGCATATCATTGAAAGCACGTTGACTGCATTCAAGGCGGCCAAACGCAACTGTGCGATCATGATGCTGGACCTCGACCGGTTCAAGCAGGTCAACGACACCCTTGGCCATGCCGCAGGCGATGAACTGCTCAAGCAGGTTGCCGCCCGTTTGCGCAGTGCTGTCGGTGATGAATGCGAAATCGGCCGTCTTGGGGGTGATGAATTCCAGGTCATGTTCCAGGACAAGGATGACCGCGGTGAACTCGGCGAAATCGCAGCCCGGATCATCAAGATGCTTTCGCAGCCTTATTCGCTCGAAGAAGGGCGCTGCGTTATCGGCGCCTCGGTGGGGATCGCGATCGCACCGCATGATGGTGTGACCCGTGACGAGATCGTCCATTCGGCTGACCTTGCGCTTTATGCGGCGAAGAATGGCGGCCGCGGTCAGTATCGCTTTTATTCAGGAGACTTGCAGAACGAGGCCATTTTCCGGCGTCGGCTCGAAGGCAATCTGCAAGAGGCGGTTCGCGAAAAGCAGCTCTTCCTGCGTTATCTTCCGGTCCTGTCAGCACAAAATCAGGAAGTCACTGCGCTGGAAGCGCTGGTGTGCTGGAATCATCCACAGCGCGGCGAAATCGATGAAGAAGAGTTCCAGTCGATAGTCGAGAATTCAAGCTTGGTCGTGGACGTCGGCGAATGGGCAATACGCACCGCCTGCCAGCAAGCTGCGCAATGGCCTGAGGACCTGCGTGTTTGCGTGAATGTGCCGGCAAAGCTGTTCAATTCGGAAGGCTTCGTTGAATCTGTCTCAAAGGCGCTGAACGAAGCCGATATCGAGCCTTCGCGGCTTGAACTTGAAGTCAAGGAAACCGTTTTCCTCGCCGAGACCGAGAGCGTGGACAAGACACTGGCACAGTTGTTCAAGCTCGGCGTTCGCCTTACGCTTGATGAATTCGGCACCGGCTATTCCTCGCTCGGCTATCTCCAGCGCGCGCCTTTCAATACGATCAAGATCGGCGAGAACTTCTATCGCGACCACTTCGGCAAGGACAGCCGCGAACTGGCGCTGATCAAGGCGATTGTCGCGCTTTCCAAGGCCCTTGGCATGCGCACCGTGGCGAGCGGCATTGAGAACATGGATGTCCTGTTCGCCCTGCGCGAAAGCGGCGTCGATTCGCTCCAAGGCTATATCTACACCGATCCTCTGGCGATTGATGACGTGAATGCCGAGCTTGCGCGTGAGGAATGGACCATCGAGCCAAGCAGTTCGCGCACGCAGCGCGCGCGTCGTCGTACTGTCCTGCGCAAGATCCAGTTGATCCATGACGATCACTCTTATGATGTGACGTTGCGCAATCTCTCGCGCAGTGGAGCTCTGATCCAGGGCTTGGCCGATGTCCCGGTCGATACCCAGTTCGTGCTCGATCTTGGCGGCGGCCAGCTTGCCGTTGCAACCGTCATCCGCTCCTCAGGCGATACACAGGGGCTCGAGTTCGAAACTCCGCTGATCGACGATGGTGCAGGAGGGCTTTGCACCCGCCACCGCGTATCGCCCTACGCCCTTGCAGCAGCCGGAGCGCCCCTATCGGCACTGTCTCCCGGTAACTACAAGAGCATGGAAGGCGGCATGCTGACAGAGGGAACCATCCCGCAATTCAGCTATGCCAGGGGCTACACGGGCGAGATCGGCTGATCGCGCAGTTGCAAAGGAAAAGCGGGCAAATGCGATTGCTTGCTGACACGGCGCTCTGCTCCGGCTAATTGCGCCGCCAAATGACTGACCTTTCCCGAATCCGTAACTTCTCGATCATTGCGCATATTGATCATGGCAAATCGACGCTGGCTGACCGCCTGATCCAGTTCACTGGAGGGCTGACCGAGCGTGAAATGAGTGAACAGGTGCTCGATAATATGGATATCGAGCGCGAGCGCGGCATCACGATCAAGGCGCAGACCGTGCGACTGAACTACACCGCGCGCGACGGTGAGACCTATCAGCTCAACCTGATGGATACGCCGGGGCATGTTGACTTCGCTTATGAAGTCAGCCGCAGCCTTGCTGCCTGTGAAGGCGCGCTGCTGGTGGTTGATGCCGCACAGGGTGTCGAAGCTCAGACGCTGGCCAATGTCTATCAGTCAATCGAGCATGATCACGAGATCGTGCCGGTAATAAACAAGATTGACCTTCCCGCAGCTGAGCCAGAGCGCGTGCGGGAAGAAATCGAAGAGGTCATCGGCCTGGATGCGTCTGAAGCGGTCATGACAAGTGCCAAATCGGGTATCGGCATCGAGGACGTGCTTGAGGCTGTTGTGGCCAAGATTCCGCCGCCGAAGGGGGAGCGCGACAAGCCGCTGAAGGCCAGCCTCGTCGACAGCTGGTACGATCCTTATCTCGGTGTCGTCATCCTTGTGCGCGTGATCGAAGGCGTACTCACCAAGGGGCTGAACATCAAGTTCATGCAGGGCGGGACGCAGCACCTCATCGACCGCGTTGGCTGCTTCACGCCCAAGCGGACCGATCTGACCGAGCTTGGGCCAGGTGAAATCGGCTTCATCACCGCTCAGATCAAGGAAGTTGAACAAGCCCGTGTCGGTGATACCATAACCACGGTCAAGAACGGCGCGCTCGAGCCACTCAAGGGCTACAAGGAAGTGCAGCCGGTGGTGTTCTGCGGGCTCTTTCCGGTCGATGCGGCAGATTTCGAGAAATTGCGCGAAAGCATCGGCAAGCTGCGTCTCAACGATGCGAGCTTCTCCTACGAGATGGAAACCAGTGCCGCCCTCGGCTTTGGCTTTCGGTGCGGCTTCCTTGGCCTGTTGCATCTCGAGATCATCCAGGAGCGTTTGAGCCGAGAATATGATCTCGACCTCATCACGACTGCGCCTTCTGTGGTTTATCGCTTGCAGCTTGCCCACACCAAGACTGAGGACGCGAAGGAGATCATGCTCCACAATCCGGCGGACTGGCCGGACGTAAACCGGATCGAGATGATCGAGGAGCCGTGGATCAAGGCTGTGATCTATACGCCTGATGACTACCTTGGTGCGATTCTCAAGCTGTGCCAGGATCGCCGCGGGATCCAGACCGACCTGACCTATGTCGGTGGGCGTGCGCAGGTCACTTACGAATTGCCGCTCAACGAAGTGGTGTTCGACTTTTACGACCGCCTCAAGAGCATCTCTCGCGGCTATGCGAGCTTCGACTACGAGCAGATCGGTCTGCGTGAAGGCGACCTCGTCAAGATGAACATCCTCGTCAACAACGAACCGGTCGATGCGCTAAGCCTGATAGTGCATCGCGGTGTGGCCGAGGAACGCGGACGCGGCATGTGCGAGCGGCTGAAGGACCTCATCCCGCGCCACCTGTTCAAAATCCCGATCCAGGCTGCAATTGGCGGCAAGATCATCGCGCGTGAAACCATTGCCGCGCTGCGCAAGGACGTAACGGCAAAGTGTTATGGCGGGGACATCACCCGCAAGAAGAAGCTTCTGGAAAAGCAGAAGAAAGGCAAGGCGAAGATGCGCGAATACGGGAATGTTTCGATCCCGCAGGAAGCCTTTATCGCGGCACTCAGAATGGGCGAGGAATAGGCTTGCTTCCACCCCAATTGCCGGGGGTTTCAGACCGTGTTGTTCTCGCCCAGCGTCGTGCCAACGGTGCTCATCGTGGTGGAGAGTTCGTCTCCAACTGACTGAAGGGCAACAATCGCAGCAATGGCGATCAGGGCTGTAATCAGTCCGTATTCGATTGCAGTTGCACCGCTTTCATCGGCAAACAGCTTCTGAAATGGTGTTTTGCTGATCGACATGGTGATCTTCCTTGATGTGATGCCGAATGACCCAAAGACGTCGGTAATTCTTTTTTTATCCGCTGGAAGGGTTAACAGCCCGTGCGCAAAGATTGGTTTAATTCGAGTTACTCACGATAATTTGCGCGTTTTGCAGGACATGCCGATCAACTTCACTTGGCGTTCACGCAGGCGCTGGTTATAGGCTCTTCGCATGACGACGATTTTCCCGCACACCGCGCAATCGCGCACATCTCGCATGGTGCTTGGCGCCGCGCTGGCCGCCGCGACATTACTCACTGCAGGTTGCTCTGGCCGCGGGGGCAATGATGAAGACGTGGCCTATGTCGCGCGAGACGTGGAATCTCTCTACACCGAGGCCAAATCACGGCTTGACCGCGGAAATACCAAGCTCGCCGCCGCCTTGTTTGACGAAGTCGAGCGTCAGCACCCGTATTCGCCCTGGGCGCGGCGCGCGCAGCTGATGAGCGCCTTCAGCTATTACGTCGCGCAGGACTACAATAAGGCGATTCAGAGTGCGCAGCGGTTCCTTTCGATCCATCCAGGGAACCGAGATGCTCCTTACGCCTACTACTTAATTGCGCTGTCTTATTACGAGCAGATCAGCGATGTTCAGCGCGATCAGAAGATAACGGAACAGGCTCGCACGGCTTTGACCGAAGTCAACCGCCGTTTCCCGCAAAGTGAATACGCCGCCGATGCCCGGCTCAAGCTTGACCTTGTCAACGATCACCTGGCTGGCAAGGAAATGGAGATCGGACGGTTCTACGCACAATCAGGTCGCTGGCTTGCGGCACAGCTGCGTTTTCAGAACGTGGTCAATGACTATCAGACGACCAGTCATGCGCCGGAAGCGCTTTATCGCCTGACAGAATCGAGCCTCGCTCTGGGTGTCCCTCAGGAAGCGGTGAAATACGCGGCTGTTCTGGGTGCCAACTATCCCGGCACAGAATGGTATGAGAAAGCTTACGAGCTGATCGAAGATCACGCAGCGGGTATCACCGCGAGCTAGACCTGCCAGCGTGCGCTGAGATCTGCTGTCTCTGTCGATACATCGCCATTTTCACCCGATGCGCCGGACCCTTTCTACGATTTGCGCGTTAAGACACCGCGGGCCGGGCCCCTCTGGCAGGTAAAGCGCATCAATTGCGCATGACCTGTGATGTCGGACCGCATCGGAATGACGATGCGCAGTGGGGACGCAGTCGAACGACTGGGGCCTTCCAACAAGAGTTTCGCGCAATCCTGTTCCGATCGGTGAAAACTATCAGATTTGTCGGAGCGGCTGGATAACATCTGCCGATCCGCACAAGTCTGGCAAAGGGAAGGTTTCTTTATGGTCAAGGCCATTGCCCCCATGCTGCGCGATTTCATGCAGAAGGAAAGCGCAGGCGGTATTGTTCTGATTCTTGCAGCGCTGGCTGCGCTCGTTATCGCGAACACGCCGCTCTATGATGGCTACAAGGCGTGGCTCGACATCCCCATCATTGCCGGCTTTGGTGGCTTCGTCATCGACAAGCCCTTGCTGCTGTGGGTCAATGACGGCCTGATGGCGGTTTTCTTCTTCCTCATCGGACTCGAAGTGAAGCGGGAGGTGATGGAGGGCCAGCTTTCGAGCTGGAACAAGGCGTCGCTTCCGCTTGTCGCAGCGATTGGCGGGATGGCGATCCCGGCCGTGATCTTCCTCGCGATCAATTCCGGAACGCCAGCTAACCAGGCGGGCTGGGCAATTCCTGCGGCGACCGATATCGCCTTTGCTCTCGGTATCCTTGCGCTGCTGGGCCCACGCGTGCCGGTCGCGCTGAAGGCGCTATTGCTCGCGATTGCCGTAATCGACGATATCGGAGCGATCACGATCATCGCCCTGTTCTACTCCGGCGAAATCAATACCGGATACCTCGGCATGGGGGCGGCGGTGTTCGTCTTGATGCTGATCGTTGGTCGCCTCAAGGTGCCTTCGGCAATCCCTTATGTCTTGCTGGCGATCCTGATGTGGGCCTTCGTGCTGAAGTCTGGCGTGCACGCAACGCTGGCTGGCGTAGCGGCTGCGCTGACCGTCCCGCTCGTGGCGCATAAGGGCGAACGGCTGCTTGAGCATATGGAGCACGCGCTGCACCCCTGGGTTGCATTTCTCGTCATTCCGATTTTCGGTTTTGCCAATGCTGGTGTGTATCTGCTTGGTCTCAACCCCGCTGACCTGCTCGCGCCCTTGCCGCTAGGCATCGCGCTGGGTCTCCTGATCGGCAAGCAGGTCGGCATCCTTGGCTTTGCTTGGATCGCGGTAAAGAGCGGCATGGCAAGCCTGCCGGACCGGGTGAACTGGCGGCAAATTCATGGCCTGTCGTTGTTTGCGGCGATCGGCTTCACCATGAGTCTGTTTATCGGCAACCTCGCCTTCGCATCGCCTGAGCAGGTTGATGCCGTAAAGCTCGGGGTCCTCTCCGGTTCGACCATCGCAGCGTTTGCAGGCTTTTTCCTACTGCGTTCCGCATTGCCGGATACGGTCGAAGACAAGGAAGAGGACAGCGACGACACTCGGGTCGCCGCGCCTGCCTGACGGCTGCAATCGCCGTTTCGGTGACATTTTCACAGAAAGGGCGTGTCGCCAGCGGTGACGCGCCCTTTTTGCTGCGCTAGAGGATGGAGAAATGCTCAGCCGTTTGTCCATTCGTAACGTGGTTCTGATCGAAGCGCTTGACCTCGATTTCGGGCGAGGGCTTGGCGTGCTGACGGGGGAAACGGGTGCGGGCAAGTCAATCCTCCTGGATGCGCTGGGCCTCGTGCTCGGCGACCGCGCCGATTCAGGCCTGGTGCGCGCGGGGGAAGACTCAGCGTCGGTCACAGCGAGCTTTGAATTCTCGCCGCTGCCCGACGCCATCGCGGCAGTGCTGGATGATGCGGGGGTTGAGGTCGAGCCGGGCGAGCCTCTGCTGATCCGGCGGCAGCTCAAGGCCGACGGCGGATCGAAAGCCTGGATCAATGACCAGCCGGTTGGGGTCGCTTTGCTTCGTGAAATCGCGCCATCGCTCGTCGAGCTTCACGGGCAGCACGATGATCGCGGGCTGGTCAATCCGCGCGGGCATCGTGCTTTGCTGGATCGGTATGCAGGCACGGACGTGGACGGCCTTCGGAGCGCTTGGATATCATGGCGGGAGGCAGAGGATCGCCTCGCAGCAGCGCGCGCTGAGGTTGAGCAAGCGAAGGCAGACCAGGACCTGCTGCTCGCGCACCTTTCCGAACTCACTTCGATTGAGCCGCAGGCGGGCGAAGAAGCGCGGCTCGCCGAGACCCGCGCGTCGATGCAGAAGGGTGAGAAGCTTTCCGGCGATCTGGAGGAATTGCGTGCTTTATGGGAAGGCTCTGAATCTCCGCTCGCTGCTCTCAGGGTTGCGGCGCGGCGGCTCGACCGGATCGCCAATGAACATCCGTTGTTAGGCGAGGCTCTTGCAGCGCTCGATCGCAGCCTGGTCGAGACCGAAGAGGCCGAAAG
This sequence comes from Altererythrobacter sp. GH1-8, assembly GCF_043702085.1. GTDB lineage: Bacteria > Pseudomonadota > Alphaproteobacteria > Sphingomonadales > Sphingomonadaceae > Erythrobacter. The sequence continues at coordinate 2,336,095 of NZ_CP171690.1, read as the reverse complement.
CAAGCTGCGCGATGCGGCTGAGGCGCTGATGCATGATCCAGCGGCGCTCGATGCGGCGGAAACGCGCCTGTTTGAGCTCCGCGCGATCGCTCGCAAGCACCGCTGCGAAGTCGATGAGCTGCCTGAGAAAATGCGCGCAATGCGCGCTGCGCTCGATGCGATCGAGGGCGGGGAGGCGCAGCTGGATGCGCTGGAGGCTGCCGCGAAATCCGCCGGCGAGAGCTACAGGGTAAAAGCCGAGGCCGCTTCCAAAGCTCGGATCAAGGCGGCAAAGGCGCTCGACAAGGCGGTTGCCGCAGAGCTTGCGCCGTTGAAGCTGGATGCAGCGCGGTTTCTGACAGCCGTTGGAGCATTGCCGCAGGAGAAATGGGGCCCTTCCGGCAGTGACAGCGTGGAATTCCTGATCGCCACGAACCCTGGGGCGGATTTCGCGCCGCTTGGCAAGATTGCGTCCGGCGGTGAGCTCTCGCGGTTTATCCTCGCGCTAAAGGTCGCACTGGCAGAGCAGGGCGGGGCGGCGACGGTGATCTTCGACGAGATTGATCGCGGGGTAGGCGGGGCGGTGGCCTCCGCGATTGGCGAGCGGCTTGCAAGGCTTGCGGGCGAAGGACAACTGCTGGCGGTGACGCACTCACCCCAGGTCGCGGCGCGCGGCGGAACGCACTATCTCATCGCGAAGTCCTCTTCGGGCACGGTCACGAAGACAAGCGTGGCGCTGCTCGATGAAGCTGGACGGCAGGAAGAGATCGCGCGGATGCTCTCAGGCGCCGAGGTTACGCCGGAAGCACGCGCACAAGCGGATCGCCTGCTAGAGGGGGTTTGATGGCCGAGCCAGACCTCTCAGAAGCCGAAGCCGCTAACGAGCTGATGCGGCTTGCCAAGCAGATCGCGCATCACGACCGCCTTTATCACGCCGAGGATTCGCCGGAGATCTCCGACCCGGAATATGATGCGCTGGTGCGCCGCAATGCCGAACTTGAGGCGCTGTTTCCGCATCTGGTGCGCGATGACAGTCCTTCAAGGAAAGTCGGTCACGCAGTCGCTGCCTCACCCTTGAGTAAGGTGACGCACGAGGTCCGCATGATGAGCCTCGACAATGCGTTCAACGCCGAAGAGGTCGAGGAATGGGTCGCCCGCGTGCGCCGGTTCCTTTCGCTGGACGAAGCAGAGCCGGTCGCGATAACAGCCGAGGACAAGATCGACGGCCTTTCCTGCTCGCTGCGCTATGAGCAGGGAAAGCTCGTGCGGGCGGCAACGCGCGGAGACGGGCAGGTGGGCGAGGACGTGACCGCCAATGTCGCGCATATCGCGGACATCCCACAGGAACTGCCGGATGGCGTGCCGGACGTTTTCGAGGTGCGCGGCGAAGTCTATATGTCCAAAGCGGACTTTGCGGCGCTCAACGCTGCACAGCACGAGGCGGGGGGCAAGCTGTTCGCCAATCCGCGCAATGCGGCGGCAGGTTCGCTCCGGCAAAAGGATGCGAGCGTTACCGCCCAGCGACCCTTGCGGTTCTGGGCCTATGGCTGGGGCGCAGCGTCCGATGTTCCCGCAACAACCCAGCACGAAGTTATGCGGATGATCGAAAGCTGGGGCTTCCCGGTCTCGCCGTTCCTGACGCTCACCAACAGCGTCGATGCGATGCTCGACCATTATGCCGAGATCGGTCGCCAGCGCCCTGATCTCCCATACGAAATTGACGGCGTGGTTTACAAAGTCAATCGGCTCGACTGGCAACAGCGGCTCGGCTTTGTTGCAAAGGCCCCGCGCTGGGCGCTGGCGCATAAATTCCCTGCAGAGCGCGCAGAGACCACGCTTGAGGCCATCGATATCCAGGTCGGTCGCACCGGCAAGCTGACGCCTGTAGGCAGACTGGCCCCGGTACTGGTGGGCGGGGTGACTGTCACCAACGTAACCCTGCACAATCGCGATGAAATTGCGCGTCTGGGCGTGCGTCCGGGCGACCGGGTGGTGGTTCAGCGCGCGGGCGATGTTATTCCACAGCTTGTGGAAAACCTCACTCGGGACGAGCCGCGTGATCCCTTTGTATTCCCGGAACGTTGCCCGGAATGCGATTCCGAGGCGGTGGCTGAGGAAGGAGAGGTCGATGTGCGCTGCACGGGAGGCCTCATTTGTCCTGCACAACGCACTGAAAGACTGAAGCATTTCGTCAGCCGCAAGGCACTGGATATCGAGGGGCTGGGCGAGAAGACGATCGATCAGTTCTTCGCACTTGGGTGGCTGGAAAGCCCAGCGGATATCTTCCGGCTGAAGGATCGCCGCGAAGCCATTCTGGCGCTAGAGGGATGGCAGGACAAGTCTGTGGAAAACCTGTTGGCTTCAATCGAGGCCAAGCGCGAGCCCGATGCGGCCAGATTGCTGTTTGGCCTCGGAATTCGTCATGTCGGTGAGGTTACCGCGCGCGACCTGATGAAGAACTTTCATGAGCTCCGCGTGCTTCGCCAAGTGGCCGAAAAAGCTCGCAATGGCGACGAGGAGGCAGCATCTGACATCACCTCAATCGACGGCGTCGGGCCAACCGTAGTGACCGCGCTCGGTGATTTTTTCCATGAACCGCACAATCTTGTGGTTTGGGAGGACCTGCTGAGCGAAGTCACCCCACCGCGTTATGAAATCGAAGTGCTGGACTCACCGGTCGCAGGCAAGACAGTGGTCTTCACTGGCAAACTCGAGACCATGAGCCGTGATGAAGCCAAGGCGCAAGCCGAGCGTCTCGGTGCGAAAGCGGCAGGGTCAGTTAGCGCGAAGACAGACTTGTTGGTGGCTGGCCCCGGGGCAGGCTCAAAGCTTAAGAAAGCGCAGGAACTCGGCATCGAAGTGACCGATGAAGCGGGCTGGGCGGAGATTGTGAAGGCGGCAGGGTAAGGCCCAGCAGATTTCGAAGGGGGATGAAATGAAGGTTTTCTCGGATTCGACGCGGCTTGGGGGGCTGTTTCTGCTTCTGGGTGCGGCATCAATGCCTTTCATCATCGTCGAATATGTGATGGTGACGAGCGCCGCCCCTCCGACTGGCAACAGGACCGAGAACCTCGCCTACTTCGAGGCAAATCTCCCGACGCTCGTGCGGGGATGGCATTTCGAAGTCATTGCAATGGCTCTAGTAGGCGCGGGCGCTCTCTCCCGGCTAGTCGGCACGGCGCGGGCGGGCTGGGCGCTAACAGCCATCGGGGTTGCGAGTGTGCTGGCCATGTATCCGCTGATGATCGGCGGATATGCAGCCGCCTTCGAGGCAGATAGCCTTGCAGGCGACAAAATCGTCAATGCGGTGGCGACTGAACTGTTCTACGCGGGCAACTTTTTGGCCAGCGCGGGACTTGGTTTGGCATTGTTTCTGGAGGCAAAGGCGTCCGAACGTGCGGCTCCGGGCTGGGTGCTTTGGATAGGGGTGATCGCGAATAGTCTTGCAGCGCTTGGATTCCTCGCGCTCCATGCTGGGTTTCCTGTCAGTTTGCAGATGGTCGGTCCGTTTGGACTTGTGGGTTTCGTGTCGACTGCCGCGTTTGGCGCATTCGTCGCCTTGAAAAAAACGTGAAGGTTCTTGTCGACCTCCACCCGCAAGCGCTTCGCATCGCCGAACTTCTCCGCTCGCGGGGAGAGAAGATCGCTGTTGCGGATGGTGCGACGGGCGGCCTCATCGCAGCGAGCCTCCTGACAGTGCCGGGCGCGCTCGATTTCTTCGTCGGGGGAGGGGTGGTCTACTCTTTCCGGGCGCGCGATGTGCTGTTCGGCCTGCCGCGTGAGGCTTACAAGGGTATGCGCGGCGCTTCGGAGGAATATGCGCTGCTGCAAGCGCGGGCGATCCGTGACAATTTGCACGCTGATTGGGGACTTGCAGAAAGCGGCTCAGCGGGCGGCTCAGCCCACCCTAGTGGCGCGCCCGCCGGTCAAAGCGTTGCAGCGGTGGTTGGCCCCAGTGGTTTCGAGCACACCCGGTTGACGCAAACTGGCAGCGAGGATCGCATTGCCAATATGGAGGCGTTTGCTCGGGCGGCGTTGAATGCGCTTGAAGAGGCGCTTCAGTCTGAATCCTGAAGGGGCTCGACCCACTTCATCACGCCGCCTTCCAACGGTGTCCACCACCCGGTTCTGATGCCTGCCTTGGCAAGCATATCGCTGGTCCATTGGTTGCAGGTACGGCGCGCCGAGTAATTGCCGGACGCGTCGTAGAACACGTCAAACCAGGAATAGCCGGGATAGATCTCGCGGCTCTCTGGCGGGAGAACGTATGGCTCGATTGCCGCAACAAGCTTGCGGTATTCCTCTTCGGTCATGGTCAGCGGACGATGGTTCGCGGAGGGTTGCGGGCGAATGTAATGCGCGATGTGGAGGAGCGGCTCACCGTCATAGATTGCGCCTATGGCCACCGACGGCTTCAGGTCGGCCCAGGTTTCGGTGTTCAGGAAAACTTCCTTTTCGCCCCAGCTGATCGAGACATGAGTGTAGGGTTGCATGGGCTCGCGCAGATCGCGCGCCGGAAAGACTGTGCTCCAATCCTTGTGCACGTTCACGAGCGGCAGAACGAGAGCGGTGTGAACGCCGTTGGTTTCGACCATGATCTCGATACCGTCCTGCGGCTCTACCCAATCGGCATTGCGTGGGATTGACGATCCAATCCATGCGGTCAGCAGGAATAGTACAAGGGCAGCGAGCAGCGCTGCGAACGGCCACAGGATCAGCCGTTTAGCCAATATCATGACCGGCGTTTGCGCAGCCACAGAATCGACCAGTCGCCATTGACGAGCCGGGCCGCAAGCCGGAACCCCTGCGTGCGGTAGGCGCGGCGAATGCGCGGTTCCTGCGTCTCCAGCAGGCCCGCGAGGAGTAGGTTCCCGCCGGGGGTGACAGCTCGTTCAAAGTCTGGCGCAAGCTCGACCAGCGGCCCTGCAAGAATGTTGGCGATTAGCAGATCATACGGCCCGCGTGCTTCTATAAGCGGGTGGTCAGTGCCGGGCGCGATGATCATTGTCACTTCGCCGCGTCCTGCGCCTATTGGAACGTTATTCATCGCCGCATTCTCGGCCACCACATCTGCGCATACTTCGTCGATATCTGACGCTGTCTGTAGCGCATTCGGCCATAGCTCGCGTGCCGCAAAGGCGAGCAGGCCGGTGCCCGTACCAATGTCTGCGATATTGCGCGCGGCGACCCCGCTGCGCTTCATTGCATCGAGCATTTCGAGACATCCGGCGGTGGTCGCATGCTGACCAGTGCCAAACGCCTGGCTGGCCGGGATAACCAGATCGGTGAGGTCACTGCGCGGGGCATACTCCGGCGTGCGGACATGAAACCGGCCGGCAAAGATCGGCTCGGCCCCATGCTGACTGAGGGTGAGCCAGTCTTCGTCCGGGAGTTGCTCGGCTTTGATCGCGGGCGGCACGCCTTCGAACAGCGCCTTGACCGCCTTGCGCTCAGGCGTGCCGGGCCGCCGCTCCATCCACGCTTCGAGGACCCAGTCCTGCGGCCTGTCCTCTGCTACTTCTCGGCCCGCAAGGACGATGCCGGCGTCCCACTGCCCCAGCTCCTCTGCCATTTCATGCGCGAGGAGCGCGGCCTGAACGACCGGCTTTGGCGCAAAGGCAATGAGCTTCCAGCTGGTCACTCCCCCTCAACTTCTTTCGCAAGCCGTCTGTCCAGATCCGCATGCTTCTGAGCTGCATAAGTGGCGCAGGGCGCTTCCATCGTCAGGAGGGTTCGCTCCTCCAGATGCGTGAAGAGCCGCGCATGCGAAGGATGCGGCGCGAGAAGTATGTCGCAATCAAGCTGCGCGAGGCGATCGAGGCCTGCTCGATATTCCGCAAGATACTCTGGATGATCGGAGAAGCGATAATCGTCCGCGCTTACCGGGGAGAGGCTGTCAGCAAAGGCAATTGTTTTGCACTCGGTTCCATAACAGCTTTCCCAGAGCCAAGTTGTCCCGCCCGGCGTGTGACCGGGTGTCGCAAATGACTGGAGGTTGGTGGTCCCAACACCCATCGCATCACCGTCCTCGAGGATGAAATCAACGCTGACAGGCGCGAAGGGTTCATGCATTCCATGCTGTGGATCGTCGGGATCTGACTTGCCGCTCCGCATCGTTTCGGCGCCACGCTCAAGCGAGACCAGCAATGCACCGGTCAGCTCCTGAATGTAGGCCATTCCTCCGACATGGTCGAAATGCTCATGGCTATAGCCGAGCAGGACTATGTCACTCGCCTTGAAGCCCAGTGTTGCAATGTTCTTCTCGACGACACGGGCGCCGCCTTGCGTCCCGCTATCAAGCAGCACGTGCCCTTCATCGTCGGTGATGAGGATCGAAGCGATCCCGCATGTGCCGACATAGTAGGTGTTGCCGTAGAGCTTGAAGGGCGGGGCGGGCTTGTCCCAGTCGTCCCAGTCTTCGCATGTATCGAGGAAAGCATGCTGATCGGCGGGAAGGCCCGGTTTGCCGGGCTCGCCAGCTTCGGCGGCAACGGCTACGCATCCTGCGAGCAAGAGTGACGAAGCGGCGGGCAACAGGGTTTTACCGAACAAAGCTTGCTCCATTGGCGTCGATAACTGCCCCGGTCATGCTGGCGGGGGCTTCCAGTGCGCAGAACGCGATAATCTGTGCGATCTCGTGCGGCTGCGCCACGCGTCCGAGCGGAATGTCACGCAGCAAGTCCTCGCCGCCGCGGGAGGCCAGATAATCGCCCGCCATGGCTGTATCGGTAAAGCCGGGTGTCACAGCGAAGCTAAGGATACCCTTGCCTGCATAGGCGCGCGCAATCGTCTTGTGCATCGCGATCATTCCGCCCTTCGCGGCGGCATAATGCCAGTGATCGGGACTATCCCCGCGATAGGCCGCGCGGCTCGCGACATGCACAATTCGGCCCGCGCGCCCGGTATCGAGCCAATGCTTGACCGCAAACCGCGTCAACTGTGCTGCAGCGGTCAAATTGATCCGCAAGGTGTCTTCCCAGCGGTCGATCCAGTCGATGTCAGATCCATGGAGCGGATTTGCTTCGAACAGTCCGGCATTGTTGATCAGGACGTCGATCTGCCCGCCAGCTTGAGCTAGCGCTTCTTCCCAAAGCAATTGCGGGGCTGAGGGCTGAGTAAAGTCAGCCCCTATCGCATCACCGCGTCCTGAGCTGCTGGCATGGCCGATGACTTTCGCGCCGCGTTCACTCAGCAATTTATGCGCCGCAGCGCCAATTCCCCGGCTCGATCCAGTAAGCAAGATTGCACTCATGCGAACACCTATCCAAAACTTTGCAGGTGGAGTCGAGTGATTGCGAGCACTTGCCCGCTTGTTTCACGCGGCACATTCGTTAAGGGAGTGCGAGCGCCGAGGGAGTGGCGCAAGATATTTCGGGATAGACAATGGGTAACAGACCGCTTTCACCACACTTGCAGATCTGGAAATGGGGACCGCATATGCTGGTGTCCATCCTGCACCGCGTCACGGGCGATGGGATGGCCCTGGTCGGCCTTTTCGTCCTGGTCTGGTGGCTTGGCGCGATTGCCAGTGGTCCTGAATATTATGCGACCTTTGCGGGTCTGATCACGTCGCCGGTCGGATATGTTGTGCTGGTGGGCCTCAGCTGGGCTTTCTTCACGCATTTGATGAGCGGCTTGCGGCACTTTGTGCTTGATATCGGTGCAGGCTACGAGCTCGACACAAACCGGGCGTGGTCAATCGCATCGCCGATCATGGCAGTTGCTCTCACGGCGGGCTTCTGGGCCCTGATCCTGAACAAGTAAGAGATACGAACAATGGGTAACGGAACCTCCATCGGGAAGGTGCGCGGGCTGGGCTCAGCGCATGAAGGCGCGCATCACTGGCTGGTGCAACGCTTCACTGCAGTGGGCAATCTTGTGTTGATGCTGTGGCTGGTCGCAAGCATAGTTTTGCTGCCTGACCTTTCCTACTCGACTGTCGCGAAATGGCTTGCTGGGCCGATCCCGTCGGTCGCCATGATCCTGCTGGTCATCAGCACATTCTGGCATGCCCGCCTGGGCTTGCAGGTCCTGATCGAAGATTATGTCCATGAAGCTGGCACAAAGTTCGGCCTTATTACCGCTCTCAACCTCGCGGTTATTGGCGGCGGAGCGTTCGCGATCATCAGCGTGGTCCGCCTTGCTCTTGGAGGAGCCGCGTAATGGTCGACACTTCAGCCTATAAGATCATCGACCACACCTATGATGTCGTGGTCGTCGGTGCGGGCGGCTCTGGCCTTCGTGCGACCATGGGCGCAGCTGAAGCAGGCCTGCGGACCGCAAACATCTCCAAGGTTTTCCCGACCCGCTCCCACACGGTTGCGGCGCAAGGCGGCATCGCAGCCAGCCTCGGCAACAATTCGCCCGACCACTGGTCCTGGCACATGTATGACACCGTGAAGGGTGCTGACTGGCTCGGTGACCAGGACGCGATTGAATACCTCGCACGCGAAGCACCGCAGGCGGTGTATGAGCTTGAGCATGCGGGTGTTCCGTTCTCGCGCAACCAGGACGGGACCATCTATCAGCGTCCTTTCGGCGGCCATATGCAAAATATGGGCGAAGGCCCCCCGGTGCAGCGGACCTGTGCTGCGGCTGACCGCACCGGTCACGCCATGCTCCACGCGCTCTACCAGCAGAGCCTGAAGTACGATGCGGACTTCTTTATCGAATATTTCGCACTTGATCTGATCATGAGCGGCGAAGGCGGCGACAAGAAGTGCGTCGGCGTGATCGCGCTGTGCCTCGATGATGGTACGATCCACCGCTTCCGCGCTCAGTCTGTCGTGTTGGCCACAGGCGGCTATGGCCGCTGCTACTTCACGGCGACTTCTGCGCACACCTGTACCGGCGATGGCGGCGGCATGGTGCTGCGCGCAGGCTTGCCTTTGCAGGACATGGAGTTTGTGCAGTTCCACCCGACCGGGATCTACGGTGCAGGCGTACTCATCACCGAGGGTGCGCGCGGCGAGGGCGGATATCTCACCAATTCGGAAGGCGAGCGTTTTATGGAGCGCTATGCGCCGTCCGCGAAGGACCTGGCGTCCCGCGATGTCGTCTCCCGCTCTATGGCTCTGGAAATGCGCGAAGGGCGCGGCGTTGGCGCGAATGGCGATCATATCTACCTGCACCTCGATCACATCGATCCCAAGGTGCTGGCAGAGCGGCTTCCGGGCATTACTGAAAGCGGAAAGATCTTCGCCGGTGTCGACCTGACGCGCGAACCGCTGCCGGTGACACCTACGGTTCACTACAACATGGGTGGCATTCCCTGTAACTATCACGGACAAGTTGTGACGCTTGGTCCCGACGGCAACCCGGACCATGTCGTACCCGGTCTCTATGCGGTGGGCGAGGCTGCCTGCGTTTCGGTCCATGGCGCGAACCGCCTCGGCTCGAACTCGCTAATCGACCTCGTGGTGTTCGGCCGTGCAACCGGCCTGCACCTGAAAGAGAACCTGAAGCCAGGTGCGAGCCAGCCCGAGCTTGCCGCCGACAGCGCGGAGATGGCGCTTGGCCGGCTCGATCATTTCCGCCACGCGGATGGTGGTTCGCCGACAGCTGATGTCCGCAAGGAAATGCAGCAGACCATGCAGAAGCATGCGGCTGTGTTCCGCGACAGCGAGTTGATGGCAGAGGGCGTCAAGTTGCTCACTGACACCAACAAGCGGATGGAAGATATCAAGGTCACTGACCGCTCGCTGATCTGGAACAGCGACCTCATCGAAACGCTCGAACTCGACAACCTCATGGCGCAGGCCTGCGTCACCATGGCGAGCGCAGAGAACCGCAAGGAAAGCCGCGGCGCGCATGCGCATGAGGACTTCCCCGATCGTGACGATGCGAACTGGATGAAGCACACGATCGCATGGTTCGAAGGCTGGGGCGGCAATGGTGGCAACGTGAAGATCGACTACCGTCCGGTCCACGAATACACGCTCACCGATGATGCCGAGTATATCAAGCCGAAAGCGCGAGTGTACTAGGTCCGGTATTGGTTTTACGAATGGGCTCGGTCACGATCACGCGGCGCAAGTCAGCATGGCGTGACCGGATGCGCAGATATGTGATTGAAATTGACGGCAAGGATGTCGGCAAGATAGCTCGCGGCGAGCAAAATTGCTTTCCCCTCGCGTCCGGAGATGGGCACGCAGTGCGTCTCAAGATTGACTGGTGTTCTTCTCCTCTCATGATCGTGAATGGGGACGAAGACAGCGAACTCGAATGCGGTGCCGGGGGAAACCCCCTTTCGGCCTTGTTCGACGTTGTTTTTCGGCAGAACGGGTACATAGACTTGACGCGTGTGTAGCGATTGACCGCGCAAGCCTGCAAATTGCGATGCTTGACGATACCCAGTACCCCGGCCAATCTCCTTTCCAATGAAGGGGCTTCGCAAACTCTTTGCATTGACCGTGTGCCTGGGCTTCGCGCTAGCCGCACAGTCCTCCGCGCAAGACCCGCCTGAACCTGTTCAACCGCCGCCGCATACCCAGCCCTGGCCGATGCTGGGGACTGGCAACACTCAAGGTGACCGCGTGCGCAGCCTTTCCATGGGGCCGGAGATGCAGCGCGGCATCTCGCCCAAGGATATGTTGCGCGAAAGTCGGCGCCTTGACGAAGCGCTTGACATGCTCGCGCCGCAGCGTCCGGGAACGGTGGATGCTTATGTTGTGAGTATCGCGCTCGACAGCGACCCCGTTTTCGCGCGGGAGGCGCGGGAGGCGGGACGTGTCTTGGGCAGGCGCTATAACGCACAAGATCGTACCATAGTGCTCGCCGGACCTGATGGCCGCAGTACGGGGCTGCCCAAAGGGTCTATCACCAGCTTGATGGTGGCTCTCGCCAGCGTCGCCGAGAAGATGGATCATACCGAGGACGTGCTGGTACTCTACACCACCAGCCACGGCCTGCCGCAGGGACTGGCCTATCATTATGGCGACACTGGCTATGGCATCCTGTCGCCTCACCGTCTGCGCGATACTTTGCGTGATCTCGGCATCAGACGGCGTATTCTCATCCTGTCTGCCTGTTATTCGGGTGTGTTTGTTCCGTTTATTGCGTCACCTGACAGTGCGGTGCTCACTGCGGCACGCGCAGACAGGACCAGTTTCGGGTGCCTGGCGGAAAATGACTGGACCTTCTTTGGGGATGCCCTGATCAACAACGCGCTGCGCAAACCGCAAGGTCTCGAAGCCGCCGCGCAAGAGGCGCGAACAGCAATCGGGGAATGGGAAAGTGCGGCCAATGTTACACCTTCTCAGCCGCAGACATCGATCGGGCTGAATACTTCACAATGGCTCCCGCAGCTTGAAGCAAGCATACCGTCGCAGGCGACACGGCCAGTCGGGCGTCCTTCATTTGATCCATAGCATTCAGGATTGCGCGCGCCGTATATTGAGAATGCGCACCGGCTCGGCCAGCATCTGTCCCTTGAGGAAGCCTTCGCCCTTGTCGGGATCTACCGGCTGCGCCTGGATGTCGATCACGGTGTCCATGCCATCGACGACATAACCGAACACTGCAAAACCGGCATGGCGGCCCGGATCAAGATTGCTCGGATCAGCGTCCAGCCCGCGCTGGTCCTGGATCATGATTGAAAAATCGCCAGTCGCCGTTCCGGGCTCGAACCGGGCCATCGAAAGCGCACCATCGAGGTGGCTTAACCCTGTTTCGCTGGTCGGCTCGTGCGCAATCGGTGCCAGAATCCGATCCGGTCGGTTTTGAGTACCGCATTGCACGAAACCGCTTGGAATTTCCCGACCCTCGACCTGCATCGCGCGGTAGCAGCGGGTGTCCTTGAATCTGCCTTCGTCGATGTAGCGCAGGAAGTTGGCGGCAGTTATCGGGGCCCGCTCGGTTTCCAGTGCGACGATGATTTCGCCCAGGGTCGTCTCGATGACGACATTGACGGTCTCATATACCTTCGGGGGGACACCCGGTGTGGTCGCCGCCCGCTGGCTCACCTCGAATTTCATAAGCAGGTTTCGCTGAGTTTCACTGAAGTTGTTGTCGGAGACTATGTAGAGGAACGTCTTTCCGCCTTCCTCTTGCACCGCAAGCCCTTCAAACTTGTCGATGGTCAGCGGAGGGGCCCAGCTAGCAAGAACCTCGCTTTTGCCTTCGGGGTCGATCGCGAGAATTGCGACAGCTGCATTCTCTCTGCTGTTGCTGCGGTAAAGGATGTAACACACACCATTGCTGGCGCAATCCGTTCCCGTCGCCGCTCCGCCCACTTCATCCAGCGGAGCAGGGGCAGGTGGCGCGGGAACCTGGGCGGTCAGGCCGAAGCTGGCGATCTGCGGGTCCGCATTTAGGGAGGCATAGAGCAACGGAGGTTGCTCGCCTTCAAAACTGACCAGCCATTCGCCGCTGGCAGTGCGCGAAATCGATGAGGCGCGGCCTTCTGCCTTGCCTTCCAGCTTCTTGCCACGGGGATCGCGCAGCGAGCCCATTTCGATTTCTATCACGTCGGTGATCTGATCGCGAAAATAGGTTGGCGTAAGGATCAGCCATTGACCCGTGGTTGTTACCGCAAATAGCTGGCCATCCGCGAAAGAAAGGCCGGTCATACCACCGATGCCTTCCTCACCCGGCTCGATCATCACTCCGCCGCGATAGATCAGTTCGCCGATCTGGGTTTGATCGCCATCGGAGGGATTGAGCGGAACCTGCTCTGTGAACGGCATGAATGGGGCGTCTTGTGCCAGCGCTGTAGCGCCTAACGAGAAGTTGAGGAGCAGTGGCAGGATTGTCTTCCAGGTCATTCGTCCATCGTGAAATGTCGTTGGCAGAGAAGCAAGTGTGTTTGCCTATCATTCATTCGCGAATAATGTTTACATTCGTAATCGCATTGACTACAGGCGTAATCGAAAGCGCATTGAGGAGGGACGATTGACCACTTCAGACAATCCCGCACCAGAGCGTATCAGCGAGGCCGAATACGCGGTCATGGAGGTCTTGTGGCAGAAATCCCCTGCGACGGCTTTCGATGTGAGCAACGCGATCGCGTTTGACCGAGGATGGAGCCTGGCGACGGTCAAGACACTGCTTGGCCGCCTCGTTCAGAAAGGTGCGATCGCGACCCGTCCGGATGGTAGGCGGTATCTCTACAGCCCTCTGATCGAACGCGCGGACTACGTCGGCGGGGAATCGCGTCGCCTGGTTGATCGCCTGTTCGGTGGAAGCGCCGCAGGTCTGTTTGCGCATCTGGCTGAGCAGGAAGCATTGACCGAAGACGACCTGGCCAAGATCGAGTCCCTCTTGAAGGAGCTTAAGCCATGATCGACTGGCTTTATGACACCTTGCTCTGGACTGGCGTCATGATCGCCCTGGTGCTTGTCGTGCGCCGTCCCGTCGTGAGACTTTTTGGTGCCAAGGTTGCTTATTCGCTCTGGGCGCTTCCCTTCGTTCGGCTGATTTTGCCCCCTGTGGTAATGCCGGCCTCCCTGGCCCCCGAAATCAGTGAGGTGTCGCGATCGGGAGAGCAAGTGCCGATCATCGAACCAGCACTGACTGACCCGATCGCGAGCGGTTATCTGGCTACAGTGCCCCAGCAGGGTCTTTCTGCAGATTTACTGATTGATCCGGCTATGCTGACCGCTGTTACGGTCGCGCTCTGGCTCGGCGGGGCCGCAGTCTTTCTTGCTCTGCGCTTTAGAGGGTATTGGAGAATGCGGGATGCTATGTTCCGCGATGCCCGCGAAGCGGGCCGGGTAGGGCGCGTGCGGCTGATCGAAACGCCTGCGGCAACCGCGCCCTTGGCATTTGGTGCGCGCGACAAGGTAGTCGCTATGCCTCCCGGGTTTCTTGCGATGTATGACCGCGAGGCGCGCGACCTGGCGGTGGCGCATGAACTCGCGCACCACCAAGGCCGTGATTTGCTCGTGAACATGATCATGCAGCCTCTGTTCGCACTTCACTGGTTCAATCCGCTCGCCCATTTCGGGTGGCAGGCGCTGCGCCGCGATCAGGAAGCCGCCTGCGATGCGCGCGTGGTTGAGCGCCAGCCTGAAGCCAGACGTGCCGAGTACGCCCGCGTTATCGCGAGTTTTGCCGCTGGTCCCAATGTCGCGCTCGCTGCTCCCATGGCGTGCCCGATTCTGGGCGAAAAAAGCATAATCGAGAGATTGAGGAGTCTGAAAATGAGCCAACTTTCAACGCGCCGCCAGACAGCGGGCCGCGCACTGCTTGTTGCGGCACTGGTCGCAGTGCCGCTCACAGCAACGGTGTCCTACGCGGAAGGTCAAAGTGTCGAGGAAATGTTTGCTGATGACGTGAACACTCCTCCAACTCCTCCTGTACCGCCAACACCGCCCGCCAATCCGGAGGCACCGCTTCCGCCCGAGCCGCCGACGCCGCCAGATATCGATGTGGACGTGGATATCGAAGGTGAAGGGACAGTCCATCGTGTGGTCACCATCACTCGCGCGGATGACGGTTCGGTCAAACGCGAAGATAATGTGTTTGTCTGGAATGGGGGTGAGGGCCTCAATGGAAAGGAGCGCCGCGAGATCGAAATCGAAATGCGAGAGGCGCGTAAGGAAGCCAACGCTGCCCGCGCGGAAGCAGGTCGCGAGATGCGTATCGCGCTGGCTGAATCGGCGAATGCCCGCGCCAAGGCCGGGCAAGCCCTCAAAGAGGTCAAGCTCGAGCTCGAAAGCGAACAGGGTGGCCGCACCGTCGTGAAGATGAAGTGCAAGGGCGACGACATTACTGCGCAGGAGACCCGTGAGGACGGCACCAACGTGGTAATGATCTGCAAGAGCAAGGTGATGGCAGAGGCGCTCGCCGGACTGAAGGAAGCCCGCGCCGAGATCGCGAAGGATTCCGAAATGGATGCAGAAACCCGCGCCGAAGTCCTGCGGTCCCTCGACGAGCAGATCAGGAATTGGAACAAGCGCGGCTAGCGGCTTTCACGCTCTTTATCTCTGAATTTGTTCCAGACCCGGCGGCGGGGGCGGTTCCAGGGCCTGCGCCGGATTCCTTTGCGGGTTCATCAGGAATTCAGTTCATCGCTCACAGAAAACGTTTCATCGCAAAACGATGGAGGTTGAAATGAGCTCAGACCGCTCACCTGGAATGAAACTGCTCTTTGCCGCACTGGTGGGGGCGGCACTGATCGTCCCGCTCTTGATGGTCTACGCGTTGGTGTCTGACAGACAGCATCAGGCGCGCGTGGCGCAAGATTCGATTGCGGCGGGCTGGGCGGGACCACAGGTCGTAACCGGACCTGTGCTTGTGATCCCATATCGCGATGAGGCGGTTTCGACTGAAGTGGTCGACGGCAAGTCGGTGACGCGCACGGTCGAGGTCCGCAAGAACCTGTACCTCAGCGCAGATCGGCAGGATATCGAGACCGATCTCGGTCCGGAAATCAAACGGCGCGCGATCTATGAAACGGTGACCTATCTCGCCGAGGTCGCCGGCACGGCGCGATATGCCTTACCTGATGATCTTGAGCGCTTCGGAGTGAAGCGTACGCAGATGTTGCTCGATCAGGTTGAACTGCGGCTTGGTGTGTCAGATCCCAGAGGTCTGCAAACTGACTCGCGCATATCAGTTTCAGGCAAACCCCTGCCGCTCAAGCCTGGCAAAGGGCCCGGCGCGACCCAGGGCTCGGGTGTCCACGCGTATCATGACTGGTCGTCCGCCGAACCGATCAAGGTTCAATGGAGCTATACGCTGCGAGGCAGCCGGTCGTTCAGCGTCGTGCCGAGCGGTGAAGCGACAAACTGGACCGCGCGTTCAGACTGGCCGCATCCCAGCTTCACCGGAAGCTTCCTGCCCGGCGAAGATGATCGCACACTTGGCGAAGATGGGTTTGAAGCCAGCTGGTCGATCTCCAATTTAGCGCTAGGGGAATCGTCGATAAGCCGCGAAGACAGCCAGCCTGCGCTGGTTGCTGACCCGCGCTTTGGTACCGAGCTGGGCTATACGGTGGTGGACGATGGCAGCGCGATTGCGACCATTGGTCTGATCGAACCGGTTGACCTTTACAGCCAAGTGGATCGCGCGGTGAAATATGGCTTCCTTTTTATCGGCTTCACCTTCCTCGTTTTCTTCATGTTCGACGTGGTCGCAGGGGCAAGAGTGGCAACAGCTGAGTATTTGTTGACCGGCGCGGGACTGGTGCTGTTCTTTGTCATGCTGCTGGCATTTGCAGAAGTGATCGGCTTTGCCTTGGCATATCTGGTGGCAAGCGGTGCGATCATCGGCCTGCTGACGGCTTACAGCGCTGCGGTGCTGGGGAGCTGGCAGCGGGCAGGTGTAGTCGGAGCCGTACTCGTCGGTCTTTATGCATTGCTTTATGTCTTGCTCAACCTTGAAGCATGGTCGCTGATGATCGGCTCGCTGCTGCTGTTCTTCGCACTTGCAGGTGTGATGTACGCGACCCGCCAGGTAGATTGGTCCGGGGTCGTTAGGACACCTGGTTCGGCGAAAATCAACGAAGACGAGCTGTCACAACCCTGACGTGTTGCGCTGGGCCGAGTGCCGCTTGTGTTACACAAATGGCGCTCGGCCCACCATCTCAAGCCAACCTTAGTCCTGATCCCTTGAAAGCTCCTGCACGTCGTCTCCATCTATCTTGATCTGAACGAACGCGGGGCGCGCGGGATAGGGACAGCCCTTGGCCTCACCAAGGCCCTTGAGATAAGCGCGACGGCTCATCCCCGCCAGGATCGCAGCTTCAAGACGACGCTCCTCAGGTGCAGCGCCGGTCACTTCTCGCAAGATCCCGCGAAACGGAACAAATGATCCAACCACACGCTTTGCGATACTGCCTTCGCTGAACGGGTCGGTTTCCTCGTTTGACAAGTCGAAATCAGCTCCAAGGACGGCGGTGAGGTCTTCGATCGCGTAGTTCAGCTCCTTGCAGCTGGCCTCACTCATCGAGTCGTAGGGATTCTTTGCCGCTGTCTGCAAAACCTCCGGTATCTGGTCGCGGTCTAGATTCAGGTCGTCGACCGGCGTCATGACGACATCCTCGACATCGGGCTCTTTCCCGCGAACCACTCTCGCATCTTCATTGTCTTGCGCGGCGAGTGAAACAGGCATGCCGGCGAGCGCAAGCGCGCTGATTAGGCCAAACGACCTAGCGAAAATCGAAAAAGCGGTCGCAAACGCTGTCATCTGCATTCTCCAATCCCAGACGAAGCGCTTCCATGCGCTGGCGCGAAGTGCCGTGGGTGAAATTCTCAGGATTGATCCGTTGTCCAGCGTTCCGCATGAGCGTGTCATCACCAATCGCGCTGGCGGCTGTCAGACCCTCTTGCATGTCGCCAGGTTCAACCAAATTGCGGTTCTTGCCTGCCCAGACCCCGGCATAGCAGTCGGCCTGCAACTCCATCCGAACCTGCAACTGGTTGGCTTGGCTCGGGTTACGCGCCTGGAGCGAACGGACCTGCGATGCGAGGCCAGTCAAATTCTGAATATGATGCCCGTATTCATGCGCTATGACGTAATAACGAGCGAAGTCGCCTCCTGCTCCCATGCGCCGCGCCATCTCGTCGTAAAAGCTGGTGTCGATGTATATGCCCATATCGGCGGGGCAGTAAAAGGGCCCCGCAGCCGAACTTGCGCTGCCACATCCTTCGGTCGAGACCGCACCGCTGTAGAGCGTCAGCACCGGGTCCTTGAACGCGATACCGGCTCGCTGAAACTCCGGACGCCATGTGTTGTTGAGTGAATTGAGCGCGTTGCAGGCCTCGCGCGAATAGGGGCCGCTTTCGCACACCTGCTCTTCCGACATACTCGCTTGCTGCTGCTGCAGCGGTCCCTGCTGCTGCGCGCCTTCAATCATGCCGATAGTTTGCAGCGGGTCTGCGCCGAATACGAAGTATGCGATCGCAGCGATAATAATGGCGCCGCAACCGATTCCGCCGCCTCTGCCGCCAGGCATCCCCCTGCGTCCACCTGAGCGCACTTGGATGTTGCTGGTCTCATACTTGCCGAGGCGCATTACTATCTCCCTATTACCAACCGATAATTCCAGCCAATTCCCTGTTTGGGCTGGACATGATGGGAAGCGCAAGCAAAAGCTGCACAATTCTTTTCATCTACAGGAGTAGCGCATGGGCCTCGAGGGAAAGCGAGCACTGGTGACTGGGTCGACCTCAGGCATTGGACTTGCGATTGCGCGGGCGCTCCATGCTGAAGGCGCGCAGGTGGTTCTTAACGGTTTTGGCGATGAGGCTGAAATTGCAGCACTATGCGAAGAGCTTGATGCGGTTCACTCTGCTGCCAATCTGCTCGATCTGGCAGAAATAGAAGCGATGATGGCGGAAGCCGGGCCGCTTGATATTCTTGTCAATAATGCCGGGATGCAATTTGTTTCTCCGGTCGAGGATTTCCCGCCCGAGAAATGGGAGGCCATCATTGGTCTCAATCTGACCGCACCCTTTCATACGACGCGCCTCGCGGTTCCTGCGATGAAACAAAAGGGCTGGGGGCGCATTATCAACACCGCTTCCGCCCATTCGCTCACTGCATCACCTTTCAAGAGCGCCTATAACGCCAGCAAGCACGGCATAGCTGGCTTTACCAAGACCATTGCGCTGGAATTGGCACAAACGGGGGTTACTGCCAACTGTATCAGCCCGGGTTACGTCTGGACGTCTTTGATCGAAGGGCAGATCCCTGACACGATGAAAGCGCGCGGGCTCACCCGTGAGCAAGTCATCAACGATGTCCTGCTGGCGAAGCAGCCAACCAAGAAATTCGTGCAACCGGAAGAGATCGGTGCCCTCGCTGTGTTCCTGTGCAGGCAAGAAGCGGGCAATGTCACGGGTGCGAACTGGAGTATCGACGGCGGATGGACAGCCGAATAGGCCCTCGGCCTGCCACTCGGGTGGTATGGAGCGCGATTCAGATTGGAATTGCAACGCTGCTGGCGCTCGGGCTCGCTGGCTGCGCAAGCGTGCCTCGAACCGGCAGCAACGAGCTTGCCGAGATCGAGCAGGCAATGTCCTCTCACATCAGGGTGCTTGCTTCCGATGAGTTCGGTGGTCGCAGGCCTGGTACTGACGGCGAGCAACGGACCTTGTCCTATTTGCGGAGCGAATTCGAAGCGATCGGCCTTGAGTCCGGCACGAATGATCCAGCCAATCCGTGGCTTGCCCCAGTGGAGCTCGTTCGCACCGCAGCGACAGACAACCGGATTGAGTTTGTAAAGGATGGCAAGCGGATCGCGCTGCGTTCTGATGAGGCTTTTGCTACCACCAATCTGAGGCGAAGCCTGCTTGATTACGCGCCGCTGCTGTTCGCTGGGCAAAGCGTCGGTGTTCGCGCACCCGACGAGCTGGTTGGACAGGTCGTTGTGCTGCTGGGGGCAGACGCGAAGGTCGCTCGCGAAAGAGAGGCCGCGTTTGATGCGGGCGCTGCTGCAGTGATGCAGTTGGTTGACGGACCCGAGATAGTGTCGATGATCCGTGATACGCGCAGCACTGAACGCTTCCGTCTGGCGGAGGAAACACGTGACGAATTGACCGTTTACGTGACTGAAGAGGCGTTTGCCCGGATTGTTGGCGACGTGTTCTTTGCAGCTTTGGCGGCCGTTACCACAGCCGACGAGGCTTTTGTTGGCCAGCAACTTGACATTACTGCTCGGATCGAAGCGAATTCGCAGGCGCGCAGCATCCGGTCGAACAATCTGATTGCCAAGCTACCCGGAACAAAGCCGCGCAGCGGAGCGATAGTGCTGATGGGGCATTGGGATCATTTTGGCCAATGCGGACAAAGTGGCATCGAGGCAGCTGATAGCCTGTGCAATGGAGCGGTTGATAATGCGTCGGGCCTCGCATTGATGATAGAGCTGGCCAAACGCCTGAAGGCGGGCGGCCCTTATGATCGCGATATCTATTTTCTCGCGACAACGGCAGAGGAATGGGGACTGCTCGGTGCAAAGGCCTTCTTGGCTGAACCCCCTCTCCCGCTCGACGAAATCGTCATGACTTTCAATTTTGACAGTGTCGCCATCGCTCCTCGGGGCACGCGGGTGGCGTTTGTCGGACAGGGATACACTGACATTGACGACAGAGTGCTCGACGCCATCGCGCGCAGCGGTCGCGAACTGGGATCGCAGATTACAGCGGACTCGTTTCTTCAGCGTCAGGATAGCTGGGCATTTCTCGAAGCGGGGGTTCCCGCTCTGGCGTTGACCAGTGGCCTCGGCGAGGAAACGCTACTCGGGCGGTTTCTTGAAGAGCGTTATCATCAGGCGAGCGACAATCCAGACGAGCTTACGCTTGGCGGCGCAGCCGAAGACCTCCTGCTGCATGAGGACCTTATCGCTGAGCTTGCCAGTGTCGCACTTTATCCCGGGCCTGCAGAATAGTTCACACTGCCCACTAGCACCTGTCACTCAGTGTCGTTACATGGGCCGCCACGAATCTCGGCGCCGGTAATTGCGAGTCGGTGCCAACAGACACAGGAAGTGGCACCTATGGATATCCCCCTCGGCCTGACCTTTGACGACGTCTTGCTCCGTCCGGCCGAAAGCGATGTGCTTCCAAGCATGGCCAACACCGCGACCCGGCTGACCAAGGAAATCGCGCTCAACATTCCCGTCCTTTCAGCGGCGATGGATACCGTCACAGAGGCAGACATGGCGATCGTCATGGCGCAGCTCGGTGGGATTGGCGTGCTGCACCGAAACCTGGATATTGAGGAGCAAGCCGCGGCAGTTCGCGCGGTCAAACGCTTCGAAAGCGGTATGGTCGTCAATCCGATCACGATCCACCCCGAAGCGACGCTTGGCGAAGCGCAGGCAATGATGACGCAGAACCGCATCAGCGGCATTCCCGTTACAGATCGGGACGGTAAGCTGGTCGGCATCCTCACCAATCGCGATGTGCGTTTTGCGGAGAACCCCAATCAGCCCGTGCGCGAACTGATGACGACTGAGAACCTCGCGACGGTTCCGCTTGGAACCGGTCAGGAAGAAGCACGCCGCTTGCTCCATCAAAGGCGGATCGAGAAGCTGTTGGTGGTGGATGACAACCAGCATTGCGTCGGCCTCATCACAGTCAAGGATATCGAAAAAGCGGTAACCTATCCGGATGCGACGAAGGATGCGGCTGGCCGCTTGCGGGTCGCTGCCGCAACCACCGTTGGTGACAAGGGGTTCGAACGCACTGAGGCACTGATCGATGCCGAGTGTGACGTGGTTATCATCGACACCGCGCACGGTCACAACAAGGACGTGGCGCGTTCGGTTGAGCGTGTGAAGAAGCTCTCCAACACGGTTCAGGTGGTGGCTGGCAATGTTGCCACCGCAGAAGCCACACGCGCGCTGATTGACGCGGGCGCTGACGCGATCAAGGTCGGGATCGGACCCGGTTCGATCTGCACCACCCGTGTCGTTGCGGGGGTAGGCGTGCCGCAGCTGACAGCAATCATGGAAAGCGCGGAAGAAGCCGACAAATCCGGTGTGCCGGTGATCGGCGATGGCGGTCTGCGCACCTCTGGCGATGCAGCCAAGGCGCTCGCAGCAGGTGCATCCTCGGTCATGATCGGATCGATGCTGGCCGGTACGGCGGAGAGCCCGGGCGAGACGTTTCTTTACCAGGGGCGCAGTTACAAGGCCTATCGCGGGATGGGCAGTGTTGGCGCCATGGCGCGCGGCAGTGCAGACCGGTACTTCCAGCAGGACGTCTCTGCGATGAAGCTCGTTCCTGAAGGGATCGAAGGCCAGGTACCGTTCAAAGGGCCTGCGGCAGATGTCGTTCACCAGCTCGTTGGCGGGATCAAGGCGGCGATGGGCTACACCGGTTCGGCCACGATCAAGGACCTGCGGGAACGCGCGCAATTCGTGCGGATTACCAACGCTGGCCTCTCCGAAAGCCATGTGCATGATGTTGCCATCACCCGCGAGGCGCCGAATTATCCGACACGGTAAGAGCAAAGGGGCGAGGGCATGACTCCCGCCGCACGGGTTCAAGCCGCTATCGAGATCCTTGATCAGATCATCGACGGTGCCAAGCGCGAAGGTGCGCCTGCGGACCGTTTGATCGCCGCCTATTTCAAAGTGCGGCGCTATGCCGGTTCAAAGGACCGGCGCGCTGTGCGCGAGCTGGTCTATTCCGCCATTCGCGCTTGTGGCGAGGTTCCCGACAGTGGCCGGGCAGCAATGCTGCGCCTTGCCGCGTTGGATGGCTCGCTCAAGACGCTATTCGATGGATCTGCGCACGCGCCTGCGGAGATCGACTCCAGTGAGAAGCCCGCACAGGGCGGTCATGCTCCGGCGTGGTTGCTCGAACGCCTGACGGCATCGGGGTTGAACGAACAAGAAATTGCGGCCCTGATGGAACGCGCTCCGCTCGATATCCGGGTGAATGCCAAGAAAACCCAGAACGGCAGCGTAAAATTGCCGGTTGAAGGCGAATGGCTCACCATACCAAGGGCGAGACGTCTGCCCGCAGGCACGCCAATCGAGCAATGGAATGCGTACAAAGACGGGCTGATTGAAGTGCAGGATCTCGGCAGCCAGCTAATCTGCCTCATGGCGCAGGCCTACGCGACCTCGCTGACAATCGATCTGTGTGCAGGGGCAGGGGGCAAGACACTCGGCCTCGCCGCAAATTTGCAGGATCACGGCAAGATTATTGCCTCTGACACCGACCGCGCCCGCCTCTCACGGTTAACGCCGCGAGCAGAACGCGCAGGCGTTGCTGACAGGATTGAGACCCGGCTGCTTGATCCCGGTAAGGAACTGGAGGCGCTCGATGACCTTAAAGGTCAGGCTGATTTCGTCTTGGTCGACGCGCCATGTTCGGGAACGGGCACGTGGCGACGCAAACCCGAAGCCAAGTGGCGCCTGACGCCCGAGCGGCTCGACAAATTCACTGAGACGCAGGACTATCTGCTTGACCTGGCTTCGCAATTAACCCGGCCAGGTGGAGCAATCGCCTTCGTTTCCTGTTCCTTGCTCGATGCCGAAGGTAAGGACCGGGTCGATGCATTTCTTGCTCGGCATCCAGACTGGAACGCTGAACCATATCTGCAATACCCGTTAGGGCGACCGCACGGATCAGGAACGCGGCTCACCCCGTATCACGACGGAACGGACGGCTTTTTTGTCGCCATGCTGGGTTCATCATGATAGCCCTATCGATTATGGCATTGCCAATCACACACGGGCAATCATGAGTGGACTGAGAGCCCTACCGGAGATGTTCATGCGTTTTGCGCCCGCTGCTGCCGCCTTGTCCCTTATGCTCGCTGTAACAGCAAGCGTGACCAATGCTGATGACAGGCAGGCCGCCCCTCGTGCGGCGCAGTTGATCGCGGAAGGCGATGCTGCGCTAAAGGCTGGCGATGCACAGACTGCAATTGATGCCTTTGAAGCGGCTTTAGTGGTCGATCCTGCTCACACGCCCGTTTTCCTCAAATTGGCGGAGGCTGCGCGGCTTGAAGGGCTGCAGGGCAAGGCAATCCGCTATTACCGCGAAACCCTCGACCGGGACCCGGACAATTTTGCGGCAATCGCCGGCGAAGGGCTGGCGCTGGTCGAAAAGGGCGCATTGGAGAAAGCCAAGCGCAACCTTACCAAGCTGGAGAGCCTGTGCGGCTCGGGCTGTCGCGAAACGCAGGACCTCAAACTCAGCATCGCCTCGGGTAGCCAGACAAGGATGGCAGCGGAAACGACCGCCAAGGAAAGCTCACCTACTCCCAACTGATGGTAACGTCGTAGCGGGCGGGCGCTAGAGATAGAGCAGCTCCCGAAACTCCTCGAGAACCGCGCGGTAAACGTGCCGTTTGAACGGCACGATAAGTTCGGGCAGGTCTACAGGATTGGCCCATTGCCAGGCGGCAAATTCAGGTGGATGATGCGCCGTGATATCAATGTCCTCGTCGCGTCCTTCATATCGACCGAGAAACCAGAATTGCTCCTGCCCGCGATATTTCCCTCCCCACAGCTTGCCCATCAATTCTGACGGCAGGTCGTAGCGCACCGGCTCTCGCATTCGCCTCAACACGGTGACGAGCGAAGGCCCTATGCCAGTTTCCTCGTAGAGTTCGCGCAAGGCGGCCTGTTCGTGGTCCTCACCGGGATCGATCCCGCCTTGCGGCATTTGCCAGGCCCCATTGTCCTTGGAATCGATCCGCTGGCCGACGAACACGCGCCTGTGCGCATTGATGAGCATGAAGCCGGCGCAGGGCCGGTATGCAGTAGGCAGTTCGGTCACGCGGTATTCTCCAGCATGAATTTCATCGCAGCAACCACGCGCTCAAGGTCCTTCTGCGCTCCGGCAATGGCTCCGCGCAGATTGGTGAAGCTGTGGGTTACACCTTTCAATTCCAGATGAACGTGATCGACGCCGGCAGAGGAAAGCGCTGCGGCATATTCCCGCCCTGAATCCCTGATCGGATCGAGACTTGCGGTCACAAGAACTGTAGGCGGTGTTGGCGACAAATCTCCCAGCATCGGCATCGCCCGAGGATTGCCGCGATCGGGTTTGTAACATTCGTCGAAGAATTCAACCGCGGCCTTGGTCAGAATGAAGCCTTCCGCGAACTCTTCGAGACTATGCGACACCATAGCGTCTGCGGCGAGAGGAAAGATCGGCACTTGCAGCAGGACGGGGACTTTTGACGGGTTGTTCTCGAGGCTCTGGCCAATAACGATGCATGCATTGCCGCCTGCGCTGTCGCCGACCAGAAGCAAGCCGGTGGCCGGCCTCCCCAGCTCAGGCGGTGAGCTGGCTACCCAGCGTGTCGCGGCTTCGCAATCCTCGATGGCTGCGGGGAAGGGCGCTTCCGGTGCGCGCCGGTAATCCACTGCGACCAGTGGCAAATCCATAAGCGCACAAAGCTCAGTGCAGAGCGCATGGTGCGTGTCGAGGTCGCCGATGACGAAGCCGCCACCATGATAGAATACCATGATCGGACCTGGCTCTCGCTCTTCCCTGGTGTCATAAAATCGCAAGGGTATTTGGCTTGCCGGACCCGGGCAAGAAAGGTCCTTGATAACCGCCAACTCGCGCGCTGGACGGTCCGCCATGCCGTGCAAAGCCTTGTAGCCTGCGCGCGCCTCCTCCAAAGACATCTCAGCTATCGTCGGACGCGGGCCCATGGCCGCCAATCCGTCCAAAAAAGCTTTGACGTCAGGTCGGATATACGGGGTGCGCTCTGTCATGAAACGGATCTCTCCTGGCAATTCACCTGCCTTCTAAAGCAGGCCTGTGGAGCTTTTGCACTCGACATTTGTGGCGCTAGGAGAAAAACTTCATTGCGGGAGAGGAAGCGCCACCATAATTGCGCTTTCTCAGATACCAGGCATCCAAGGCGGTGATGCCACAGGAAGGAATGAAAATGGCGACGAAAGTTGCGCAGCCGGGCAAAATTCCAACGACGAGCAAGCAGCCGGAAGCTGTCGTGGTACGGTTTGCCGGCGACAGCGGCGACGGAATGCAGCTGACCGGCGGGCAGTTTACCCTATCGACCGCGCTTGCGGGCAATGACCTCGCGACGTTCCCGGACTTCCCGGCGGAGATCCGCGCACCGCAAGGGACGCTGTTTGGCGTTTCGGCTTTCCAGATCAATTTCGGCAGCCGCGAGATCGACACCGCCGGCGATCAGCCCGATGTTCTGGTCGCGATGAACCCGGCGGCGCTCAAGGTGAACCTGCCCGCGCTCAATCCGGGTGGTCTTGTGATTGTGGACTCGGGAGAATTTACCAAGCGCAATCTCGAAAAGGCGAAGTACGAGAGCAATCCGCTCGAAGACGATACGCTTGCCAAGTACGATGTCCTGAAACTCGACATCAGCGCGATGACGATCGAAGCGGTCAAGGATTTCGGCCTTGGCAACAAGGACGCGCTGCGCTGCAAGAACATGTGGACACTCGGTCTTGCGCTGTGGATGTTCGACCGCCCTCGCAAACCGCTGCATGACTGGCTTAACAAGAAATTCGCGACCAAGCCCGACATTGCCAAGGCAA
This sequence comes from Altererythrobacter sp. GH1-8, assembly GCF_043702085.1. Classification (GTDB taxonomy): domain Bacteria; phylum Pseudomonadota; class Alphaproteobacteria; order Sphingomonadales; family Sphingomonadaceae; genus Erythrobacter. The sequence continues at coordinate 2,310,177 of NZ_CP171690.1, read as the reverse complement.
ATATCGCGGCGCTTGATGCAGGCCATGCCTATGGCGAAACCGCAGAGCTCGCTGGGCCGCTCAAGCAGGTGCATCTTGACCCTACACCGACAGAGCCAGGCCTCTACCGCACCGTTACCGGTGCCGAGGCTATATCGCTCGGCCTGATTGCCGGAGCGCGCTTGCTGCGCCTGCCGATGTTCTTTGGCGGCTATCCGATCACGCCGGCTAGCGCGATCCTTCATCACCTCGCGAGGATGAAGGAATTCAACGTCACCACCTTTCAGGCGGAAGACGAGATTGCAGCGATTTGTGCGGCCATCGGCGCATCCTACGCTGGAAGCCTTGGTGTGACTTCGTCCTCTGGCCCCGGCATTGCCTTGAAGACCGAGGCAATGGGTCTTGCCATCATGACCGAACTGCCACTGGTGATCGTCAACTCGCAGCGGGGCGGCCCGTCGACAGGTCTCCCGACCAAGACCGAGCAAAGCGATCTTTATCAGGCGGTCTATGGCCGCAATGGCGATGCGCCGCTCCCGGTGATCGCCGCGCGCAGCCCGGCGGACGCGTTCGAGTGCGCGATCGAAGCATGCCGCATCGCGGTGCAGTACATGACGCCGGTAATGTTGCTGACGGATGGCTACATCGCCAATGCGTCAGAGCCGTGGAAGATACCTGATCCCGATGCGTTTGAGCGTTTCCCGGCGCAATTCCTCGAAGAAATGAACGGGACAGATGCAGACGGCAATCCGGTGCTTCTCCCATACAAGCGAGATGAAAGCGGCGCACGGCCATGGATCAAGCCGGGCACGAAGGGGCTGATGCACCGCATTGGCGGAATCGAGAAGGCCGTCGACACCGGCCATATCGACTATTCGCCAGCGAACCATTCCGCCATGACCAAGGCCCGCAAGGACAAGATCGGCAATATTCGAGTCAGCGACCAGCAGGTCGCGCTTGGCGAGAAGAGCGGCGAGCTCGCGATCGTGGGCTGGGGCAGCACTTATGGCCCGATCCATCAGGCGGTGCGCCGCGCGCGGGCCGAGGGCCTGGACGTGAGCCATATCCACGTGCGGCACATCTGGCCGCTGCCAGCGAACCTGGGCGAACTGCTGAAGAGCTATGACCAGGTGATCGTGCCGGAGATGAACACCGGCCAGTTCAAAACCGTGCTGCGCGACCAGTACCTCGTCGACGCTCAGCCATTGAACAAGACGAGCGGTCAGCCATTCACCATCAACGAGATCCTCGGCGTTATAAAGGGAGCGTTAGGGTGATGGCGACTGAGGAAATTCGTTTCACGGCAGAAGGTCACCGCCTGCAATCAGCGGTTGTTTTGCTGGGGGCATTGCTGGCTGGAGCGGGTGTTTTTCGAGTAACAGACAGTGTTCTGTTTGCCTCAACGGCTGCGGTGGCTACGGTTTTGGGCGTCAGCATTATCGGTGCGATCGTGATAGCGAAGTCCACCGCAAAGCTAGGCGCTAGCTGGCCGGATGTCGTTGAGTTCTACACTGAGACACCAATAGTGAAGTCGATTCTGCTTCCCCTCATTTTCGCCTCAGTAATTGCTGTGTATTCAACACTATTAGAAAACTCGTTCTTCCTAATTTTCGCCGCAGTCGCCGCGGCACTTCCAATTCACTTTGCCGTCCAAAAGTCGGCTGTCTTTATGAGAAATCGCCATGAACGCACCAGCCAAGATTGAAACCACGCTCAAGGACTGGGTCACGGACCAGGAAGTTCGTTGGTGCCCGGGTTGCGGGGACTACGCGATCCTGAAAGCCGTGCAGCGCACGCTGCCCGAACTCGGCGCGGACCCCTCAAACACCTGCTTCATCAGCGGGATCGGGTGCTCGAGCCGCTTCCCATATTACATTGAGAGCTACGGCTTCCACACGATCCACGGCCGCGCGCCTGCGGTGGCGACTGGCGTAAAGCTAGCCAATCCGGATTTGGACGTGTGGCTGGTGACCGGCGATGGAGACGGCCTGTCCATTGGCGGCAACCACATGATGCATGTCCTGCGCCGCAACGTGAACATGCAGATCATGCTGTTCAACAACGAGATATATGGCCTCACCAAGGGCCAGTACTCCCCCACGAGCCGAGAAGGTACACGCAGCCCGTCCACACCGGGCGGTTCGGTCGATCGTCCGGCACAGCCTTGCGCCTTCGCGCTTGGCGCAGGTGCGCGGTTTGTGGCGCGCGGGTTCGATGTATCGAAGAACCTGCCCGATGTGCTCAAAGCGGCCCATGCCCATGAAGGCGCAGCCTTCATCGAGATTTTCCAGAACTGCATCGTCTACAACAAGGACGTCTTCAACGACTTTGCCGCGCCCAAGGGTGCAGAAGACCAGCAGTTGTGGCTCGAGCACGGTGAGCCGATGCTTTTCGCCAGCGGTGCCAAGGGGTTGACGCTCAACCACGAGACGCTCTCGCTCGAAGTGGTGGATGTCGTCGATGGCGACTGGCAGGCTGCGGGCGTAATCGTGCACAATGTCACCAATCGTTCCATCGCGCATATGCTGGTGGAACTTCCCTTCGGGCCGTTCCCTATGGCGCTTGGCGTATTGTATGACGATCCGCGACCAACCTTCGAAAAGGTCGTGCAGGAAGAGCGCAACCGGGCCACCGAAGGCAAGGAGCCCAACCTTGCGCGTTTGCTAGCCAGCGGGCAGACCTGGACGGTGGAATAGACGACGCCGAATACCTCCATTACGGAGTTTTCAACCGTTCCCAAGCGGGACGAAAGGGCGGTGGCGGTGGCTATCGCCCTTTTCTTTTGCGGATCGAAGCCTATGAGTTAGAGAGATAATCGGGTTTGCTAATACAAACCTTTGTCAGCTCTAGCGCATTTGACTTAGGTGCGTTGAGCAACTTTATTTGGCTGATTGATCAGGGCGGCAACGGGGATCCATGGATAATCTTACCCATAGCCTGTTTGGCGCACTGATGGGGCAGATGGGCCTCAAAAAGAAGACCGGGCTTGCGATGCCCGCGCTCATCATTGGTGCCAATCTGCCTGATGTTGATGCCGCATGCTTTTTCTGGCTCGACGGTGTGGAACATCTAGGTTTCCGTCGTGGCATCACCCATGGACCCATCGCAATGCTGGTGCTGCCGCTCGTCCTTGCCGGCATTCTCTACTGGTTCGACAATTGGCAGACGAGCCGGGGTAGGCGGCCCAAAGGCAGATTGCCGGTCAATTTCAAGTGGCTCTACCTGCTTAGTCTGATTGGCTGCGTTTCCCATCCGGCACTCGATCTGCTGAACGTTTACGGCGTTCGTCTGCTGGAGCCCTTTTCCAGCCAGTGGTTCTATGGCGACACGCTGTTCATCATCGATGTGTGGCTGTGGATGCTGCTTGGCTTCGGTTTGTGGCATTCGCTGAACCACGAGAAAGAGAAGCTGAACTGGGAGCGTACCGGGCGCATCTGGATGTATCTCAGCCTCATCTACATCGGTTTCAACGGGGTGATTTCCACCAGCACGGCTTATGGCGGCTCGGCTGATCGCAGAGCCGATGAGGTGATATCCAGCCCGGTTGTCTTCTGGTTCTGGGAGCGGGAAATTATCTGGCGCGAGGGCCGGGTGTGGTGGTTTGCCAAGCACGATTTCGCCAACAATACTCGAGAGACGACAAGTGCTGTGCGAAGCCTCTGCTCGCGTTCGGCCATTGACAGGGCTGCCCAATCGACAAGCGAGGGCCGGGCCTACATGTTCTGGTCTCGGGCGCCTATCGCAGAGCGCGCCGCTGACGGCACTATCGTGATTCGCGATGCCCGTTTCTACGATCCGCGGGCGCGCGATCGGTTCGCCGTTTCAATCCCTGAATTGCAATGCGTTGATTTGGGCGAGGAACCGCGGGTGCGGTAACCTCGTTCACTCCCAATTAAAGGGAGTATGATGACCAAACCTCAAATCGTCTGGTTGCGCCGTGATCTTCGGATGGCTGATAACCCTGCGCTTTATCACGCGGCCAAGGCAGGGCCTGTCATTGCTGTCTATGTTCTTGATGATGAAGCGGCTGGGCATCATGCTTACGGCGGGGCATCGCGCGTATGGTTGCATCATGCGCTGGAGGATCTGCAGTCAAGTTTTGGCAGGCGTCACGCGAAGCTCATTCTGCGCCGTGGCGATTCAATGGAGCATCTCGCAAAGATATTTGCGGAAACAGAAGCGGAGGCCGTTCATGCAAACCGGCACTACGAGCCTTGGTGGCGCAAGCTCCAGGGGACCTTGGCAGAGCAGGTCAACCTCAAGCTCTATGACGCCAATTACTTACTGCCTCCAGGTGCGGTGACCACCGGGTCAGGTGGGGCCTACAAGATCTATACGCCGTTTTCGAAGGCAACGCTCGAGCAGCTTCCTCCGCGCGATGCCCTGCCAGAACCTGAGACATTATCATCCCCACAAAATTGGCCATCATCGGACAGTCTCGACCACTGGCAATTGCTTCCGACAGACCCTGACTGGGCGGAAGGGATTCGCAGCTATTGGAAATTCACAGAGCAGGCTGCCCATGAGCGCCTCGACTGGTGGGATGGTCATATCGATGACTATTCCGATGCTCGCAATTTTCCATCGGTCGACAAGACCTCGCGGCTTTCTCCCTATCTTCACTTCGGACAGATCAGCCCGGTGCAGATCTGGCACCATTTCAAGGCAAAACGCAGCCAGGGCTGGAAGGTGTTTGAGAAAGAACTGATTTGGCGTGATTATGCTCAGAACGCCATCTGCCAGTTTCCGGCCTATGCTTCCAAGAGCTATCGTGACGGATGGGATGATTTTCCCTGGCGCGATCCCGATTCTGAGGAGGAAGTGGCACGCGATCTCGAGGCATGGCAGAAAGGGCAGACGGGTTATCCAATCGTCGACGCCGGTATGCGCCAGCTGTGGCAGACTGGATGGATGCATAACCGGGTGCGGATGATCGCAGCGAGCTTTCTTATCAAGCATTTGCTGATCGACTGGCGACACGGCGAGAAATGGTTCTGGGACACCCTTGTTGATGCGGATCTCGCGAGCAACGCCACCAATTGGCAGTGGGTTGCCGGGACGGGTGTCGATTCGAACATGTTTGTGCGGATTATGGCTCCGCTTTCGCAAAGTGAGAAGTTTGACGCTGCGGCCTATATCCGGGAATTCGTTCCGGAACTGTCGGATCTCGATGAGCCCTACATCCACGATCCGCAACAGCATGGCTGCAAACCCAAGGACTATCCAGCCAAGCTGATCGGGCACCGGCAAGCGCGCGAACGAGCGCTCGATGCCTACAACGCGTGGAAGGGTTGATCAGGCAGAGCTTGCAGGCATCGCATTTCTCTCTCTATGGATAAGGCAATGCAGGCAGAGGGTATCAAGAGAGGGCAAGAGCTGATTCACAACGGTGAGCGGTTCGTTCCGCAGCCGGGATGGATAGCTCGCACTGTTTCGCCCGGCTTCAGGACCATCCTCGACCGCCTCGATCATGGGTTCGAGCGCGGCAGACTTACAGGACACTTGCCCGACGGCACGACCCGAATTCTGGGTGGCCGGGCGTCGGGTTTCGAAGCCGAAGTATATCTCAAGGATTGGCGCGCTCTGTTACGGCTTGTAACAGGCGGTTCGATCGGATGGTATCAAGCCTTCGAGGCGGGGGAATGGGATAGCCCTGATCTTGTGCAGGTCTTTGCGCTGTTTTCCAGCAATGCGCGCGCCCTTGGTACGCTTGGGCGGGCAAAGGGGCCGTTTCGCATGGTCGCCAAGATTGCTCATGCTTTCAATCGCAATTCGAGGGCAGGGGCGCAGCGCAATATCTCTGCGCATTACGATCTGGGCAATGATTTCTATCAGGCATGGCTCGATCCGAGCATGACCTATTCCTCAGCGCTGTTCGCAAAGCGCGGGAGGCTTGAGGACGCTCAAGAGGCCAAGTGGCAGGGCCTTTCAGACCGAATTGCGGGCGCCCAAAGCGTTCTGGAAATCGGGTGCGGCTGGGGCGGGCTTGCTGGGCACCTAGCAAAAGAGGAGGGGCGGGAGGTTACGGCGATCAGCCTGTCGGACCAACAACTTGCCTATGCGCGCGCGCATCAGCAAACCGCGATCGACTTCCGCAAACAGGATTATCGCGACGTACGCGGTCAGTTTGACGCGATAGTCAGTGTTGAAATGGTCGAAGCCCTGGGGCGCGAATACTGGCAGACGTTCATGGATGCGTTGGCGCGCAATCTGAAGCTCGGTGGACGCGCTGCGATCCAGTATATCTCCATCGCAGACGACCTGTTTGAAGCCTATGCGAAAAGCGCAGATTTCATCCAGGCCTATATCTTTCCGGGTGGATTGCTGATCCGCACCAGCGAGTTCCGAAAGCTGGCCGAAGAACGCGGCCTTGGCTGGCGCGATCAGTATGATTTCGGACTGGATTATGCCGAGACGCTCAAACAGTGGCGTACGCGCTTTGAGCAAGCGGCCGATCAAGGCGCATTGCCGAAAGGCTTTGATGCTCGCTTCGTCGCGCTGTGGCGCTATTACCTCGCCTATTGCGAGGGTGGATTCAGAGCGGGAACGCTTGACGTGCATCAAGTGACGCTGGCGAAGGGGGAATAGGGATGCGGGGCTTCATATTTGCAGGTGTTGCAGCAATGGCACTGTCAGGTTGCAGTATGGGAGCAGCCAAGGGCGGTACAGGCACCCCGTCAGTGCTGGCCGTTCCTGAGCTGGTTACCCCGCCGTCGCGTGATCCTAATGAGCTACAAGTGCTGTTCTGGGATGACGCCGAACGCGAGGCGCGTTTCCGTGACATGGAAAGCTGGTTTCCCGGACATGAAGTCCCTGCGGCGCATACCCCGCGCATGCTGCTGGAGGGAGGCCCGCTCGATCCTGAAACTGCGGCAGCGATCAGGTCCTACATGACGGACACGAATGCGGCCGGCGTAATGGTTCTGCAGGATGGTAAGGTGCGGTTCGAGGAGTATAGTCTCGGTTTTGCGCCTGACCAGCGCTGGACGAGCTTTTCTGTGGCCAAGAGCTTTACATCAACCTTGCTTGGCGCGGCGGTCAAGGACGGCTTCATTGGAAGTCTGCAGGATCCCGTTACCGCTTACATCCCTGAGTTAGCCGGAAGTGTCTATGACGGTGTGACTGTGGAACAGATTGCCACGATGACGAGCGGTGTCGCATGGAACGAAGATTACACCGATCCTGCCAGCGATGTCGCGCAAATGAACCGGTTTGTCGTTCAGTATGGCCCCGATGCCATCATCGAACAGATGAAGCGGCTCAAACGGGAAGCGCCCGCTGGCAAGAAGTTCGTATACAAGACAGGCGAAACCAACCTCATCGGCGTCGTGGTTGAGAACGCAGTCGGATTGCCGCTCGCGATCTATGCTCAGCGAAAGATCGTTGAACCCGCCGGCTTTGAAGGTGGTCTGTTCTGGATGACAGACCCTCGAGGAGGCAATATCGGAGGCTGCTGCCTCTCTCTGCGCCTGTCAGACTATGCGAGGATGGGCCAACTCGCCCTGGAAGGCGGGAAAGGTGTCGTCCCAGACGGCTGGTTTGCCGCAGCTGCAGGTTCACAGGTAGAATTCGGTGATAGCGGGTTTGGCTATGGTTATCAGTGGTGGACTTATCCGGATGGGAGCTACGGCGCGCAGGGAATCTTCGGCCAGGCAATCACCATAGTGCCTGAGAAAAAGCTCGTAATTGCGCTCGTCAGCAACTGGCCTGTCGCGTCGCGTCCGCGAGACGACTGGCACGCCTTGGTTAGCGAAATCGCAAAAGCATATTAAATCGCTGCGCGACGGACGCCTGTGTTCGAATAACGCTGCAAGATGTTGTCGTGAACGATCGGGCTCAGCAGTTCTGTAAATGCGCAACCAACGATACAGTTATCCCACCACACGACCTGTGCCTGAAGCGATTCAAGGCCGGGCAAAGTGAGCCAGCACACCTGACCTTCGTGCATCCGGTTGATCGAGGCGGCCGAAAAGCCGGAAATTGAAAGATCATGCACCACGCTTTGGAAAGCGCGGCCGCCGGACGCGCGAAGCGTTGCCGGGATGGTCAGTTTCGTCCGCGGCGCGCAGCGATCTTCCTGCGCTGCAATGTGGTAGCGGTCTTGACTGCTGTGCATGGCGAAACCTTTTCGAGTTCTTGAATGCGGTGCCTATTTCCCGAAGCTTTTGGGAGATTTGACCACATTCATGCGCGCGAGAGGGTTACTGTTCCGTCGCCGAAGAGGGTTAATGTGAGCTTTACTATCTATTTTTCGACGCGTTCGCGGTGCTGGTTGGGAAAATCGTCCATCAGCAAGGTGACGATGCGATCGGCTACCGCTTCCGCCGGCTTGACGGTTTGCGGGTCTTCGCCCGGATAAGCGCGCGCGCGCATGTCCGTGCGTGTGGCTCCTGGGTCGACTATTGCAATCTTGATATCGCCAAGTTTTTCAGTTTCTTGTGCGTAAGAGCTCAGAATGTTTTCAAATGCAGCCTTGGTCGAGCCATAGGCTGACCAATAGGCCCGTGGTTCCGCGCCAACGCTGCTGGTAAGGCCGATGATACGAGCTTGCTTGGCCCGCTTCAGCATCGGATCAAGGCTTGCCAACAGAGCTTGAGTTGCGACAACGTTGATCATTAGCGCTTGGGTGAACTGCTTCCCGTCGATCTGCGTCACAGGAGTCAGGTGCGGAAGGTAGGCGGCATTGAGAACAAGATAGTCCAGCGTATCCCAGCGCCCAGCGATGGCAGCAGAGAGCCGCGCAATGCTCTCCGCTTCAGACAGGTCGAGTGGAGCGATGGTAGCACTACCGCCGGCTGCATGGATCTCGTCCTCGACCGCTTCGAGCGCCTTGACGTCACGCGCGACGAGGATGACCTGCGCACCTTCGGCCGCCAGTGCCTTCGCGGTCGCCGCACCTATCCCCTTGCTGGCTCCGGTCACCAGTGCGAGCTTGCCTTCAAACTTGCTGCTTTGAGCCATTCTTATGCTGCTTCATGTTCCTGAAATGAGAGTTGCGCAGCTTCAAGTTCTGCGCTGTTCAAGTCCGTCAGCGGGGTTGGATAATTGCCGGTGAAGCAGGCATCGCAGAATTGCGGGCAGCTTTGCGAACGCTTCTCCGCGCCAACCGCTCTGTAAAGCCCCTCAATCGAGACGAATGCAAGGCTGTCTGCGCGGATAAAGTCGCGCATTGGCTCAATATCCATTCGGGCCGCCAGCAGCTTGCTGCGTTCCGGCGTGTCGACACCGTAGAAGCAGCTATGTGCCGTTGGTGGGCTGGCGACACGGAAATGCACTTCCTTAGCGCCCGCTTCCCGCATCATTTCAACGATCTTCATCGAAGTCGTCCCGCGAACGATGGAATCATCAATCAGAACGATGCGTTTGCCTTCGACCAGCCCGCGATTGGCGTTGTGCTTGCGCTTCACGCCGGAGTGACGCGCGCCGTCCGAGGGTTGAATGAATGTGCGCCCGACATAATGGGAGCGGATTATACCAAGCTCGAACGGCAGGCCCGACCGCGCAGCAAAGCCGATGGCTGCAGGAACGCCGCTGTCTGGGACCGGTACGACCAGATCTGCGTCTGCAGGGGCTTCCTCGGCGAGCTGTTCGCCGATCGCCTTGCGCGCCTCGTAGACAGAGCGTCCGCCGAACAGCGAATCAGGCCGGCTGAAATAGACATGTTCAAAGATGCATGGGCGCGGGCTTGCCTTGCCGAAAGGATGGAGCGATTCGATCTTTCCATCATGTGTAACCTTGATGAGCTCGCCCGCCTCGACTTCGCGAATGAAATCCGCACCAACCACATCAAAGGCCACGGTTTCGCTGGCGAAAACAATCGCATCGCCCATTCGGCCCATCACCAGCGGGCGAATCCCTAGCGCGTCGCGGCAAGCGATCATTCCTTCAGGCGTCATCACTATAAGTGCAAACGCACCTTCAACCAGTCTCAGGGCGTCGACGAGGCGATCAACCATGGTTGGATAACGGCTCGTGGCGACGAGGTGGATTATAACTTCCGTGTCAGAGGTCGACTGGAAAATCGCGCCGCGCTTTACGAGGTCCTTCTTCAGCGCCAGCGCATTCGAGATATTGCCGTTGTGCGCGACCGCGAATCCCCCGCTCGCAAGGTCTGCATAGAGAGGCTGGACATTACGAAGACCTGCGCCGCCGGTCGTTGAATAGCGGACATGCCCCGCTGCCATTGATCCGGGAAGTTCGTCAATCGCTTCCTTGGACGAAAAGTTCTCCGCGACATGACCAAGCCCGCGCCGAGAGACGAAGTTCGTACCGTCCCAGCTCGTTATCCCCGCCGCTTCCTGGCCGCGATGCTGGAGCGCGTGAAGACCCAGCGCAGTGACTGCGGCCGCGTCGGATGCGTTGATTACGCCGAAAACGCCGCACTCCTCGCGCAGCTTGTCGCCGTGCTCATCATAAAATGGATGCATCACATTCATGGCCGAGCCTGCCCGCTGCTCATAGGGCCTTTGAAGGCCGGTTGCCGTGGTGCAGTCCCAATGGCGATGTTACAGCCCGATTACAAGGGTTGAGGCTGTGCAATCACAAGCTTTTCGCATTGCTGATGAGGCTTTGGGTGCTTACAGGCCATGTTCAGGACCCATAATCAAAGAACCCCCTGTTTTGATCCTCACGCCTTTTGAATGGATGATCGCCAAGCGCTACCTCTTGCCAGGCAAGGGAGAGGCGTTCATTGCGCTGGTCGCAGGTATCAGCGTCGGCGTAGTGATGCTTAGCGTGGCGATGCTTGTTGTTGTGATGAGCGTGATGAACGGTTTTCGCGCTGAATTGCTCGACAAGATTGTGGGGCTCAATGGGCATGCAATCATCCAGGCCTACGGCGGGAAACTTCAGAACTGGGAAGACATCCTCGAGGAGGTCCGAGAGACGCCGCGCGTCCTCGAAGCGTCGCCGCTGATCGAGCAGCCATTGCTCGTCAGTTTCAACGGTCGGGTGGAGCAGATCGTTGTGCGCGGTAACACGAGCGAGGATATTGCGTCATTTGAAGACAAGGTGCTGCTTGGCAGCATGCAGTCTTTGCGTCCAGATAGCAGTATAGTTGCGATTGGATCGCGCCTTGCTCAGAATATCGGTGCTCGGGTGGGAGACACGATCACCATTCTGAACCCGCAAGGCCGTACGACTCCATTTGGCACTATGCCGCGCCAAGTTGGATACACAGTTGGCGCGATCTTCGAAGTCGGTATTTACGACTACGATCAGACCTTTGTGGTAATGCCGATGAGCGATGCGCAAACACTTCTGCTGCTTGGGGACTCCGTCGCAATGATCGAAGTGAAGGTCGATGACCCCGACGATGTGCGCGAGATCATGGCGCCGATCGAGGAGAAACTTGCAGGGCGTGCAGTCGTCAATGACTGGCAGACCATCAACGCGACCTTGTTCGAGGCCTTGCAGGTCGAGCGGGTCGCGATGTTCTTCGCGTTGAGCATCATGGTAGTGGTGGCTGCCTTCAACATTCTTTCCAGCCTGGTGATGTTGGTGCGTGCCAAGACTCGGGACATCGCAATCATGCGGACGATGGGCGCGACACGGAAAAGCCTGCTGAAGATTTTCGTGACCACAGGTTTCACGGTTGGCGCGATCGGTGCGCTGGCCGGGCTTGCGCTCGGTTTCCTGATTCTCACCTTCCGGCAGCAGATTGTGAAGGCGATGGAATTCGTGTTCGGGGTTGAGTTGTGGGACCCGACCATCCGTTTCCTCAACACCTTGCCGTCGCGAACCGACCCGCTCGAAGTCGCCGGGATTGTCGCTCTTGCGCTGGTCTTGAGCTTCCTTGCAACGCTCTACCCGGCGTTGAAGGCGTCCAGCACAGACCCGGTTCAGGTGCTCCGCTATGAGTGAGGCAATCACAACTCCTGTTGCTGCGCTCACCGGCCTCAGGCGCAGCTTTACCCAAGGCGACATCACCATTGAGGTCCTGCGCGGTGTGAATATGCAGATCATGCCGGGCGAGATCGTGGCCCTGCTTGGGCCGTCAGGTTCCGGCAAATCCACCTTGCTGCAAGCGGTTGGCTTATTGGAAGGCGGCTTTTCCGGCCAGATCGAGATCGGCGGTGTCGTCGCAAGCGCTTTGAGTGCAAGCGAACGTACTGCAATGCGCCGGGAGAATCTCGGCTTTGTCTATCAATTCCATCACCTCTTGCCGGACTTCAATGCGCTCGAAAACGTGGTGATGCCGCAAATGATAGCAGGCGCAAATCGCGCTGATGCAGAAGGCCGAGCTACAGAACTACTCGGCGCATTGGGTCTGTCGCAACGGTTGGAACACCGGCCGAGCCAGCTTTCTGGAGGCGAGCAGCAACGCGTTGCGGTGGCGCGTGCTCTTGCAAACAGGCCGCGCCTTGTCTTGGCTGATGAACCGACCGGCAATCTCGACGAAGCCACTTCGGAGCGGGTTCTTGGCGAATTCCTCAGCCTGGTACGTGGTGAAGGCAGTGCTGCCCTGATCGCGACGCATAATGAACGGCTCGCCGCCAAGATGGACCGCGTGGTCCGGCTACATGACGGAGTCTTGCAGCCTGACTGATCGGCGGTCGCTGATCGGACCTGATCGGTCCCCGATGGATTCCTGATTGGTTTGAGCTTCAGCGATGGCATGGTCGCTCATCAAGCTGAGATGAGGGGAGAACCATGCTAGAATTCTTGACCGCGCTCGCATTGTTTCAGGCCGCAGCGACCCAATCTGCACCTGCGCCACAACCGCCAGCATGTGCGAGCGAAGAACACGCCAGCTTCGATTTCTGGCTAGGAGAATGGGACGTTAGCCCTAATGGGAGTGACAAAAAAACCGCCAAAAGCCGTATCGAACGTGTCTCTTCAGGCTGCGTGATCCGCGAGCATTGGATGCCCATATCGGGGCGCGATGGGGTGAGTATGACTTTCCTCAACCCTGCAACCAATCGCTGGGAGCAGGTCTGGGTCGGCAGTGACGGGAATCGCGTGGACTTCCACGGGGGAATGGTCGATGGCAAGATGGTGCTGACAGGCTATTGGCGCGGATCAGGGTCGAATGGTGAAGATGTCCTGACGCGGATGACCTATTCGCAGCGCGAAGACGGCAGTGTGCGTCAATTCGGAGAAGGCTCGACGGACCATGGTGTTTCGTGGCAAACGAGCTTCGATCTGATCTACACGCCTAAGGAAACCGAATGACCACCATTGCCGATTTTACTGTCACGACCAATCGCGGCGAAGAACTCGACCTTGCCACAAAAAAGGGCAAGGTCCTGCTGGTTGTTAATACCGCCAGCAAATGCGGCTTCACTCCGCAGTATGATGGGCTGGAAGAGCTCTACCAGAAATACAAGGACAAGGATTTCGAGGTCCTCGGCTTTCCATGCAACCAGTTCGGTGCGCAGGAGCCTGGCAGTGCTGACGAAATCGCAGAGTTCTGCAAGATCAACTTTGGCGTGACGTTTCCGCTCATGGGAAAAGTGGACGTCAACGGCCCCGATGCCTCGCCGCTGTTCGACTGGATGAAGAGCGAAGCCAAGGGTATTATGGGCACGACAGCGATCAAGTGGAATTTCACCAAGTTCCTGATCGACCGCGAAGGCAATGTCGTGAAGCGCTATGGCTCGGCAGACAAGCCCTCGATGATTGCGCGGGACATCGAAAAGCTGCTTTAGGCCGTATCGTTCATTTGAAATGCCAGCGGAGCGGCTTCGTCTCTTCCCGGACCAGCTTGCCCTTGGCTTCGAGGTCGAGCTGAACAGTCTTTGCCCACCAGCCGCTGGTCTTTCCTGGAGTGTTGACGTTTTCGACTTCGATCATCGAGCTCATTCGATCATCGAGCTCATCTGCATTCTCCGTATTTGTTTTGGTCCGCACATAGCGCATCCCCCGGCTTTTCCCCAAATGCCAGTCATGATGACTTGAAAGCGCCGCCCCGCGCCCTAACGTGACACCATGCGATTTGCACCCTTCGTTCCCCTGCGCGTCCTGTCGTCCTATTCGATGCTCGAAGGGGCGATCGATCCGAAGGGCATTGCCAAGCTGGCGAAAGAACGCGGCTTTCCAGCCATAGCGATCTGCGACCGCAACGGGCTCTACGGCGCCGTGATGTTTGCCAAGGCATGCAAGGATGAAGGCGTTCAGCCCATCATCGGGACGCTGCTCGGCGTTGCGCGGGAGGCTCGCGAGGGGTCTGACCAGGTCCAGGTCGACTACCTACCGCTGTTCGCGCAGGACGAGGCTGGCTACAATAATCTCTGTCACCTGGTCAGCAAGGCGCATCTCGAGCGTCCGCTCGAGCTTGAGCCGCATGTGGAGCTCAGCGACGTGGAAGGGCATACGGATGGCCTGATTGCGCTCTCTGGCGCGGGTGAGGGCGCGCTGACGCGGCTTCTTGCAGAAGGGCAGTCCAGCTATGCGCAGCCGTTGCTCGAAACGATGGAGCGCCTGTTTCCCGGGAGGTTCTATATCGAACTGGCTCGCAATGGCGATCCGGTTTGCGAGAAGGCTGAAGGGGGACTGATCGATTTCGCTTATGAGCGGAACTTGCCGCTCGTCGCGACCAACCCTGCCAATTTCGGCGAACCGCATATGCACAAGGCGCATGATGCCATGCTGTGCATCGCAGGTTCGACCCATATCGAGGCGGAAGACCGCAAGCACTCCAACAAGCAGGCTTTCGTCAAATCCGCGCCGATGATGCATGAAATCTTTGCCGATCTGCCCGAGGCGACTGCCAATAGCCTCGTGATCGCGCAGCGCTGCGCCTATGCTCCGCCCTATCGCGACCCGATCTTGCCAAGTCTCGCGGGCGACCTTGAAGGTGAAGCAAGGATGCTTGCAGAAGATGCGCGCAAGGGTCTGGAAGCAAGGCTGGAACCGTATGGGGAACTGTCCAAGGAAGAACGCAAGACCTATTTCGATCGACTCGATTACGAAGTCGAGATCATCGTCAAGATGGGCTTCCCCGGCTATTTTCTGATCGTTGCGGATTTCATCAAGTGGGCCAAGGACAACGGCATTCCGGTGGGGCCAGGCCGTGGGTCCGGCGCAGGCAGTCTTGTCGCCTGGGCGTTGACGATCACTGATCTCGACCCGATCCGTCTGGGCTTGCTGTTCGAGCGGTTCCTGAACCCGGAACGTGTTTCCATGCCGGACTTCGATATCGACTTCTGCGAAACCCGGCGCGGTGAAGTTATCCGCTATGTCCAGCAGAAATATGGCCACGATCACGTCGCGCAGATCATTACCTTCGGGAAATTGAAGGCTCGAGCGGTGCTGCGCGATTGCGGGCGGATCCTGCAGATGAGCTATGGTCATGTTGATCGGCTCTGCAAGATGGTTCCGAACCATCCAACCGATCCATGGACCTTGCCACGCGCGCTCAACGGCGCTGCCGATTTCAAGCGCGAATATGACAATGATAATGAGGTCAAGCGCCTTGTTGACTTGGCCCTTCAGCTCGAAGGCATGCCGCGCAATTCCTCGACCCACGCTGCTGGAGTGGTGATTGGAGACCGCCCGCTTTCCCAATTGGTACCGCTCTATCGCGATCCACGCTCGGATATGCCGGTCACGCAGTTCGACATGAAACATGTCGAAAGCTCGGGTCTCGTGAAATTCGATTTCCTCGGCCTCAAAACCCTGTCTGTCTTGCGCAAGGCGGTTGACCTCCTCGCCCTGCGTGGGATCGAAATCGATCTCGGCACGCTCGAATGGGACGACCCGGCGGTCTATGACCTGCTCAAGTCGGGCAATACTGTAGGCGTGTTCCAGCTGGAATCGGAAGGCATGCGCCGCACGCTGACAGCAGTGAAGCCCACCAAGTTCGAAGACATCATCGCGCTCGTTTCGCTCTATCGTCCGGGCCCGATGGAGAACATCCCGCTGTTCGGGCAGCGCAAGGCGGGCGAGGTGCCGATCGAGTACCCGCATGAGAAGCTGGAAGGTATCCTGGCCGAGACCTATGGGATATTCGTCTATCAGGAACAGGTCATGCAGGCCGCGCAGATCCTCGCGGGATACTCGCTCGGCGATGCAGACTTGCTGCGGCGCGCGATGGGCAAAAAGGTACAGGCCGAAATGGATGCGCAGCGCCAGCGCTTCGTTGACGGCTGCGGCGAAGTCTCCGGTATCGACGCGAAGAAGGCCAACGAGCTGTTCGACTTGATCGATAAGTTCGCGGGCTATGGCTTCAACAAATCGCATGCGGCGGCCTACGCCTTGCTCGCCTACCAGACGGCATGGCTGAAGGCGCATTATCCTGAGGAGTTCTTTGCTGCTTCCATGTGTTTCGACATGCATCAGTCGGAAAAACTTGCTGTGTTTGTCGATGATGCCAGGCGCTATCCAAATGCTCGGGGTGGGGTGACCGTGCTTCCGCCTTGCATCAACCATTCGGAAGCCAAGTTCACAGTCGAAATGACCGATGACGGACCAGCGGTGCGCTATGCACTTGCGGGTATCCGCAATGTCGGTGAGAAGGCAATGGACGCGATCGTTTCCGAGCGGACCGGGAGCGGGCCGTTCACGGACCTCAAGGACCTGTTTGAACGCATGCCCAAAGGTGCGATGAACTCGCGCCAGCTCGAAGGGCTTGCCGCTGCAGGCGCGCTCGACTGCCTGGAGCCCAACCGCGCGAAAGTGTTCGGCAATGTGGATATTTTGCTGGCGGTTGCGGATGCGGCTGAGCGCGAACGCGCGAGTGGGCAGGGCGGGTTATTCGGCGCAGAGGATGAACAAGTTGATACTCTGCGCCTTTCCGAAGTTGAACGTTGGTCGCGGCCGGAGATGATGGCGAAAGAACGTGAGAATTTCGGGTTTTATTTCTCCGCGCATCCGGTTCAGCAGCATTGGCAGGTCGCTTCTGCCAACGGAGCTCGCACCTACCAGAGCCTGATGGAAGGCGGCGCGCCAGCCGGGGGCCGAGCCAGTGCGGTCATGGCGGCAATGGTGGAAGGCATGAGCAAGGGCCGCACCAAACGCGGCGCTGAGTTCGCACGGGTTGATTTTTCCGACCATACTGGCCAGTTCCGCTCTGCCTGTTTCGAGGAAAGCCTCGTCCCGAAGTTTGAGGAATGGGCCGCAAACGCTACATGTCTGCTGCTGCAGGTCGATCTCGACAGTCCCAGTCCAGATGAGCCCCCTCGCATCACAGTGCGCGGAGCTCGCCCGCTCGCTGAAGTGAAGGGCAGCACACAGATGCGCCTTACGCTGGAAGTACACACGCTTGAGGCGATGACCGAACTCGGCCTTGAGCTTAACGCAGCGGCTGCTGGTGATGAACCTGCGCGCGATGAGGTGATAGCACGGCTTGTCCTGTCCAAGGATGAAAGCGTGCTGGTAAAGCTGGGTGATACATTCCGTCTTGGCGGCGACCTTGCGCAGCGTCTGGCAAGCATAAACGGCCTTGCAAAGGTGGAGCTGTCGTCGAAGCGCGCCTCATCAAAATTGAAACTGGTGGCTTGATGACGGGTGGCATTTCCGATTTGACGGAGAAAGAGAAGGAAGCGCTCCGTTTGCTTTTGGCCGGGCATGACGCGAAATCCAGCGCAGCTGAACTCGATATATCTGTCCACACTGTCAACGACAGGCTGCGCAATGCTCGCCAGAAAATTGGTGTGTCCAGCAGCCGCGAAGCCGCAAGAATTTTGGGTGATGCCGAGGGGCAGACACCCAAAAATGCTACACCCACATCTTTAGGGATAAGCGCATCGGAATCTGAAACCCATACTGCAGGCCTCACAAACACAAAGCCTGGCGGTCCTTTTGGACTGACATGGCTCGCAGGAGGAATGCTTATCATGTCACTCGTAATCGCCGCAGCCATCGTGGGAGTCGTCTACTTTGCAGATGACGCTGCGACAGTGTCCGCCAGCCAGACGCAGGAGAGACCAAGCTCTCAGCAACAGGCAAAAGTCGACGAACCAGCTTCGCTTGCATCTGCTCAGGAGTTTCTCAGGTTTGTCGACGCAGGCGACTGGCCAGGTAGCTGGGATGCAGCAGGCCGCTATTTCCAATCGCAAGTGACAGCGGTTCAATGGTCCGCGCAAGTTGAGCCCGTTCGCGCCCCACTTGGCAAAGTCAATTCGCGGGTTCTTAGCAACGTCGATCGCGCTTCATCGCTCCCCGGTGCGCCTGAGGGAGAATATGAAGTGCTGCAATTTCAGACGAACTTTTCTGAAATGAAGGGCGGAGCAATTGAAACCGTTGTCATGATCCAAGGTGAAAGCGGCTGGGAAGTCATCGGCTTTTTCATTAGGCCTGCTTCCGGCTGAGATCTGAGCACGTCTGCGTGGCCGGACTGAGGGGCGGAGCGATCCGCCTCTTTTCTTCTTGGAGCCGCACAATCTCTCAATCATTGCCAAGCGCGTTCAGTCTCGGCATGAAACGGAAAAGCCAAATGATAGGAGAGATTTGCGATGCTGGGAGCCATGCAGAACTGGACCATGCGGGTGACGCATGTGATCGACCACGCCGCGCGCGAAGCGGGCGAACGCGAGATCGTGACGCGCTGGGCAGACGGTAGCGAGACGCGCACCAATTGGACCGGTATTCGCTCAGACGCACTCAAGATGGCGCAGGCGCTGCAGGCACTTGGCATCAAGAAGGGCGAGCGCGTCGCGAGCCTTGCGATGAACCATTCGCGCCATCTGGTCAGCTGGTATGGCGTTGCGGGGATGGGCGGGGTGCTCCACACCGTGAACCCGCGCCTGTTCGACGACCAACTCGAGTATATCGTCAATCACGCTGAAGATAAGGTGATGCTCTATGACGCGGCGTTTCAGCCGATTGTAGACCGCATGAAGTCGCGCTGGACAACTGTCGAGCATTACATCTGCTATGATTCCGGCGAGCACAGCCCTGCATTCGAAGACTGGATCGGCGAGCAGGACGGCGATTTTGAATGGGTGACCGGTGCGGAGACCGATCCCTGCATGATCTGCTATACTTCCGGAACCACTGGCAATCCCAAGGGCGTGCAATATGAGCACCGCTCGACCATGATGCATGCGCTGGCTGGGCTACAGCCGGCGGCCTTCAACTTCAGCTCCTCATCGGTAATGTTGCCAGTCGTGCCAATGTTCCACGCCGCGAGTTGGGGCCTTCCCTATGCAGGCGCGATGGCGGGGATCAAGTTCGTGTTCAGCGCGGTCAATGACCCGGCGGTGCTGCACGAGTTGATGCTGCGCGAAAAAGTGACCGAAAGCGCAGGCGTCCCGACTGTTTGGCTCGCACATTTCCAGTATTGCGACAAGGAAGGCATTGATCTGCCTCCCTTGAAGGCTGCGACAATCGGCGGGTCCGCCGCGCCCAAGTTCATGATCGAGCGGCTGATGAAGAACGGTACGCGTGTCCAGCACGCCTGGGGCATGACGGAGACTTCGCCCATCGGCACCGTTGGCGGGCCGACCTGGGACTGGGACGAGCTCAGCTTTGATGAAAAGGTCGCCAAGACCATGAAGCAGGGCCGCCCGATCTTCGGGGTGGAGCTGCGCACGGTCGATCTTGGCGACATGATGACCGAGCTCCCGCGCGACGGGAAGACTTCCGGCGCGCTGCAAATTCGCGGGCCCTGGATCATCAAGCGCTACTTCAAGGCCGATCAGGATGCGGCCAACAACGAAGGCTGGTTCGACACCGGCGATGTTGGCATCATCCATCCCGATGGCACTTTGCAGCTGACTGACCGCACGAAGGATGTGATCAAGTCCGGCGGGGAGTGGATCAGCTCGGTCGAGCTGGAGAATGCCGCCGTGGGCCATCCCGCAGTCGCAGAGGCTGCAGCGGTTGGCATGCCGCACCCCAAATGGGATGAGCGCCCGGTGCTGTTCGTGGTCAAGAACGAAGGCGCGGAAGTGACCAGTGGCGAAATCATCGATTTCCTGAAGGACAAGGTCGCGAAATGGTGGCTGCCCGATGCGGTCGAATTCGTGGACGAGATCCCGCACACCGCGACCGGCAAGATCAGCAAGAAAGACCTGCGCGACCAGTTTGCCGACTACAAGCTGGAGGGTTGATTGCTTTGTGTCGTCATTGTGAGGAATGAAATGACGAAGCAATCCAGAGAGCATTGCGCGCTGGATCGCCGCGTCGCCTGCGGCTCCTCGCGATGACGAAGGAGAATTGAGTGCCCGATTTCTACATCGATCCATCGCCCGCCAATTTTCAGGCTTTCAAGGACCTGCCGCGGGACGAGCCGATCCATATGCTCAACCTGCTGCGCTATCGCGAGTTGGCGGAATATCCCGAGGGGCACGAGCATCACAGCAAAGGCTGGAGCGGGCGGCGCGCCTATCAGGAATATGGCAAGACCTCCGGGCCGATCTTCGCGAGGGTTGGCGGGACAATCGTGTGGCGCGGCGCGTTCCAGACCATGGTCACCGGGCCGGAGCCGGACGACAAGTTGTGGCATGATGGCTTTGTCGCGCAGTATCCCAATTCGGGTGCGTTCTTCGAAATGATCAAGGACCCGGATTACCAGCTCGCAGTCGTGAACCGCACAGCTGCACTGATCGACAGCCGCCTGATGCGCTTTGCGCCGGGCGAGGTTGGCGGGGGCTTTGGGTGAATGTTCGCTAACGACCCAGTTGCGGACGTAGACAAGTAAGCTGATTGTCGCCAAGAGCTGAAGCTCGGATTAAGGAGCGCTATATGGGTATCTCGCCGTTTGTATTTATTTTTGGAGGTGCCTTGTTGGTTGCTTTCATAATCTTGTTCGTCTTATTCAAGAAGCGAGCAGCTGCAAAGCGGACCGAACCGTAACCACCCAATTTTGGACATTTACAACAACCGCATCTGCCCGCCCAATTCAGGCCGTCTGAATTGTGAGCAATCCAGCTCGAACGCATCGCCGATTTCTGACGCTGACGCGCTGCCATTAATCCCTGCGCGTTTGCACGCCAGCGCAAAGCGTGAGCGGAACAATTCTGCCCACACTCCGCTTGGCTTCATGCGGCTGAAGAAATTAGGGTCGTTATCGCGGCCCTGACGAATGGAGCGCACAATGCTCATCACCTTGCCTGCGCGGTCAGGATAGTGCACCTCCAGCCACTCGCGGAATAGCGGGGCTACTTCATGCGGCAGGCGCAGCGGGATCCAGCCCGCTGACTGGACGCCCAATGCCGCCGCGCGTTGGACAATCTCTTCCATGAACTCGTCCGTGATCGCAGGGATAACCGGCGAGATCGAGCAATGCGTCGGCACGCCAGCCTCCGCCAGTTTTCCCAATGCTGCGAGTCGCTTGAGCGGCGAAGCTGCGCGCGGTTCGAGCTTGCCGGACAGCTTCGGATCGAGGCTCGTCACGGAAATCGCCACCGCAACCAGTCGTCGCCGCGCCATTTCCTCCAAAATATCAAGATCGGCCAGAATGCGGTCCGACTTGGTCGTTATGGACACCGGATGACGCGTATCGAGGCAGACCTCCAGCACCTGCCGCGTGATCTGATAGCGTTTTTCAATCGGCTGATAGGGATCGGTGTTTGTCCCCATGGCGATAAAACGCGGTCGATATTTCGGCTTCGCAAGGGTCTCGCGCAGCAATTCGGCCGCATTGGGCTTCGCGAACAATTGCGTCTCGAAGTCCAGCCCCGGCGACAGGTCATGATAGGCATGGGTGGGGCGCGCAAAGCAGTAGATGCAGCCATGTTCGCAGCCTCTGTAGGCGTTGATCGAGCGATCAAACGGAATGTCAGGTGACTGGTTGAAGCTGAGGATCGTCCTCGGGCGTTCTTCCGTCACTCTGGTCCGCAGTTTAACTGGCGGTCCGTCCAATACCTGCATGTAATCGCGCCAGTCGCCGTCAACTTCGCGGGTGGCAAGCCCAAACCGTTCAGGGACGCGGGCAGACGCAGCCCCTCGTCCGTTCTCGACTGATATCAGGTAGTTACGCTTCGTCCTCATAATAAGAACAGATATAGAACATTATTCAGGTTCCATCCAGTACTCAGGTGCCTCGTTCGCAGCTCTTTGTGCGTCAAGGTGGGGCGTCATGGGCGGTCTGGCTCCCTCTGTCGGAACCCCGGCCGATCGCAATGCAGAATGCCAGAGCTGGGTTGGCGATTGTGCAAGCCGCATGCGGTGTCCCTTGCAATCGACTCCCAGGCCGGCCTCGCGGGTCTTCAGCCAGTGGTCTAACGCCGGGAGAAGGGCCGCGGCTTCCGCGACAAGTGCACGGCAATCGCCTTCATTCTCGACCAGATACGAATAATCGAACCAACCCACACTTCGCCACGCCGACCGTTGGCTATCGATGAGACAGAACGGCACCACGCGCACCGCGCTGGCGCGATCGTCGAATTCCGTATGGGCGAGACTGACTTCCTCCGGAGGAATGGGCGGGCGATTGTGTGACAGGTATGGCAAGCGCCTGCGCCACGCGGCACTGTAACTGAAGCTGCCGCCGTATTTGGCGGTCTGGAAAAGGATGAAATGGGTTTCGCACTCCCACTCCCTGCGGAATTCCGGATACTTGCCGGTAAAACCCAGCTCCATGAGGCGAGGTTCGATGATCTCGCGGATGGCGTTGCGTATGTGCCGGTTGCTTGGCCGGCGTGGCATTACCGCTCCCGCAATCTTGGCATCAGATCCACGAAATTACAGGGGCGATTGCGGCTGTCCAATTGCTCAGCCAGAATGCCGTCCCACCCGTCCTTGACCGCTCCGTTCGATCCGGGAAGGGCGAAGACATAGGTCCCGCGTGAAACGACCGCCATAGCGCGCGATTGCACCGTGCTGGTGCCAATGCTTTTGAGGCTGAGATAGCGGAACAGCTCCCCAAAGCCGGGGATGTCCTTGTCCTTGATGCGGTTAAGCGCCTCAGGCGTCACATCGCGGCCTGTAAGGCCCGTTCCGCCAGTGGTCACAACCGCATCAATCTCCGGATCGTCGATCCAGCGGTGCAAATGCGCGGCGATCACTTCAGCGTTGTCCTTGCTGATCTCACGCGCCGCAAGCTTGTGCCCGGCGGCTTCAATCCGCTCCGCCAGAATGTCACCAGAGGTGTCGTTGTCAAAAGTGCGGGTGTCGGACACTGTCAGTAGCGCGATATTGATCGGCTTGAAGGTCAGGCTTTCATCGATTGCCATCAGCGCGCTCCTATGCGGGCGTTGCGGGGAGCCTCGGGAAATTCCGGCCATCCATTCTGCGCCAAGGTAGCCCGGCTCGGCGAATTGTCTACGCCCGCCTGCAACTCATACATCCAGTAGTTGCGCATCACGATCGCGACATAGCTGCGCGTTTCCCAATAAGGGATAGATTCCATGTAAAGCAGCGGATCGCCCTGATCGTTCACTTCATCGTTCCACCGCGTGATGGGGCTGAGACCAGCATTGTAGGCGGCCATGATCTTGGGCAGGTTGTTTCGGGTCGCAGGCGTGTCGCGCAGCATTTCGAGGTTACGCTGACCGAAGGAGAGGTTCACCGCAGGATCGTTGAGGTTCACGTAACTCGCATTCATCTCAAGCCGCGGCGCATGTTGGCGCACGGTGATCGGAGTGATCTGCATCAAGCCGCGCGCGTTTGCCGGGCTGACCGCATTGGTTCGAAAGTTTGATTCCTGCAGCGCATGAGCAAAGGCGAGGGCCGGATCGACCTTCCAGCCATCGGACGGCGCCCACCGAGCAACGGGGTATTGCAGCATGCCATCTACCCGTGCTCCTGAAGGCGCACCGCGTGCAAGCCACAGCTGTGTCTGGGGCAAACCAAGTCGGCGGGCGAGACGGGTGAGCGGCTCAAAATCCGATGCATCACCGATCTGGGCCTGGTGGCGGATCACTTCACCCGCAAGATCTTCTGCACCGATTTCCACCAGGGCAGCAGCAATGCGGGCATTATCGATCCGCTCCAGTCGCCGCCAGTCATCGCGGGTAAGGTCGCTAACCTCGCGCGCGGCAGGCTGTTCCTGACCGAGTTGCTCTAACGCCAGCATGCCGTAGAGCGTCTTTGCGTGGCCTCCTGCAGCCCGCAGCTGGCGCTCTGCTTCACCGGGCTGACGGCAGCGGATAAGTGCGCGGTGCGCCCAGTAATGCGCGGCAGCGGTCAGTTCGACATTGTTCGCTAATCGCGCCGCTTGGCTGAACCCGGCCGCCGCCGTGGCGCAATCGCCCAAACGCCAGGCGGCTAGTCCAACGGTCCAATTCCCTTCAGCGACCCAAGGTCCTGAGCCATCAGCGACCGTTCGCGCCATTGCAAGCGCAGCGGAGTCCTGATTTTCGATGTAGTAGCTCCAAGCCACTCGTTGGCGCCATTCAGCGCGGGCCTGTGAGCTAAGCGTCGCGTCAACCCCGTCCAGCAATTGGCGCGCGCCGTCCGGATCATCGTTGCGGATGCGCTCCAGAATGGCGTTGGAGACCTCTTGCGGCATTGAGCCGTCATTTGTGGGGCTGGGCAGCACACGCTTGGTCTGCCAGCCTTGGCGCCTGAAAGGCTGTACTAATGGTAGGCGCGGCGTTTGCGTCAGACCGCGTCGTTCTCCCAGGCGGACCATTTGCTCGGCCTGAGGAAGCGAGACGCCCATGTCGAGCCACGCTGCCACCTGCTCGGCACTGACTCTGGGGCTGTTAGCATGGGTGTAATACTCCGCCAGCGCTACCTGGTGGAGGAGCCCTCCATCGCGGTCGTCGAGCAGGTCTTCAACCCGCTGCCAATTCTCACTTTCGATCGCGTCAAACACTGCGCGGTAGTATTCGCGCGTTTGCTGGTCGAGAATATCAGGAAGTGCGTCCTGCGCTTCGCTTGAATGAAAGTAATTCGCGCTGTTGGCATGGGCAGGCCCGGCTGTGACCAGGATCGCCCCTATCACTCCGCAAACAGCCGCCGTCAGTCTTACACTCGATTTCACACAAGTCTTCCCTGTCACATCGCCTCTATCCAGCGCGATGGGCGAGCCATCTGCGCCAGAACCGGGCCTTGAGCCGCGGCATGCTGGCAAGAGCATCAAGCCCTTCCGTGACAAGCAGCGGCACCGCTTCGCCCTGTGACGCATATTCCTGAACAGAATCTGTCTGTTGCGCCGCATCGTGGCCGAGAAGCGGCAGAATGTTGGTTCCAAACGCTAGTATGCGTGTCGGCCCCACCAAAGCGACGTGATGGGCAAGCACTCGCGCAAAGCCTGCACGCAGCAGATCTTGCCCGTCTGCCAGCGGCAGCGCCTGTGGCACAGCGGACGCGAAATAGACCTCGTCATCCTGCAATTGCATTGCGGCGAGGATTTTTGACAGCAAACGGCCTTGTGGGCCTGAAAGCAATTGCTCGCGATCTTCAGCCTCAGGCGTTGCAACCAGCACCATTAGTTTCGCGCCAACCTCACCCCTCGGCATTAGGCGCGGGGCATTGCCGGCGAGCGCAATTTTGGACTCGCTGCGCCAGAATTCGCGAAACGCCGCGAGATCCTGAGGCGGGTTTGCACCGAGCAGATCAGCAATCGCTGGCAGCTCAGGCCGTTTGGGCTCCTCTGCCCGCGCACTGGAGACCGCTTTCGGCATTTCTTCCGCCACTGGCTCAGGCTCTGCCAGCCAATCCGTAGCGTCATCGGCAAAATCGCAATCCACACCGGCCTCGCGCCACCAATCCAATGCGGCGGCGACCTGATCTTTCAGAAAGGGCTGATGTGCAGACATGTCGTTACGGCAGGTCTTGACCTCGCAACGCTCAGCAATCAAGGCTTCTCCGCAAGTTTGAACACCGTTTTATCGAAGGATAGCCACGCGATGAGCGAAGAAGCTGTAGAACGCGAATCCATGCCTTGCGACGTAGTGATTGTCGGCGGCGGGCCAGCAGGCCTTGCTGCGGCAATCCGGCTGAAACAGATCAATGAAGATCTTGAAGTCGTCGTGCTGGAAAAGGGCTCTGAAATCGGGGCGCATATCCTCTCTGGCGCGGTGGTCGATCCCAAGGCTCTGAATGAGCTTTTCCCGGATTGGCGCGACATGGATTGCCCAATGGCGGAAACGCCCGTGGCGGACAACTGGCACTGGGTTCTGACAAAAACCGGCAAGACCTCTATCCCGCACCTGTTCATGCCGCCGCTGATGAGCAATCACGGCTGCTACACCGGTTCGCTCGGCAATATGTGCCGCTGGCTGGCGGAGCAGGCCGAGGGGCTGGGCGTGATGGTGTTCCCCGGCTTTCCCGCCGCAGAAGTTATGTACAATGATGCAGGCGCGGTCACCGGCGTGATCACGCAGGACATGGGCATTGCCGAGGATGGCAGCCGCAAGCCTGATTTCCAGCCCGGCATGGAGATCGAAGCGAAATACACTCTGTTCGCAGAGGGAGCGCGCGGCAATCTGACCAAGACGCTCAAGGCGAAATACGATCTTGAGAAGGATTGCGAACCGCAGGTTTACGGCCTTGGCATCAAGGAGCTGTGGGATATTGACCCCGACAAGCACGAGCCGGGCCGCGTGATCCACACGCAGGGCTGGCCATTGTCCGAAAGCGAGAGCTGGGGCGGTGGCTTCCTCTACCACCAGGCGAACGGCCAGGTCGCCTTGGGCTTTGTCACCGCGCTTGATTACAAGAACCCGTATGTCTCGCCCTATCAGGAATTCCAGCGCTGGAAGCAGCACCCGGCAATCCGCGAATATCTCGAAGGCGGCAAGCGTGTTGCTTACGGTGCGCGCGCGATCAACGAAGGCGGCTGGCAGAGCGTGCCCAAGCTCGCGTTCCCGGGCGGCGCACTGATTGGCTGCTCAGCGGGCTTCGTCAACGTCCCGCGCATCAAGGGCAGCCACACCGCGATGAAGAGCGGGATGCTGGCCGCTGAAAGCCTCGCCGCAGCAATTGCTGAGGGCAAAGAGCATGACGAGCGGATGGATTACGATGCCGCCGTGCGCACCAGCTGGATCGCGGACGAGTTGAAGCTGGTGCAGAATGCAGAACCTGCGGTCGCCAAGTTCGGCGGCGATCTCGGCACGGTTATTGCCGGCGCGGACATGTGGATGCGCACGCTGAAGATCGGGCTACCGATCTCCATGAAGCATCACCGCGATTACGAGCAGACGGGCCGCGCGGACCTCTATCGGCCGATCGACTATCCCAAGCCCGATGGCGTGATCAGCTTTGACCGGCTGACCAATGTCGCGTTCAGCTACACCAACCATGCCGAAGATCAGCCGGTTCACTTGCAGCTGCTGGACCGCGATTTGCAAAAGTCGAGCGAGCTTGCCGTCTTTGCAGGGCCATCTACCCGCTATTGCCCGGCAGGGGTCTATGAATGGCTGGAGGATGAGGACACGGGCGAGATGAAGTTCCAGATCAACTCGCAAAACTGCGTCCACTGCAAGACCTGCGACATCAAGGACCCGAACCAGAATATCAACTGGGTGACGCCGGAAGGCGGCGGCGGCCCGAACTATCCGAATATGTGATAGTCATGATTTGGTGGTTTGCAGTCGCTGGGATCGTTGCGGCAAATCTTCTGATCATCAAGCGCTTAGGGCGAAATGGGTTGGTCGTTGCTTGCTGGGGCCTAATGCGTCTCACGCAGCCCGCTTCAAGTTGAACACCACGGAATTAGCTTCGTCATTGCGAGGAGTGTAGCGACGAAGCAATCCAGGTTGGCGCGCGAGCAACTCTGGATCGCTTCGCTTCGCTCGCGATGACGAAAGTAACGTGCCGAATTGCTTCCCAACATTTCCTACATCGCGCGTGCGAGCTAATATTCAGGCGATTTTGGTCATGCCGAATTCGCCCTAAAGGCACGTTTCAAATTGGAAAAGTGTCAACTTCATAGGATTGAGCTAAGCCACTGAACATTCGATAGAAACGTCCAAAAACAGCGCCTGACACCCTGTCAGCTTTGTCAACTTCGTAGGAAATGATCGCAGCTATGTGGGAAATAAAGACAAAGCGCGGCTATCCCGCTAGAAGCATCGCGTGACCCTCACCGAAACCGCCGACGCCAGATTCTCTCTCCCCTTGCAGGGGGAGAGATACGGAGCCTTGCAAATCCGGAGAGTATCGAAGGAGTTGCTAGGCGCAGTTGAGAGGGGGCATCTTCCTTTGTGGCAATGTAGACCCCTCTCCCAACCCTCTCCCCTCAAGGGGAGAGGGCTTTGATCACCGAAACCGCTTACGCGAAAATCAACCTCGCGCTGCATGTTCGCAGAAAGCGCGAGGATGGCTATCACGAGCTCGAAACGCTGTTCGCCTTTGTCGACAATGGTGATAGGCTGGTCGCAAAGCCATCTGATGCGGACCGGTTCGAGGTTGTCGGCGAATTTGCCGCGACGCTCGACAATCCGCTGGGCAACCTCGTCAACCGCGCCATGGCAGCTTTGCCGCGAAGCCAAGGCTTGCATGTGACGCTCGAGAAGAACCTGCCCGTCGCAGCGGGGCTGGGCGGAGGATCGGCAGATGCAGGTGCGGTCTTCCGCATTATCGAGCAGGTCGCTGGCCTGCCCGATAACTGGCAAGACCTTGCGACACGCCTGGGCGCAGACGTGCCCGCCTGCGTGCGCAGCGAAATGGCTATCGGCACCGGCACTGGCACAGAGCTCGCGCCGGTCGAGAACGACATGACAGGAATGGCTGTGCTGCTGGTCAATCCGCGCATCCCGCTACCGACCGGGCCGGTGTTCAAGGCATGGGCCAAAGAGGGAAATGGCGAAGACAGAGGTCCGCTGCCCACTGGATCAGCGCGCGAAATCGCGCGCAACGGTCGCAACGACTTGCGCCAACCCGCGATCCAGATCTGCCCTGCAATTGCCCAGATCCTGCATAGACTGGATCAGACCGAGCCGTGGATGGCGGAAATGTCAGGCTCGGGCGCGACCTGTTTTGCGCTCTATGAAAGCGCAGAACATCGCGACAGGGCCGCTCGTGTGCTCGCTGAATTGGAACCACAATGGTGGCAGATGGTAGGTTCTCTGAAGTGAGAATTTGCAATGATGATTGATGGACTCCCATATCGCCAGGTGGGTGAGCCTCGGCGCGGCGCAATAGTGTGCGTTGCCGATCATGCGTCGAACCATGTGCCCATCGACATCGAGTTGGGCGTTGGGCCTGAATTGCTGGAGCAGCATGTCGCAGTCGATATTGGCGTTGAAGGTATCGCAGAGCGACTTGCGCGGCGCCATGACATCCCGGCGCATCTGGCGACGGTCAGCCGCCTTGTCTGCGATCTGCATCGTGAGGAAGACAATCCGGCGGTCGTTCCCATGTCCTCTGACGGGCACACGATTGCAGGCAACATCGGCGCGGATCTGGATGCGCGGCTTGATCGCTTTCACCGCCCGTATCACCAAGCTCTGGCCGAGTGGCTGGACGAAATTCAGCCCCGGCTGATCGTCTCGCTTCACTCCTTCACGCCAAAACTTGCGACATCAGACGAAGAGCGCCCATGGGAATGCGCGCTGCTCTATAACGCGGATGACCGCGCGGCGCGGCATGCGATCCGCTTGTTCAGCGAACTGGGGCTCACCGTTGGCGACAACGAGCCTTATTCGGGTAAAAAGCTCAATGCGACGATGAACCGTCATGCCGAGGCGCATGGGCGTCCCTACATGGCGCTGGAAGTGCGCCAGGACCTGATTTCGACCCGCGCAGAGCAGTCGCGCTGGGCGGCAATGATCGCCGATGTTGCAGGAAGGGTTGCGCTCGCGCTTGAGTAGAGGCAGGGGCTGTTTCACGTAAACGCACTCACGAGAAACAATATGTCCCGCTTCGACAAATCCAAACTGCCTTCGCGCCACGTCTCTGTTGGTCCGGAGAAAGCTCCGCACCGTTCCTATTACTATGCGATGGGGATGACCGAGGAAGAGATCGCGCGGCCTTTTGTGGCGGTGGCGAGCGCAGGGAACGACAGCGCGCCGTGCAACACCGCACTCGATGCGCAGGCGAATATCTGCCGCGAAGGCGTGATCGAGGGTGGCGGCACGCCGCGCCGTTTCAACACGATCACGGTGACAGATGGTATCGCGATGGGCCATCAGGGGATGAAGAGCTCGCTGGTGAGCCGCGAAGTAATTGCGGATTCGGTCGAGCTTTCCGTGCGCGGACACTGCTATGACGCGCTGGTCGGCTTTGCCGGATGCGACAAGAGCCTGCCCGGCATGATGATGGCGATGCTGCGGCTCAACGTACCGTCGATTTTCGTCTATGGCGGCTCGATCCTGCCCGGTGTCTTTCACGACAAGGATGTGACGGTGAAGGACGTATTCGAAGCGGTCGGTCAATATGCGGCAGGCAATTGTCCGCTGCAGGAGCTGATCGCGCTGGAAAAAGTCGCTTGTCCCGGCCACGGCGCTTGCGGCGGGCAGTACACTGCCAACACCATGGCCTGCGTCGGCGAAGCGATCGGATTGAGTCTGCCAAACAGCAACATGGCGCCTGCACCTTACAAATCGCGTGAGGAAGTGGCGATTGCCGCGGGCAAGCAGATCATGGAATTGCTGGAGCGCAACCTGCGTCCGCGCGACATCTGCACCCGCGCGGCGTTCGAAAACGCGGCACGTGTGGTCGCAGCGACCGGCGGATCGACCAATGCCGCTCTCCATCTTCCGGCAATGGCAAGCGAGTGCGGGATCGAGTTCGATTTGTTTGACGTCGCGGAAATCTTCAAATCGACACCATACATTGCGGACTTGCAGCCGGGCGGTAAGTATGTCGCGAAGGACATGCACGAGGCCGGCGGGGTCTACATGGTCATGAAGACTTTGCTGGATGGCGGTTTCCTCGATCCTGAGCCAATGACGGTTTCAGGCAAGACCATCGGAGAGAACCTCGAGGAGATCACCTGGAACCCCGACCAAAAGGTCATCTACGAGGTTTCAAATCCGATCACGCCAACCGGCGGTGTCGTGGGCCTTAAAGGCTCGCTCGCACCCGATGGCGCAATCGTGAAGGTCGCGGGTATGAGCAAGCTGCAATTCTCCGGCCCGGCGCAATGCTTTGATTGTGAAGAAGACGCCTTCAAAGCGGTCGAAAAACGCCAGATCCGCGAGGGTAGCATCATCGTGATCCGTTACGAAGGACCCAAGGGCGGTCCAGGAATGCGTGAAATGCTGGCGACCACCGCTGCGCTTTACGGGCAGGGCATGGGCGAGAGTGTTGCGCTCATCACGGACGGGCGTTTTTCCGGTGCAACCCGCGGGTTCTGCATCGGCCATGTCGGGCCGGAAGCTGCCGAATGCGGCCCGATTGCATTGGTCGAGGACGGCGACATTATCACTATTGACGCAGAAGCTGGCACAATCGACCTCGAAGTAGAGGACAGCGTGCTCGATGAGCGGCGCAAGGCGTGGACTCCGCGAACCAACGATTACCAGTCGGGTGCCCTGTGGCGTTATTCGCAGAATGTTGGTCCGGCGGTGAAGGGTGCGCTCACCCATCCCGGCGCGAAAATGGAGCGTCACGTCTTCGCTGATATCTGATAGGATGCGCGCATGAGTGCATCCGATCCGCAAGGCCAAATCCTCACCGTTGCGCAAATGCAGGCGGGCGAACAGGCGTTGGTCGATGCGGGCACTTCGGTCGAGGAGCTAATGCAAATCGCCGGGCAAGGCGCTGCAGAATGGGTCTGGCGGATTTCGGCGGGCCGTCCGGTCGTCGTCCTGTGCGGCCCCGGCAATAATGGCGGTGATGGCTATGTCATTGCTGAAACTCTTCGGGCGAGGGGGCTGACGGTGCAAGTGGCTGCTCCGCTTGGGCCAAAGACCGAAGCTGCCAAGGCTGCGCGCCGCGCCTACAAGGGCGAAGTGCTGACTTCGGGCAAGCAGGCGAACGGCAAAGTTCTGGTCGATTGCCTGTTTGGCTCTGGTCTTGCCCGCCCTCTGGAACCCGAGCACTTGCTGGTCCTGCGCGACCTTGCGAACCGCGCGCATCATCGGATCGCGGTCGACCTGCCTTCGGGCGCGGAGAGCGACAGTGGAGCACTGCTCAATGCCGGGTTGCCCGAATATGATTGCACGTTGGCTTTGGGCGCGTGGAAATTCGCGCATTGGCGCTTGCCCGCGCGCGCAAAGATGGGAACGCTTCGACTCGTCCCTATTGGCGTGGCTAATGTCGAAGGAGCCGCGCGTCTTATCCGTAAACCTGCGCTGCACGCCCCTGCCATCACTGCACACAAGTACACGCGCGGTCTGTGCGCAGTCATCGGCGGCGAGATGCCCGGCGCGGCCTTGCTTGCAGCAGAGGCAGCGATGCATGGCGGCGCAGGCTATGTGAAGCTGTTCCCGCTCTCATCTCCGCGCAGCGCACCCGCCGGACTAGTGGTCGACAAGTCTTCGCTGGCCGAAGCGCTAGTGGACGATCGGATCAGGGCCATGCTGGCGGGTCCGGGACTGGGCACCGATGACACCGCATTCGGGCGCCTCGGTCAGGTGCTCAGCCATATTCGCCCGACCGTGCTTGATGCGGACGCGCTGGTGATGCTGAGACCCGGCATGATAGCACAGGACGCTCCCGTACTTGCGACCCCGCATGACGGCGAACTCGAGCAGCTTTGCCGCTCCTTCGGCGTGATCGGGGAAGACCGCCAGGCCCGCGCGCAGGCGCTTGCAAAGGTCAGCGCGATGGTGATCTGCGCAAAGGGGCCCGACACCATTATCGCGGCACCCGATGGCCGTCAGGCCCTTGCACCGCCTGCTTCAAGCTGGCTGTCTACCGCCGGAACGGGGGATGTGCTGACTGGAATTGCTGTGGCTCGCATGGCTACAGGCCGCGATCCGTTCACGGCTGCTTGCGAAGCAGTCTGGCTTCACGGAGAAGCCGCGCGGATATGCGGCCCGGCATTTACCGCCAGTCAGCTTGCACAGGCAGTTAAGGAAGCCTACGCGGCCGCTATATGAGTTCAGGAACTCCGATCATCCGCATCGCTGCCAAGGGCGATGGTGTCGCGGCCGATGGTCGACATGTGCCGGGTGCAGTCACTGGCGATACCGTGCTGGAGGATGGCTCACTTCAATCCGGCCCCCATCACGCGACACCGCCCTGTCGCCATTTCGGGCTTTGCGGGGCATGCCAGCTCCAGCATGCCGACGAAGCGGCGCTTGAGCGTTTTGTTCGCGAGCGCGTAGCCTTTGGCGCGCAAAGTCAAGGGCTTGATGTGGGAGAGTTGCTGCCGACCCATCTCTCTCCGACCCATTCACGGCGGCGTGCTACGCTGCATGGCCTGCGCACTGCCAAGGGCGCGGTGCTGGGCTTTCGCGAGGAGAAGAGCAACCGCGTGGTGGACTTGCAGGAATGCCATGTCCTGCACCCCGACCTTGTCAAAGCAGTCCCCCCGTTGCGCCAGCTTATCGCGCGCCATGGAGGCAAGGGATCTGTGGACGTCGGCCTTGCGATGGTGGACGAAGGCGTTGATTGCAGCATTTCCAACTTCCCGATGGAAGGGCTGGAGGCAACCGAGGCGCTGCTCGATCTTGCTCGCGAATACGGTTTCGCAAGGCTCGCCGTTGATCTGGGCTTCGGGCCTGAGGCTCTGTGGGAACCGAAACCTGTAACTGTGACGCTGTCGGGTGTGCCTGTCGCCTATCCGTCCGGAAGCTTCCTTCAGGCGACTCCGGATGCCGAGAGGGTCATGCTCCAGGACGCGCAGGCATGGCTGGAGGGCATGCATTCGGTAGCGGACCTCTTTTCCGGCCTCGGCACATTCACCTTTGCCTTGCGCGAAGATCGTTCGGTGACAGCGTTTGAAGCTGCACGGGACGCCCATCTGGAATGTCTTGCGGCGGCACGCAGAACCGGTTCCCGGCTTGAGGTCAGGCACCGTGATCTGTTTCGCAACCCGCTCCAGCCGGATGAGTTGGCTCAGTTTGATGCGGTGCTGCTTGATCCTCCGCGTGCTGGAGCAAGAGAACAGGTTGATGCTATCGCGCAAAGCGAAGTTGCCAGGGTTGTCTATATCAGCTGCAATCCCTCAAGCTGGGCGCGCGATGCAGCGCGCCTGGCAAGCGCTGGCTTCAAACTCGAGAAATTGCGCCCTGTTGGTCAGTTCCGCTGGTCGACCCATGTCGAGCTGACGAGCCTGTTCGTGCGCTAGCCTTCACGGGCTTCAATCAAGCAGAAGCTTGGTCTCGACGAAGTCCAGCAGACCTCCGAAAGTTTCCAGCATTTCGCCGTCAACATCATCGTCTTCGATCACAATGGCGAGACGATCCTCGATCTCTGTCAGCAATCCTGCAACCGCCATGGAGTCGAGCTCTGGAAGTTCGCCGAACAGTCCGGTATCGCGATCAAAGCTTTCCACGTCGTCGGGATCGAGACCGAGAATGTCCACCAGAATAGACCGCAGCGTCTCGTCAATTGCCACACGGCTTGGTGCGAGGGAGGCCGTTTCGCCAGCATCGGCGAGGTTTGGGGCCTGCGATGTATCACGATCCGCCGGCATTCCTGTCTCTTCCCCTTGTTGAGAGCGGGCCGCGTTTAGCGGTGTACGCACATTCGTGCAAGGCGGGCTGACAGCTGTGCTTCGGGCGGCTAATCGTGGGAAATATGGCAAAGGCCCCTGACTCAACCGTTTATCCGCTCGACCACCTTGTAAAGCGAGGTGCACCCGACGCGCCAGCTTTGGTGCTAAAGGGCGAAGTCCTGACTTACTCCGACTTGTCAGAGCGAGTGGGACAATTGGCGGCTTGGCTGCGCGAACTGGTCCGGGAAGAAGGCGCAAGAGTTGCCAGCTGGGATGCGAAGGGCGAACTTACTTGCCTGCTGCCGCTTGCCGCCCCGCGAGCCGGACTTGTTCATGTGCCGATCAACCCCTTGCTGAAGCGCGCACAGGCAGCGCACATCCTGTCAGATAGCGGCGCGAGCCTGCTTATCGCCAATAAGGGGCGGATGAACAGTTTGCACCAAGGTGACGTGCCCGATGGCTGCGCAACCTGGCTTGAAAGCGAGGCGCTGGAAGCAGCCTATTCTGCAGCTGCCAGTTTACCGCTGAGTGCCGCTGAACCGGATGATCTCGCTGCGATCCTCTACACCAGCGGCTCGACAGGACGGCCGAAGGGGGTGGTCCTCAGCCACGCCAATTTATGGCTAGGCGCAGTCAGCGTCGCACATTACCTCAAGTTGGCGAGTGATGATGTGACACTGAGCGTCCTCCCTCTCTCGTTCGACTATGGTCAAAACCAGCTGCTCTCGACCTGGTATGCAGGGGGCAGTGTCGTCCCACTTGATTACCTGTTTGCACGCGACGTTATGAAGGCATGTGCCAAGCATCAAATAACAACGCTGGCAGCAGTGCCGCCGCTTTGGGTGCAACTCACTGAAATTGAATGGAGCGAGGAGGCAGTTGCCAACATGCGCCGGATGACGAATTCGGGCGGCGCACTCACGCTCGACCTGGTGCGGGACCTGCGCCGGATATTTCCCGATGCCGACCTTTATCCGATGTATGGACTCACAGAGGCATTTCGCTCGACCTATCTTGATCCTTCGCTGGTAGATGAGCATCCCACGTCAATGGGCCGCGCGATTCCCTTCGCTGAGGTCATGGTCATCAACGAAGGGGGTGACGTCGCAGCGCCGGGCGAAGAGGGAGAGCTTGTCCATTGTGGACCCCTGGTTGCTCAAGGTTATTGGCGGGATCCAGAGCGGACGGCGCGGCGGTTTAAGCCGGCTCCCGGTGCCAGCCAATATGGCGGAATAGCGGTATGGTCAGGCGATAGCGTGAAGCGCGAAGATAACGGTTTGCTCTATTTCGTCGCGCGGCGTGATGCGATGATCAAGAGCGCTGGCAACCGGATCAGCCCACAGGAAGTGGAAGAGGGCGCGCTCGCAAGCGGTCTGGTGGCGGAAGCGGTGGCCCTTGGCCTTCCGGATGAGAGGCTCGGCCATGCCGTGCATTTGGTGGTGCGCGCAGAACCGGGCGCTCAGGATTATGAGGCTGCGCTTCCGAAATTTCTTACCAAGGAGCTGCCCAATTTCATGCAACCTGAGCAGATACACTGGAGGCATACCATGCCGCTCAATCCCAATGGCAAGATTGACCGCACAGCGTTGCTCAAGGAACTTTCACGATGAAGCCGAAGGGGCTGGGGCCGATTCCTGCGGGTTTTGAGGCCCACGATGGGCAATTGGTCATCGGGGGGCGGAGTGTTTCCGAGCTGGTCGAAGAGACCGGACGCACGCCGGTTTTTGTTTATTCGCGCGCGCGGCTTGACGCGCGTTTAGGCGAACTCAGATCTGCTTTGCCCCCGCGTATCGGCATCAACTATGCGGTGAAGGCCAATCCCTTCGCCCCTGTGGTTCAGCATATGGCAGGTTTAGTCGATGGCTTCGATATCGCTTCGTCCGGAGAATTGGCGCTGCTAAAAGATCTGAGCATAGACATGGCGCGGGTCAGCTTTGCAGGGCCGGGCAAGCGTAATGATGAGCTTGAGGCTGCGATAAAGGCAGGAGTGACCCTCAATTGCGAGAGCGAAGGTGAGGCCGAGCGCACGCTGGCAATCGGCGAGCGCGTCGGTATCACACCGCAGATGGCGATCCGGGTCAATCCCGATTTCGAGATGAAGGGATCAGGCATGAAGATGGGCGGAGGGGCCAAGCCCTTCGGCCTCGATGCCGAGCGCGTTCCAGTTCTCGCCAGACGCCTGATTGAGGCTGGAGTCGATTGGCGCGGTCTGCATATCTTCACTGGTAGCCAGGCGCTTTCCGCTGACGCGATCATCGAGGCGCAAGCCAACGTGATCGGCCTTGCTGGACGCCTCGCCGGAGAGATTGGTGCACCTTTGCCGAAGCTCAACATGGGCGGGGGCTTTGGCATACCGTACTTCCCGGGTGACGAACCGCTTGATCTTGCTGCAGTTGGTGATGCTTTGACGGATCGCGTCGCTGATTTGCCAATGGAACTTGCTGAGACTCAGCTATGTCTGGAGTTGGGCCGCTATCTGGTCGGAGAGGCTGGCGTCTATCTGACCCGCATTGTAGATCGCAAAGAAAGCCACGGTGTGACCTATCTCGTGACTGATGGCGGGCTCCATCACCAACTCGCTGCCTCTGGCAATTTTGGCGCCGTGGTCCGGCGCAATTACCCCGTAGCCATCGCCACTCGCTTCGATGAGGAGCCAGGAGAGGTCGCCAACGTCGTCGGCTGTCTGTGCACTCCGCTCGACCGACTTGCAGATGCCGCCGAACTCCCGCGTGCAGAGGTCGGCGACCTGGTCGCTGTATTCTGTGCCGGAGCCTATGGCGCGAGCGCATCGCCGGCCAATTTCCTCGGGCATGGGCCCGCGGCAGAAATGTTAGTCTGACTGAGCCCCTTCCATGACGCCGTGCCCCAGCGCCATATATTCTTCGCTCTGCATTTCCTTCAACCGGCTGACAGTGCGTTCAAATTCAAAGCTTCCATCGCCTGAGGTGTAGAGCTCTTCCGGTTCAGCCTCTGCCGTAACGAACAACTTCACGCGCATTTCGTAAAGCGCGTCTATCAGCTTGGTAAAGCGGATCGCTTCATTGCGATTGTCCGGCCCCATGCGGGGAATGCCGACAAGGATAACTGTATGATATGTCCGCGCGATGGCGAGGTAATCGGCGGCCCCGCGATTTTCTGCGCACAACTTCTTGAAACTGAAGACCGCGACCCCCTTGAGGCTCTTCGGCACATGAAGCCTGCGGCCACCCCCAAGATCGAGTTCAGCACTCGGGACATTGGCCGCATCCTGAGGATCATAATCTGTCAGGCGGAAGAAGGCCTCTCGCGCACGCGCCGTCGCTTCATCGCCAAACGGCGCATTCCAATTGCCAAGCCCGCCAAGCCGCTCGAGCCGGTAATCCACCGGGCCATCGAGCGGGACAATGTCGAGTTTCTCTTCAACCAGATCGATGAAAGGCAGGAACAATGACCGGTTCAGGCCATCCTTGTAAAGGTCCCTGGGCGGGCGGTTGCTGGTCGTAACAACCGTCACCCCTTGATCTACGATCAAGGCGGTAAACAGCCGCGCCATGATCGCGGCATCAGCGGTATTGGTGACAACCATCTCATCGAAGGCCAGGCAACGCACATCCTTGGCGATTGCCGCTGCAACCTTGGGTACAGGATCGCCCGGATCGTTCTGGCGGGCATCGCGGAGCATTCGGTCCACTTCGAGCATGAAGGCATGGAAATGCACCCGCCGCTTTTCCGCGATACCAAGGTTCGCAACGAACAGGTCCATCAGCATCGACTTCCCGCGTCCGACACCGCCCCACATGTAGACCCCTTTGGGTGAGGGTGCCTTGCGTCCGAAAAACTGGCCTAGCAAACCGCCGGGCTTGCCGCGCTCCAACTCGCGCTGCAGGTGCGTCAGACGCACAGCCGCGCGCCGCTGATCCGCGTCGGCGCGCAACTCGCCCGCTGCGATCAGCCGTTCATATCGTGCCAGCATATGGCCCGGTCACCCTTGTTCGCGTGGAACAAACTTGCGGATGATCCCACTGTAAGCCGCCACACGGTCGTCATCCTGAACCACTTCGCCGCGCACGAACACGAGATTGCCGGTCTCACGCATGATCTCCGTCACCGCATCAAGCGGCCGTCCAGGATCACCGCCGCCAATAAACTGCGTTGAAAGCTCCAGCGTCACTGAGGGCCCCGCATTTCCGCTGCCAACCACATGCATGGTCGTGAACATGGAAATATCGATCAGACCCAGAGTCACGGCACCATGGATGATCCCTTGCAGGTTCTCATGCTTGCGCTCAGGGAACATCCGCAAGCGGCACTTGTCGCCCTCTCGCCGGGTAATCAGCTTGCCCATTACCGCGCCGTTGAACAGCGTCTGGTCCTTCAGGTTCCAGTGATGCCAGCCCGGATTGTCCGGGTCCGGCTGATGATCGAACACCTCGTCCTTGAGCACGGCAGGCCCTACATCAACCAGGCTCAGATCGCCCGCTCAGCCATCATCTTCTTGGTTTCCGCTATAGCCTTCGCCGGGCTGAGACCCTTGGGGCACACATTCGCGCAGTTCATGATGGTGTGGCAGCGGTAGAGCCGGAAGGGATCTTCCAACTGGTCGAGCCGCTCACCCGTCATCTCGTCGCGGCTGTCTGCGAGCCAGCGGTAGGCCTGCAGCAGGATCGCAGGCCCGAGGAATTTGTCCGAATTCCACCAGTAGGACGGGCAGCTGGTCGAGCAGCACGCGCACAGAATGCACTCGTACAGGCCATCGAGCTTCTCACGCTGCTCTGGCGATTGCAGCCGCTCCTTTCCGCTTGGCGTCGGGCTGACGGTTTGCAGCCACGGACGGATAGAGGCGTATTGCGCGTAGAAGTGCGTGAAATCTGGAACCAAGTCCTTGATCACGTCCATATGCGGCAGCGGCGTGATCCGAATTTCGCCTGAGAGGTCTTCAATCGCGGTGGTGCAGGCAAGGCCGTTCTTGCCATTCATGTTCATCGAGCAGGACCCGCAAATCCCCTCGCGGCAAGAGCGGCGGAAGGTCAGCGTCGGGTCAATCTCGTTCTTGATCTTGAACAGCGCGTCGAGAACCATCGGCCCGCAATTGTCGAGATCGATCTCGAACTTGTCATAGCGCGGGTTCTTGCCGCTATCGGGATCATAGCGATAGATCTTGAACGTCTTGGTGCGCTTGGCCCCTTCTGCCTTGTGCGTCTTGCCGTCCGTGCGGATCTTGGAATTTGCAGGAAGCGTAAAAGTAGCCATGTCAGTCGAGAATCCCGTTTTCGTTTGAGCACCTATCTAGCGGTTTGGGCCTATGAGGCAAGGCGGGTTTGTTGAGAGTTTTGGCAAGCCAGTTGTATGGATTCGAAGCGAGTCGCCTTTCGCTGGAACCGAAGTGTTGGATACACATGTTACACAGTCCTGAGCGCAAACATTTCTGGCGCATTTTCCCTGTCATCGTTGCAATCATGGAAGGGAACTTCAAAGCCATATCAACCGTCTAATACCCATGGGCAATGTAGGACAGACGCAAGGGATATGGCCGCAGAGCGCGGTGGTGTTCGGCGCAAGCGGCGGCATAGGCCGCGCACTGACAGAAGCTCTCGCGCAACGGGGGGTGGAGCGTGTCTATGCCGGGTCGCGATCAGCGATTGATTTTGAGAACAAGGCGATCGTGCCGTTCACCTTTGATCTCACCGACGAGGCGAGCATTGAAACTGTTGCACAGGGGATGCGCGATGCTCCGCCTAAGCTGGTGCTCGTCGCTACCGGCGTGCTGACGCTGGCCGATGGGACCGGGCCAGAGCGGAGCTACAAACGACTTGACCCCGCCGCGATGGAGCAGGTCTTGCGCCTGAACACCATCGGGCCCGCTCTGATCGCCAAGCACATGCTGCCGCTGTTCCCGCGTGAGAGCAGGGCAGTGTTCGCGGCGCTCTCTGCACGGGTAGGATCGATCAGTGATAACCACATCGGGGGCTGGCACAGCTATCGTGCGAGCAAGGCGGCGCTCAACATGCTGGTGCGCAACTGGGCGATCGAGATGGGGCGGACGCATAAGGATGCGGTGGTTGTCTCGCTGCATCCGGGAACGGTGGCCACATCGCTCAGCGAGCCATTTCAGTCGAACCTGCCCGATGGACAGCTGACTTCGCCGGAGGATGCTGCGGCAAATTTGCTGGGCGTGATCGACGGCCTGACGCCCGACGACAGCGGCTTCCAGTTTGATTGGAAGGGCGAGAGAGTGCCGGATTAGGGATAGCCCTCACGAAAACCGGACATTCCGCCAACGACCCAATTGCGGACGAACTCGCGTTCAGACTCCAATTTTCGCCGATGCCGCTCGGGAAATGCGTAGTGGGGAACATTTGCAGTTACTCCAACTTAGGCGCATAGGGTGCGCGATGGAGGTGGCTACTTGCTGATCGGTCTTTCCTCGAACAAAATGCCGACATTTGCCGGACCGCCGGATCAGTTCGTGTCGACCGCAAGATTTCGATCGGCCGATTTAGTCTCCAGCCGGATGATCGAAGATGGCGTGAGCATGCCAGTTGCGCGTTGGCGTTCGTCACTCGGCCTGGACGCGATCACCCACGGGTATTCCCATCACACCGTGATCCTCCAAAATGCGGGCGAAGACGTTCGCAGAATCGACAAAGCGGAGTTTTCTGGCAGGCGTAGCAGGCCCGGATCGCTACTGATTTTGCCTGCAGGGATAGATGCCGCCTGGCGTTCGGACAACATTTCGGACCGCACTCATTATTACATTCATCCCGAGCTGCTGCAGTCTGTTGCGCTCGAAATGCATGGTCAGGCTACATCGCTCAGAGATGATTGCATGTTCATCTTTGATAACGGTTTGGTTGACCATTTGCGGCGCTATTCTTTCCTCATCGAGTCCACGACGACATCACGCTTTGAACGAGATGTCGCAGCCCTTGAAATTGCTGCAACGCTCGTGCGGAGATACAGCAATTTGGGGCAATCACACGCCAACTTGTCTCTTAGAGATCGGGGAGAAGCCCTCGCAGCCTATATCGAAGAGAATCTGTCGACCAAGCTCCGCGCAGAGGACGTCGCCAGGGCGATGGGTATTTCGATTACGGTGCTGAAGAAACTGGCGCATGAGCAGTTTGGAATGCCGCTTCATCATTATGTGACAGAACGTCGTCTTGATCAGGCGGCAGGCCTTATCAGCCAAGGCGTTCCGATCGCGCAGGTAGCGCTCGATTGCGGGTTTGCCAGCCAGTCGCATCTGACCTCGACGATGCGCGCTCGCAGGGGTGTGACCCCGGCGTCGCTGCTGCGCGACCGATTCTGAAAAAGTCGCGTCCAAATCTGAAAGACGCTCTTCCTAACTTGGCCCTATTCGCACGCCGCAAATCACTTTTTTGCGGCTAATGGAGAGAGGCGATGGCGAGCTATCCTGGAGAAAAGACTTATCCTTCGGTGTTTTCGGAATTCAAGCTCAAGCACCTGACATTAAGCAATCGTATCATGCAAAGCGCGCATGCGAAGGGATTCCACAAGAAGGATGGCGTCACCAACAATCGTGACCGCTATTACGCTGAAGCGCGCGCAAAGGGTGGCGTGGCCCTACTCACCACAGGCAACCGCCTGATCCACCCGACTTCCAACACGTTCATGCGCGGCTATTCCTATGGCTACCGCCCCGAAATGATCGAGCGTGACCGGGCCATGACCGATGCGGTGCACAAGCACGGCAGCGCGATCATCGCTCAACTCAACCATTTTGGCGTCAACGGTTCGACCACTTCGATGGATGATTACCGCGTGCTGTGGTCAGCATCGAACGTCAAATCGCCGGCGCTGTGCGAGATGGCGAAGGCAATGGAAAAGGAAGACATGGCTGAGCTCGTAGAGGGCTGGGTCCGCTCTGCCGATTTCGCCAAACAGGCAGGCTTCGACGGCGTCGAAGTACATCTGGCACACAGCTATTTACTGGAGCAATTCATCTCTCCGCTCTTCAACAAGCGCACCGACGAATATGGTGGCTCGCTTGAAAACCGCATGCGCTTCCCCCGCGAAGTCATCAACGCGGTCCGCAAGGCGATGTGTCCTGACTATATCGTCGGCATTCGGATGCCGCTGGATGAAATGGTTCCGGGCGGTCTGCCAATCGACGAATGGGTCGAGGTGGGCAAGATGCTCGCCGCCGATGGCACAATCGACTACGTGACGGTGTCGGCTGGCACATATCACGTTCCGCAGTACATGATACCGCCTGCTGACGTCGAGTCAGGCTGGCTGATAGAGCGCTGCAAGCAGCTGAAGGCAGCTTGCCCCAGCTTGCCAGTTTTCCTGGTTGGCGGCGTTGACAATGCGAAGCTCGCGGAAAAAGCGCTGGCAGAAGGGGCATGCGACATGGTCGCGATGACTCGCCCCAATATTGCTGACCCGGACCTCGTCAACAAGCTGCGCGCTGGCGAGGAAGACGACATCATTCACTGCATCCGCTGTAACCAGGGCTGCATTGGTCGCCTGTTCGACGGTTCGCCAATGACCTGCATCCTCAACCCGACCACCGGGCGCGAGGAAATGTTCAACGAAACCACGCTGGAAAAGACCGCTGATCCCAAGCACTGGGTTGTCGTAGGCGGCGGCGCGGCGGGCCTCAAGAGCGCGGAAACGCTGCTCAAGCGCGGCCACAAGGTCACGCTGCTTGAAAAGGGCAAGAAGCTGGGCGGCCAGATCAATCTGATCCTCAAGACCAAGCGTCCAACCTTCGCTCACATCACCCGCGATCTTGCTTTCCAAATCGAGAAGCATGGCGGTGATATCCGTCTTGAAACTGAGGCAACGCCGGAGCTTATCGAAAGTCTCGCGCCAGACGGAATCATCGTTGCGACCGGCGGCAAGCCTGACAAGAGCGGCTTTAACATCGTTGCGCCCACCACGGAAAAGCTTCCAGGTGTTGATCTGCCGCATGTCACCGATGGTTGGGCGGCAATCGCAAATCCAGATGCGCTGACCGGCGAGAGCATCGTGATCCTCGACGATGACGGGACGCGCTATGTTGCAGGTCTGGCCGAGATGCTGCTCGAACGTGGCAAGAGGGTGCGGATCGTCAGCCGCCAGCAAAACCTGTTCAACCGCATGAACACGACGCTCGACTTGCCGATCATGCTGCAGAAACTGTTTTCTGCTGGACTTGAATTCCAGGCGAACAGCTGGGCGTCGGAAATTACTGCTGACGGCATAAACCTGTTCAATATTTATTCGGGCCAGCCGAGCACGCTCAGCAATGTGGATCACGTCATCATGACGACGGCGAACATCCCCAATGATGCGCTCTATTTCGAACTCAAGGATAGGTTCGCAAACGTTCACCGGGTTGGCGATGCAGTC
The DNA here is from genome assembly GCF_043702085.1 of Altererythrobacter sp. GH1-8. Classification (GTDB taxonomy): domain Bacteria; phylum Pseudomonadota; class Alphaproteobacteria; order Sphingomonadales; family Sphingomonadaceae; genus Erythrobacter. The sequence continues at coordinate 2,266,535 of NZ_CP171690.1, read as the reverse complement.
GTCCCGCGCCGGCTCGAGCATGCCATCTACGAAGGCTACCTCGCGGGTCTCGAGCGGTTCGACAACTGGACCAAATATATCGAGCCTGGCGAGCTGGAGAATGTCGACGGCATCGACAATGCCACGGTCCACTCCACCGCAATCGCTGCGGAATAGAGCCGGGTACTCCCGGCTCTACGCCCCCTTCTTTCTCAGACCTGCCAGCCTGGCTTCGCTTTTGGAGAATAATCTCGTGAAAACCTCCGTCTCACAGAAGTTCATCGCCGCTCTGCTTTCGTCCACTTCATTTGCCGTTCCCGCGTTCGCACAAGACGAAGCGGAGCCAACAGTTGCGAGCGACACCGCAGAAGAAGCGGTGCAAGGCAATGCGATTATCGTGACGGCGCGCCGTCAAGACGAGCAATTGCAGGATGTTCCAGCGTCGATTTCAGTGATTTCTGCGGACACCCTGGCGCTGACAGGGGCTGAGCGGGCATCAGACTTCGTGCAGTTGACACCTGGTGTGACGATTGTTGCGGGCGGGGTCGAATCTGCGGACACGCAGATCAACATTCGCGGCCTGAACGGCTCTCGCGATGCGGAAAGCAACGTTGCGTTGGTGGTCGATGGTATCCTTAAGAGCAACACGTCTTCGCTCAACCAGGACCAGGGCGCAGTCAGCCAGATCGAAGTGTTGAAGGGCCCGCAAGGCGCGATCTATGGTCGCAATGCGACGGCGGGTGCAATCGTGATCACGACCAAGCGTCCTGATGATTTCCTGGAAGTGTCAGGCAAGGTTTCTGCGGCTAACAATGACACTTACAGCGCGGCAGGGGGCATCTCAGGACCGATTGGCGATGGCATCGGCTTTGTCATCAATGGCGATTATGGCCGCAGCGACGGATTCTATCGCAATCCGTTCCTGGCCGATCCGCTCAACACCAGCACTTACCCCGGCAACCCCACCGATCCTGCTTCGATGGACAATTATGAGCGCTGGAACGTCAATGGGCGGCTGCTGTGGGAGCTTGGCGCATCGAGCGAGCTTGATCTCAAGGCGCGCTATGGTGAATCTAAAAGTGGTGCGATCCTGTTCAATGCGGCGTTCCAAATTCCGCTGCTTGCCGATATCATTGCGCCGGCCTTCAATATCGATGTGAACGAGCATCAGTTCCTGTTCACGCCGAATGTCGATCCGCTTAACAAACAGACGACCTTTGAAAGTTCGCTACGGCTTACTACCGCGCTGTCCGATACAACTGAACTGGTCGGCTATGTCTCCTACAACAAGATCGACAACTTCTTCTATGCGGACGGCACCAGCGGTACATTCGGTTTTTTCGCTGAAGAGCCCAACTGCGTAGCGTCGCTTGCCGCGCTTGACGGCTATCCGGTTCAAACGCCGTTCGGTATCGGCGGCGGTGCGTTCCTACCACCTTATTCGCCAGTCACTTGTGACGGAACGCAATTCCAGCAGCGCAACCAGGAAGATTACAGCGCAGAAGTGCGCCTGATCGGCGAGTTTGGCCGCATGAACTGGCAGGTTGGTGCGTACTACCTCAACATCAAGCGCGACGTTTGTCTCAATCTCGGCATTGACACGGGCGAGGGCGTTATCCCGGAATGCTTCACCACCGATCCGCGTAACCGCACGGAATCGCTGGCTGACGACACATTCAAGACCGACGTTTATGCGGCCTTTGCTTCGGTGGATTACGAGCTGACCGACACGCTCGATCTTGGACTCGCCCTGCGCTACGACATCGAAGATCGCAAAGTCAGCAACAACGTGCCGCTCGATGCGCGCACACTCTATGTTGGCAACGTGCTGACGGGCAATCCCAACGGTACGCCGACCACACCGGCTGACTACTTCCTCAATCCTGGGCTTGATCCGGTCTACAACCCGAGCGGCGTGTTTGAGGATCGCTCGGAGACCTTCAAGCAGCTCCAACCAAAGGTCACACTGAGCTACAAGCCGTCCGCCAATCTGAACCTGTTTGCCAACTGGGGCATCGGCTTCAAGTCCGGTGGCTTCAACTCGAGCGGCTCCAAGGCCATCGTCGACGGTTTCTTCAATGACGTATTCGGGGCTGGGCTCTCAATCTTCGATACATACGACAAGGAAAAGTCGAGCTCGTATGAAGTTGGCCTGAAGTGGAACGACGGCACAGGCGCTGCCAGCTTCGAGCTTGCAGGTTATTACACTGAAGTCACCGACATGCAGTTCTTCGAGTTCTTCGTAGGACCGTTCGGCCTGCTGCGGGTTGTCTCGAACATCGATGAAGTCGAGCTCAAAGGCGTGGAAGCAGCGGCCAATGTCCGGCTTGTCGAAGGCTGGAGCGTGTTTGCGACCGGCAATGTGATCGACAGTGAGATCAAGGAAAATGATGCGCGGCCTTACACAGTTGGCAACAAATCGCCTTACACAGCCGATTACACGCTCAACCTCGGTACGCAGATCGAAGCGCCGATTTCTGAAACCTTTGATGTGGTGGTGCGCGGAGACTTCCGGCTTACTGGACCGACATGGTTCCACACGGTGCAAGAGAACGAAGTGCCGAACATCTTCGGGTTGCAAGGCAACTTCACGAACTCGCAGCGCGATGCCTACTCGACCCTCGACATACGCTTCGGTCTTCGGTCCGACCGCTGGTCGATCATGGCCTTCGGCAACAATATCACCGGTACCGACTATCTCGCAGAAGTCATCCCCGCACCTGAATTTGGCGGCGACTTCATCTCACCCGGTCCGCAGGAACTCTACGGTGTTGAAGTCACTTTCAACTTCTAGGTGTCTGAGGAAAGCAAGATATGACGATGACCATATGCAAACTCGATCCCATCGCGGCTAACAGGGACAATTTCGCTCCCTTCGGGCGCCTGATTGAGCCTGACGAACGTCCTGGGAGGCAGACCTCGTTCTATAATGATGCGGTCGACCTCTGGGACGTGCCCGGAATGGTGACCGACCGCGAGGCCTGTATTGCGGTAGCCCGCGTGAGGCCGCGACCAAGGAGCGTCATCTGGCTGGAGCGCCACTTCCAGCACACTCAGGTATTCATGCCGCTTAACGGGGCGCCCTTCTTCATGGTGTTGGCGCCTCCAAACGAAGAATCGCTGCCCGATCCAGACAAGGTCGTTGCTTTTGCGTTTGATGGAACAAAGGGCGTAATGCTCGACATCGGGACCTGGCATGAATTTCCGTTTGCAGCTGCTGGCGACGTCGATTTTGCAATATTCCTGCGCGAAGAGCTTCATTCCGATCTTGAGCAGATCGAAAACGGTGAGGCGATGGGGGGCGACCTAGAGAAGCGCAATATCCAAACTCGGCTTGGTTTGGAGTTCGTAATCTGAACGGAGCGATCAGTCCGGCGCTCTCGAAGGCGCCTTGATCAAATCCGACCGGCCATAGCGACGCGCGGAGCTAAAGCTTTGCGAACAGAGCCGGCACCCGTTTGCGAGAGATGTGTTCAGCGGAATGTCTGCTTTCCACCCCAATTGCGGACGGGGGATCAACATCTTAGTTTCCCGAAAGCAGACTTACCCCATCAGCCCATGCCGGCGCAGGCTTTCCGCAAGGATCGTCTCGATCAGCTGCTCTTGCGTCCAGCCCAGCATTTTGGCTGAACGGCCAAACACCTTTTGCGACCACAAATTGCAGTTCAGATTAACTTCGAGGAAAGTGACTTCACCCGTGGTCTCGTTCACTCGGAACTCAAACCGGCCATAATCGAACGGGCGATATTCGCCGAATAGCTTGCGCGTGTAGCCGTCGATCTTTTGCGCGATCGGATTGTCCGGATCGTTGTAATCGTCGAGCGAGTATTTCTGGCTGCGGTCGACCAGATCGCGCTTTTCCTCATACTTGCGCAGATGCTCCGGGTCTGCCTGACGGAAGATCAGCATCGGCATCACCACCGGGTCGTCATGGATTGTCACCACCGGCACTTCGACGTCGCTGCCCTTGATGAATGGCTCGACGATCGCGTCATGCCCCAGCTCGTGCACGCCTTCGATCGCTTGCCGCACAGACGTCCAGTCAGTCGCGTCCATCACGCCCCAGCTGGCAGAGGAGGCATTGGGCTTGACCACATAGCGTTCGCCCTGCGGGAAGCCGGCTTCGGTTACAGGAGCGCCGCGGCGGTATATCTGCCATGGAGCCGTTGGAACGCCTGCATCAACGCAGGCGCGCTTGGCCAAGTGCTTGTCATCGGACAGGCCGCGCAGGATCGGGCTTGCCCCGAGATAGGGGATCCCGGCGCGCTCGCACAGCAGCGGGCACAGCATTTCCGAATTGAAGAAGCCTGCGCGGTTCAACAGCGGGAAGACAAAGTCGAAGTCCGGCTTGTCGAAAAGGATGTCGAATTTGTCTGCAATCGTAAGCTTCAGGCCAAGCCCTTCAAGCACCTGGCGCATCTCGCGATGGTATGTGGCATGGTTGCCGTCTTCCGGCTTGCCGGTTCCGTCCCACAGCGCATTCTTGGCGATAAACAGGATGTGAGTGTCCCGACGAGTCGGTTCGTCGATTGTGAGGGGCGCTACAGGGCTATTCAAGGGATTGTCTCTTTCCAAGTGAGGCGCTCGCCAATAATGGCAACCGGACAAATCGCCAAGATGAAACAGGTCGCATGAACGCTACTGAAGTAAGATTCCCGGATTGCTCAGGCGATCTTGAACTTTGCTCCGATGCGCGCGGGCTGATCGCGGCGCTGTCCGCAGGCGGCGATGCGCGGATCACGCTTGATCCGGAGACTGGGATCAACAAGTATTTCTCCGCGCCTTACCCGCGCAAGACGCTGGCCTATGCGTCCTCGACCGCAAATGATCTTTCTTTAGCGGCGTTCACGCACTTGCTGAATATGCGCCAGGCCGGGCAACCAGGCTATTCAGAGCATCTTGAGCAGTTACGAAGCCGGATCAGGGCCGCATACAGCCTGAAAGACGATGTCGAGGTGGTGTTTGCCCCTTCGGGCACGGATCTCGAGTACGTCGCGCTTGCAGCCTTCATGGACCGTGCGGAAGGGGGCATTCATAACGTCCTGCTCGGAGCCGACGAGGTTGGCAGCGGCTGCATTCACTCAGCCCATGGGCGCTACTTCGCGAGCGAAACAGCGCTGGTCCAGGATACCCAGCAGGCTATCCCTGTGGAAGGGTTCCCCCGGATCAGCCTCGCCGATGTTCCGGTGCGCTGTTCGGGCGGGATCGCGCGCAGCAGTCGCGAAATCTTGGCAACGATTGAAAGCGAGATCATTCTCGCCCAAGCGAGCAATCGGCATGCGCTGGTGCATGTAGTGCACGGGTCCAAAACGGGTTTGATCCTGCCTGAGCAGACTGAACTCGAAGCTCTGCACCAGAGTTATTCCGGCACGTTCAGCCTCGTCGTCGACGCATGTCAGGCGCGCATCACGACCGATTGCGTCGAAAGCTACATTGCGCGCGGAGCAATTGTCTTTCTGACCGGGTCGAAATTCATGGGCGGCGCGCCGTTCAGCGGCTTTGCGCTGGTTCCTCGCGCGGTAATGGAGGCCGCCCCTGCTCTCCCGCAAGGATTGGAGACGATCTTCCGCCGCGCCGAATTTCCGGTCGGGTGGGCTGGGCGCGAAATCCTGTGTGATTCCGAGAATCCGGGCCTTGCACTGCGACTGGAAGGAAGCGTGTTCGAGCTTGAGAGGTTTCAGGCTCTGGCGGTTGAAGATGCGACGCGTGTCTTCGGCCTGTTTCAGGACGCGATCGCTGAGCATCTCCTGCGTCCGCTAGACATCAGCCTTGTAACCGCATCGCCAGATCCTGAATCTCCGCTTCCTGCGACTTTCCCGCTGGAAATGCAGACCCTTGCGACGCTGGATGTCAGCCAAATGCCAGGTTTGTCGACCTTTGACCATGCGCAAGCCTTGCATAAGGAGCTTGCATTTAACGGCTTGCGGCTTGGCCAGCCAGTCAAGTGTGTGCGCAAGGATGGTCAATGGGGTGGAACCTTGCGTATCGGGCTTTCGATGCCGCAGGTCACGCAATTGGCAGGGGTGCCCCATGATGACGCCGCAGCAACCTTGGCTGAACATATGCAGCAGGTTGCGACCAGGCTGCGCGAGATTGCCGCGCCAAAGATCCGTCAAACTCGCTAATTGCCCTTTATGAGAACCCGGCATAGCTTGTCCATCCGCGCGATCGGACTGGAGAGGGACCGATGGGATTGCAGAACTGGTACGACGCCCACGTGATGCCGAGGCTGGTGACATTCGCGTGCAGCCAGGGCCAGATCATGAAACGCCGCTCCTTTGTCGTGCCTCTGGCGCGCGGAAACGTGCTGGAACTGGGCTGTGGCGGAGGGCTGAACCAGCAGTTTTACGATACGGATGCTATTTCGCAATTCGCCGGGATCGATCCTCATGCAGGCTTGCTTGACCAAGCGCGCAAGGCGGGTGAAGCAAGAGGTTGGACAACCGACATCCGAGAAGGGGTGGGAGAAGAAATCCCGTTTGCTTCCAGCCAGTTCGACACTGTGGTTTGTACCTATACACTGTGCAGTGTGCACGATCCTGCACAGGTGCTCTCAGAGGTTCGCCGTGTTCTCAAGCCGGGGGGACAGATGCTGTTCCTCGAACATGGCCGCGCGCCTGATGCCAATGTTGCGAAGTGGCAAATGCGCATCGAGCCGGTATGGAAGCGCATCGCCGGTGGGTGCCATTTGACCCGGCCGATCGGCTCTGCATTGAGAGGTGCAGGCTTTGATGTTGAGCCGATGGGGCAGGGCTATATGCCCAAGACCCCGCGCATCGCAGGCTGGATGGAATGGGGTGTCGCGCGTAAGACCGGCGCCTGAGGTATCGAGACTTAAGGCGCGAATCCTTAAAGGAAAGGGCCCAAACGCCTGGAGACGTTCGAGCCCTTGAACCTTTTCAGCACACAGCCTTGTCTGAGACTATTTTTCCTCGCCGAAGGTTCGTTGCCACCAACCACGACGCGGTTCCGCGCTATCATTGGCCGCGTTATCCTTCGCAGGTGCAGCTTCCTTTGGTGAGGTTGCCGAAGGAGCCTCTTCTTTCGTCGCATCGTCAGCCGGCTCATCCACCTTCTTCTTGGCGCGCGATGCCCGCTTCACCGGAGCCTTCTTGGCAGCAGCCTTGCGAGCAGGCTTCTTCTTGGGTGCTTCTTCTTCGGATGCCTCAGTGTCACCGGTTGCATCCATATCCTGCGCATCTTCAACGGTAACGTCGGTGGCAGTTTTCTTCCTCGCCCGCGAGGCGCGCTTGCGCTTGGGCTTCTCCTCAGCTGGTGCAGCCTCATCCTGCGCCATCGCTTCAGCAGTTTCCGGCGCCTCATCGGGCCCTGCGACAACGGTCATGTCTTCCTTGACCTGTTCAGAGACCTCGTCGAGGTTAGCGGCATCTTCCGTTGTTATAGTTTCTTCGATCCGCTTCTTGCGGCCGCGACCGCCACGGCTGCGGCGACGCTTCTTGGGCCTTTCTTCGCCCTCTTCATCGGTTGCGTTATCGTCGTCAGTATCGTCGCCGGACTCATCGTCCGAATCGTCATCACCGTCCGAGCCATCCTCACGCCGGTTCTTGTTGCGGCCGCGTCCACCGCGGCGGCGGCGGCGACGCTTTTTCTTCGGCGTGTCATCATCGTCGCTTTCGTCGGTTTCCTCTTCGGGAACATCCTCGTCGTCGTCTTCGTCGTCGATGATCGGGTCAAACTTGGGCGCCTGAGCGGGGCGAGGCCCAGCGCTCGAGACGCTCATTTTAGCGCCTTCATCTTCGCCTTCGGGGACGATCTCGACCGACACGCCATAGCGTTGTTCAATCTCGACCAGGTCCGCGCGCTTTTCGTTGAGCAGATAGATCGCAGCTTCTGTACTCGCTGCGAGTTTGATCTGCGTGCCTTTGCCCTTGGCCGCTTCGTCTTCGATCAGGCGAAGTGCAGACAGGCCCGCCGAAGATGCAGTGCGTACCAGACCAGTGCCGTCGCAATGCGGACATTCGCGCGTGGTTGCTTCAAGGACGCCGGTGCGCAGACGCTGGCGGCTCATTTCCATCAGGCCAAAGCCTGAGATACGACCGACCTGGATCCGCGCCCGATCGTTCTTGAGCGCTTCCTTCATCGCCTTTTCGACTTTGCGGATGTTGGAGTTGTACTCCATGTCGATAAAGTCGATCACGACCAGGCCGGCCATGTCGCGCAGACGCAATTGCCGGGCAATTTCGCGAGCCGCCTCGAGATTGGTGTGGAGCGCGGTCTGCTCGATCCCATGTTCCTTGGTCGATCGGCCAGAGTTGATGTCGATCGAGACGAGTGCTTCGGTCGGGTTGATGATCAGGTAGCCGCCCGATTTGAGCTGGACCATCGGATCATACATTGCGCGCAGCTGATCTTCCGCGCCGTAGCGCTGGAACAGTGGGACCGGATCGGAATAGGCTTTCACCCGGCGTGCATGGCTCGGCATAAGGAGTTTCATGAACTCCTTGGCGGACTTGTAGCCATCCTCGCCCTCGACGACGACTTCCTCGATTTCCTTGTTGTAGATGTCGCGGATCGCTCGTTTGATCAGATCGCTGTCCGAATGGATCAATGAAGGTGCGGTCGATGACAGCGTCTTTTCGCGAATTTCGTCCCACAGGCGCGCGAGATAGTCGAAGTCGCGCTTGATTTCGGGCTTGGTGCGGCTGAGTCCCGCGGTCCGCACGATCAAGCCCATGCTCTTAGGCAGGGTCAGGTCCGAGACGACCTGCTTGAGGCGCTTGCGGTCGCTGGACGAGTTGATCTTCCGGCTTATGCCGCCACCGTGGCTGCTGTTCGGCATGAGCACTGTGTATCGGCCAGCAAGGCTCAGATAGGTCGTGAGGGCAGCGCCCTTGTTGCCGCGCTCCTCCTTGACGACCTGGACCAGCAGCACCTGGCGGCGCTGGATAACGTCCTGGATCTTGTAACGGCGGCGCAGCGCCTGTCGGCGAGCGCGCACTTCGTCGACTTCCTTGGCGCGGCTTTTCCCGCCACCCTGACGACGACGGCTTCGACCGCCGCGGCCTCGCCGCGAGCCTCTGGATGATCGATCGTCGCTGTCATCATCGCCGTCAGATGATTCGCTTTCCGATTCGTCATCCGAATCATCTTCGTCGTCATCATCGTCTTCTTCATCGTCGCCATTGCCGTCGACATGGCCGTCTTCGATGGTCGAAACCTTGTCCTTTTCCGAGGTATCGATCTCCTCGAGCCCGTCTTCAGCGATTTCTTCGGCGAGTTGTTCAGCGCTTTCATCCTCGGCGTCGTATTCTTCACCAGGAAGTTCGCCGCGCTCCTCTTCTTCCGCGCGCAAACGAGCTTCCTCTTCTGCCGCTTCAGCCTCTTCTGCGAGCAGGGCTTCGCGATCTTCCTTCGGGATCTGGTAATAGTCGGGATGAATTTCCCCGAAGGCGAGGAAACCATGCCGGTTGCCGCCAAAATCGACAAATGCCGCCTGAAGCGATGGCTCTACCCGCGTCACTTTCGCGAGGTAGATGTTGCCTTTTATCTGTTTGTGTTCTGCCGATTCGAAATCAAATTCTTCGATCCGGTTGCCTTTGAGCACCGCCACCCGGGTCTCTTCCGAGTGGCGCGCATCGATGAGCATGCGCGTTGCCATGTATAATTCTCCAGGCGCCGGAAATGCGCGGCTTTGCCGCCTCTCGCGAGCGCACTAATGTAGGGATCACCGGTGGCCGCAAGAGCGGTCCGGCGAGAGTTGAAAGGCCCGCCGCGTTTGGTTCGGCGGGGAATACGTTTGTGTCTGCAAGCGCAAGAGGGCCGCACCATGCGGCTGCCCGGCCCGAACCCGTACGCTCGCGCGGATGGCGCGGCTCGTACTGAATTGGGGAGAGAACTCTTTTCACTGCATCAACCTGTCATGAAACCCGCCTTCGAGATGTCGGGGCGGGACCGGTGGATCTGCCAGAGCCGTTGAAAAACAGCAATCTGCAGGAATAGCCGGTGATAGCTTGCTAGCACCGTGGGTTTCATGCCGCAACCATATTGCGTTTCTCATGCGCAACATCCTAACCAAATATGGTCATGTCGCTGCGGTTCCACCTTGCTCTTATCATTCTTGCCCCGGTTGCTATGCTGGCGGGCTTGATGGCCTTGAAGATCAAGGTTCCGGTGCCGGAGTTTGGCCGCGACTATGTCGTCAGGGTCGAACTGGGCGAGGCAGCGGAGATCGGCCTGCCGGATATTGCTGGTCCGAACGATCCGGACGCGCCGCTTGTCGTCATCGATGCAGGGCATGGTGGACGCGATCCAGGAGCGACCAGTGGCACACAAGAGCGCCCGCTCGTTGAAAAGGACATCGTTCTCGGCATTGCGCTCAAGCTGCGCGAGGAACTGCTCGAACTGGGCGGCATCCGGGTCGCCTTGACCCGAGAGGACGATAGATTCCTTACGCTATCGGAGCGGCCTGCGATTGCTGGCCGGATGAAAGCGGACCTGTTTGTGTCGATCCACGCCGACAGCGCGGGCGAGGAAGGGGATGCGGCAGGAGCGAGTGTTTACACGCTGTCCGAACGTGCGACATCGGCTGCCGCTGCGAGATTTGCGCGGCGGGAAAACGATGCGGACAGGCTCAACGGAGTTGAGCTTGCGGGCGGTGATGCGGAGGTCAACGCGATCCTCGTTGAATTATCGCAACGCCGCGCCAAGGAAGATGCGCTGGAGCTTGCCGGCCTTGTCGAACGCGAGGGCAGGGCGCGCCTAAATTTCCACCCGCAACCCATTCGCGGCGCTGACCTGGTCGTGCTGCGTACACCCGACATGCCTTCCATTCTGTTTGAAGCGGGGTTTCTGACCAATCCGGACGAAGCAGAGCGCCTCTCCTCTGAGGAGGGTCAGGAAGCGGCTGCTGAAAGCCTCGCGCGGGCAATCCAGGTCTATTTCGTGAGGCAGGCATCCCGCTAGAGTTCGGGTCAGGCGCGAGCAATGAGCGGTGAATTAGATCAAATCCCTCTGGTGACGTGCTTCAAACCGATGCTAAAGGCGTCGAACTAAGATGGAACTCCAGTCTAATCTTGATTATGCGCGCTACCGCGTCGTCCGCGATCTTGGAGCGGTCACGGCGTGGTTCATTGAAAGCTGGCGAGAGCGTTTGCTGTTTCGCATCGGCGCGCTGCTCCTAGCGCTTTTTGTCGCAATCCTGATCATGATCTGGGTTTTTCTTGCGCGCGATTTGCCCGATGCCGAATCCTTGCTCGATTATGAGACTCCGCTACCGACCATGGTGCGCGGGATCGATGGCGAGATCGTCCATTCCTACGCGCGCGAGCGCCGCGTTCAGTTGCAGTATGCTGACTTTCCCGAACAGCTGATCCAGGCTTATCTGTCCGCTGAAGACAAGACCTTCTTCAGCCATGGCGGTGTGGACTTCACTGGAACGGCCAATGCCGTGTTTGATTACGTCACGAAGTTTGGGTCGGGCGAACGTGCAGTCGGCGGGTCAACGATCACGCAGCAGGTCGCGAAGAATCTGCTGCTGGGCGATGAATATTCCGTCACGCGCAAGCTCAAGGAAATGATCGTTGCCAGCCGGATTGAGGATGTACTGACAAAGCAGGAAATCCTCGAGCTCTACCTCAATGAAATTCCGTTGGGTCGGCGCAGTTTCGGCGTCCAGGCCGCTGCGCGCGCCTATTTCGACAAGGATGTTGGCGACCTCGAGCTTCACGAATCGGCCTTCCTCGCAATCCTGCCGAAAGCGCCTGAGCGCTATGGCCGTTCGCAAAACCGCGATCTGGCGATCGAGCGACGCAATTTCGTGCTGAGCCAGATGGTCGAAAACGACTTCGTTACCGAAGCAGAAGCAGCAGCTGCACGCGCCAAGCCTCTCGGACTTGTGCCCTTACGCTCGAGTGCTCCTCGCGCGGATGCGGGCTATTTCCTTGAGGAAGTCCGGCGCCAGTTGATGGACCGTTTCGGCGAGACGGCGGAGGAAGGGCCGAACAGCGTGTATGCCGGGGGGCTTTGGGTCCGCACTTCGCTCGACACAGGAATGCAGAACGCCGCGCGTGATGCCCTGCGCGCCGGGTTGTTCCGATACCACGGCAATCGTGGCTGGACCGGCCCAATCGCAACGCTTGACGTAAGCAAGGGCGATTGGGCGCGTCAGTTGGCGAGCTCGTTCCTGTCGATCAATTACCAGAACTGGCGGATTGGTGTTGTCACTTCGCGCAGCGGCGAAAGCGCGAGGATCGGCTTCTCAGATGGCGAAGAGGCTCCGCTCACCAATCTACCCGACGGCTTGCGCGCTGGCCATGTGATCGCAGTGCAGCCACAGGGAGGCAGCTTCCGCGTGCGTGCCATCCCCGAGGTTTCGGGTGGTTTCCTGGCGCAATCGGTGCAGACTGGGCGAGTGCTTGCAATGCAAGGCGGATTTGATTTCCGTCTGTCGGATTTCAACCGCGCCACCCAGGCTGACCGCCAGCCAGGATCGACGATCAAGCCCTTCGTTTATGCGACAGGCCTCGACAATGGTCTGACACCGGCCAGCCAGGTCCCTGACCAGACCTTCTGTTTCTACCAGGGAGCCAACCTCGGCGAGAAATGCTTTCGCAATTTTGGCGGTGAGTCGGGCGGTGTGCACACGATGCGTTGGGGGCTTGAGCAAAGCCGCAACCTGATGACGGTGCACATAGCGATGGAAGCGGGAATGCCGGAAGTCATCAAGACTTTCGATCGCATGGGTATCGGCAAGTATCAGCCCTTTCCGGCCTTTGCGCTCGGCTCAGGCGACACGACGGTTGAAAAGCTGGTCAATGCCTATGCCGCGCTCGCCAATCATGGGCGGCTCCATCGGCCGAGCGTCATCGACTATGTCCAGGATCGCCGCGGGAAGGTGATCTTCCGCGCCGACCGGCGCAAGTGCGAGAATTGCAATATGGCTGAATGGGACGGTGCGCCCATGCCTCGCCTCGGAATGCTTGGTGATCAGGTTATGGACCCCCGGACCGCGTTTCAGGTTATCCATATGCTGGAAGGTGTAGTGCAGCGCGGAACAGCGACCCGGCTTCGGGATCTCGAACTGCCGCTGTTTGGCAAGACCGGCACGACATCGGGCCCGACCAACGCATGGTTTGTTGGCGGTTCACCTGAAATCGTCGCCGGGGTCTATGTCGGGTACGATCAGCCTCGCGATCTCGGCAACTGGGTGCAGGGCGGTAATACTGCGGCCCCGATCTTCAAGGAGTTCGTGCAAAAGACGAAGTCGCGCTGGAGCACTGACCCGGCGGTTGCGCCAGAGGGCGTGCGGATGGTCCGGATCGATCGCCGCAGCGGCAAACGCGTGTTTGATGCCTGGCCAACGGACGATCCACTGGCCGATGTCATCTGGGAGGCGTTCAAGCCGGATACAGAGCCGCCTCGCCGCACGCGCCAGGACGAGATCGCTGCCCGCCGCGCGGAAATCTTGGCGCTCTTGCGGCGGGGGAGACTTGAAAGCGGGCTCAACGAAGGGCGCTTCGGACAGGAAGAGCAGTTCGTGGAAGAACGCGGAGGCATCTACTAGCAGCTTGCTGTCTTGCAAGACGCCGTGATCATGCACAATGCTTTACAACTGGGCCATGCCCGCTAAGCGAGCGGCCAAACGAGACAAGAGAGACTAGCCTATGCGTGCCGAAGGGCAGGCCTTTATTGACCGTATCGAAGCGGCGCTTGCACTGGTTCGCCAATCGCTCGATTGGGAACGGGCCTTGCGGCGTCTCGATGAGCTGAATGCGCGTGTCCAGGACCCAAACCTTTGGAACGATCCAAAGGAGGCACAGGCAATCAGCCGCGAGCAGAAACAGCTCGAAACCGCGGTGAAGACCGTGAACGAGATTTCCGACGAAATGGCAGATGCTGTCGAATTCATCGAAATGGGCGAAGCGGAAGGCGAAGAGGAAATCATCAAGGATGGTCTCCAAAGCCTGTCTAGGCTGGCCGATCGCGCAGATGCGGACAAGGTCCAGGCGCTGTTGTCGGGCGAGGCAGATGGCAATGACACCTATCTGGAAATCCATGCCGGTGCTGGTGGAACGGAAAGCCAGGACTGGGCGGAAATGCTGTTTCGCATGTATTCGCGCTGGGCCGAGCGACGCGGTTTCAAGGTCGAAACAGTCGAATATCAGGCTGGCGATCAGGCCGGAATCAAGTCAGCCACTCTGCTGATCAAAGGCGAAAATGCGTACGGTTACGCGAAAACGGAGAGCGGCGTGCACCGTTTGGTGCGCATCAGTCCCTATGACAGCTCTGCCCGGCGCCACACCTCTTTCAGTTCGGTCTGGGTTTATCCTGTGATCGACGATGACATCGACATCGAGATCGACCCTTCGGACCTGAAGATCGACACCTACCGCGCGTCCGGCGCAGGTGGTCAGCACGTCAATACCACTGACTCGGCCGTCCGCATCACACACCAGCCAACCGGCATCGTGGTCGCCAGTCAGAACGATCGCAGCCAGCACAAGAACCGTGCAACAGCCATGAGCATGCTCAAGGCGAGGCTGTTCGAGCGCGAAATGGCAGAGCGTGAAGCAGCGGCAAGCGGCGAGTATCAGGAAAAGAGCGAGATTGGCTGGGGCCACCAGATCCGCTCCTACGTTTTACAACCCTATCAGATGGTGAAGGATCTGCGCACCGGTGTGACATCCAGCTCGCCTGACGATGTGCTCGATGGCGCGCTCGATCCCTACATTTCTGCAGCTCTCGCACAGCGAGTTACTGGCGAGAAAGTCGAGGTGAAGGACGTCGAGTGATGCTGCGCGCGGCCGTGACAGTAAGTGTTGTGCTTGGCGTGCTCAGCGCGTGCTCTCCTGTGTCGGAAGACGGCTCGCGGCCTGAATCCTCGCTCCAGTTTCCCCGCGCAGACAGGCCGGTATCCGGGCTTGGCGCGACAGAGTTTGCCAATGAAGACGCGCGCGATAGCCGCGGCGAAGCGCAAAAGGTCATGGACCTTGCCGCGATCTCGCCTGGCATGACGGTGGCGGACATTGGCGCGGGCGAGGGTTATTATACCGTGCGCCTGGCTGAACGCGTAGGCGAGGGCGGCCGAGTGCTCGCACAGGACATCGACCGCGATGCGCTTGAGCGGCTTGGCAACCGGGTAGAGCGTGAGCGGCTCGACAATGTCTCTATCAAATTGGGTAAGCCTGACGATCCGCAACTTCCCGTTGACAGCTTTGACCGCATTTTTCTGGTGCACATGTATCATGAAGTCACCGAACCATACGCCTTCCTGTATCGGCTGTGGCCGGCCCTGGCAGAAGGGGGGCAGGTGATCGTTGTGGATTCGAACCGCCCGACAGACCAGCACGGCATTCCCCCGCTGCTGCTCTCATGCGAGTTTGAAGCGGTGGGCTATGAATTAGTGGAATTTCTCGAGAAGCCGGACATCCGCGGCTATTTCGCGCGGTTCGAACGCGCGGGCTCACGCCCTGCGCCAAACGAGATCACGGGCTGCGCGCTGAAGTGAATCCCCATGAATCCCCTTTTGTAGCTTTGCCTAGTCTTTTCCTTGCCAGAACGGGGTGCTAGGCGCAGGCGCAACGCATAGGCAGAAAAGGTGAGGAGTTGCGCCGGGGATGACCGATTTTCCAACGAGTTTCGACCGTGACGATTTGTTGAAGTGCGCACGCGGCGAGTTGTTCGGACCCGGCAATGCTCAATTGCCAGCACCGCCAATGCTGATGATGGACCGCATCACTGACATATCTGCCGATGGTGGAGAACATGGCAAGGGTCATGTCGTCGCGGAGTATGACATCAACCCTGATCTGTGGTTTTTTGAGTGCCACTTTCCAGGCAATCCCATCATGCCGGGCTGCCTTGGTCTTGACGGTCTGTGGCAATTGACCGGCTTTAACCTCGGATGGCGAGGCTGGCAGGGGCGCGGCTATGCCTTGGGCGTAGGCGAGGTCAAGCTGACCGGAATGGTTCGTCCTGACCGCAAGATGCTGAAATATTTCGTGGATTTTACCAAGGCTGTGCAGACCCGGCGTTTGACGATGGGCGTTGCTGACGGGCGGGTCGAAGCGGACGGCGAAGTGATCTATCAGGTCAAGGATATGAAAGTCGCGCTTTCCGAAGCGTAAGCAATCAGGGGCACAGAGACATAATGCGGCGCGTCGTTGTAACAGGGCTGGGGATCGTTTCCTCAATTGGGAATAATGCAGACGAAGTGCTGGCTTCGCTGAAAGCCGGCAAGTCCGGCATCACCTTCAACGAGGCCATGGCCGAACACGGCTTTCGCTCGCAGATTGCGGGCGCTGTGGACCTCGATATTACAGAGCATGTCGATAAGCGGACCTTGCGCTTCATGGGGCCGGGCGCAGCCTATGCCTATATCGCGATGGAACAGGCGATTGCCGATGCGGGCCTCGAGGAGAAGGACGTCATCAACCCGATGACGGGCGTGATTGCCGGCTCTGGCGGACCGTCGACTTCCGCCATGCTTGCAGCGCATCAAACAGTGCTGAGCACGGGCGCAACCAAGCGTATAGGTCCGTTTGCCGTGCCGAAGTGCATGTCCTCGACCGTCAGCGCGAACCTTGCGACGGCCTATCAGATCAAGGGCATGAACTTCTCGATCACGTCAGCGTGTTCCACTTCGCTCCACTGCATCGGCATGGCAGCGCAGCAGATCGCGCTCGGGCTGCAGGATGTCATGTTTGGCGGCGGCGGAGAGGAACTCGACTGGACGCTCTCTTGCCTGTTCGATGCGATGGGCGCGATGTCGAGCAAGTATAATGACACGCCCGAGAGGGCTTCACGGGCCTTTGACGCGGACCGCGATGGCTTTGTGATCGGCGGCGGCGGCGCGATGCTGGTGCTGGAGAGCCTTGAACATGCACAAGCGCGCGGCGCAAGGATCTATGCTGAAGTTACCGGATTTGCCGCAACGTCCGACGGTGTAGACATGGTCGCGCCATCGGGCGAGGGTGGTGAGCGTGCTATGCGCGGAGCTCTGCGCACCATCCCTGAAGGGCGCAAGGTCAGCTATATCAACGCACACGGAACATCGACGCCGGTAGGCGACGTGGGTGAAATTGAGGCGGTGCGCCGGGTCTTCGGCGAGGGCAACACGCCACCTGTAAGCTCGACCAAGTCCATGACCGGGCACAGCCAGGGCGCGACCGGCGCGCAGGAAGCTGTCTATTGCCTTCTGGCCCTTGAGCATGACTTCATTATTCCGTCGATCAACGTCGAGACGCTGGATCCTGCGTTGAAGCCGGAAGAAATCGCGACGCAGTTCGTCGAGAACGCCGGTCTGGATACTGTGATGACCAACTCTTTCGGTTTTGGCGGAACCAATGGATCGATGCTGCTATCGAAGTTTCATGGGTAAGCCTTTGAATCAATTGTGACGGCCTCTGAGTGAGGGGAATGAACATGCCAGGCAATGACGGCGTCCTCGCGGGAAAACGCGGCCTCATAATGGGCGTGGCCAATGATCGCTCGATCGCCTGGGGCATTGCGAAGGCCTGTGCAGAGGCGGGGGCAGAGCTCGCCTTTACCTATCAGGGAGAAGCCTTTGGCAAGCGGTTGGAGCCACTGGCGCAAAGCGTTGGTTCGGATGTGATGCTCGACGTCGACGTGACGGACGATGCTTCATTGGATGCAGCTTTCAGTGCCTTGCAGGAGCGCTGGGACAGGCTGGATTTTCTGGTCCATGCGATCGCCTATTCCGACAAGTCCGAGCTGACAGGCCGGTTTCTCAACACGTCGCGCGCGAATTTCGCCAACTCCATGGATATATCGGCCTACAGCCTTATCGAAGTGGCTCGCAGAGCGCATCCGATGATGGTGGAGCACGGCGGGACAGTGTTGACGCTGACTTATCTCGGTTCGTCTCGCGTGACGCCCAATTACAACGTCATGGGTGTCGCCAAGGCGGCGCTGGAATCGGCTGTGCGGTATCTGGCAAGTGATCTTGGGCCAGAGGGCATCCGCGTCAATGCGATCAGCCCTGGCCCGATGAAGACCCTTGCCGCCAGCGCAATTGGCGGCGTTCGCAGGACTTATCGTCATACTGAAACCAACGCGCCATTGCGAAGCAACGCGACTCTCGAAGCCGTCGGTGGCACAGCCGTTTACCTGTGCTCTGATGCGGGCAGTTGCACATCAGGCGAGATCATTCATGTGGACGGCGGCTTTCACGTCCTCGGTATGCCGAACATAGAGAACCTATGACTGCGCTCAAGATCGGTATTGCGAGCCTTGCGACCGGCGATGTCCGCAAGCTGATTACGCTGCACCAACGGCTTATGTACGAAGCCTCTCCGCCCGGCACTTCCTTTGCGCTCGATCTGTCGGGTCTGGAAAGGCCAGGTATTACCGTTTTCGAAGTGCGCAAGGGCGGCGCATTGCTGGGTATTGGAGCGCTCAAGGAATTGTCCGGCACCGGAGGCGAAATCAAGTCCATGCGCACAGCCGAAACGGCGCTGCGAATGGGAGTAGGCAAGGCCTTGCTCGACTGGATCGTGGCGGTCGCGCAGGAGCGCGGATATCTTAAGCTTCTGCTGGAGACAGGCACTGGCCCGATCTTCGAGCCTGCGAACCGGCTCTATTTGCGCAATGGTTTCACCCGGCGAGGCCCATTCGGCGAGTACGTCGAAACCGAGTTCAATATCTTTTACGAAAAATCGTTATGAAGCCTACTTCCAGAGCTGCATCGAAGTGACTTGAGCGCCAAGCTCCGGATCGCTCTCCGCCCGAGAAACGATGCGCTCCACCAGTTGCCACGTGCGCCTGATGCGCCCCCGTTTCCATAGGTCAGTCAGCCACAACTCGCCCTTCCACGGAGCGCGGCCAATCTTGCCTTCAAATGACATACGCGCAGCGAAGACCGCACACCGCTTATGCTGGCGGACATAGATATCGTGAAATTGATATTGCTCGCATGCGAGGCGCGATGTCGCAGCATCCAGCCAGCTAGGCCGGTCGAGCACAGCAGAAACCTTGCCACCAAGCAGGAAAACGAAATCGCGCGATGCCATGCCTTTCATCACTGCGCGGTCTCGGTTCATCCACGCACGCGCCCACAGGTGCTCGAGGCTCTCGATCTCAGCGGCAAATTCATCCATGGGGGAATTATCCAAGTGCGGTGAGAACCTGATCCGGCGGACGATGGCCGTCCGCCCACATGCGGATATTGGCGATGACCTTGTGGCCCGAATCCTCGCGGCCTTCGCGTGTGGCGCTCCCGATATGTGGCAAGGTCATGACATTGGGTATTTCGAGCAGTCGCGGATCGACCTTTGGCTCGTTGGGATAAACATCCAGGCCAGCACCAGCAAGCTGCCCGCTTTTCAGGGCGGCAATCATTGCTTCCTGGTCAACAAGGTCACCCCGGGCAGTGTTGATAAGGCAAGCGCCTTCCTTCATCAATCCAATCCGCCGCGCGTCGAGCAGATGTTGGGTGTCCTTGCTTGCGGGACAGTGGAGCGACAGGATGTCGGCTTCTGCCAGCAGATCGTCGAGTTCGGGAACAAAGCGCGCGCCGAATATCCGTTCGACTGCTTCAGGAAGCCGCTTACGGTTGTGATAGGCGATCTCCAGGCCGAACGCGCGGGCGCGATGTGCCACCGCCTGCCCGATCCGGCCCATTCCGACTATGCCGAGTACCTTGCCGCCCAGTTTGCGGCCAAGCAGTGCCGAAGGTGCCCAACCGCTCCATTCACCGCGCCGCACCAGCGCCACGCCTTCGCGCACACGGCGGGGTATCCCGATGATCATCTCCATCGCGATGTCCGCCGTATCGTCGGTAAAGACGCCGGGCGTGTTTGTGACAAGAATCTTCCGCTTTGCAGCGGCTTCCAGGTCGATGTGATCAGTACCTGCACCAAAACTGGCGATCAGCTTGAGCTGTGCGCCGGCTCCAGCGATCAATTCTGCATCGATCCGGTCTGTAACTGTTGGAACCAGCACGTCGCAAACCTGCATCGCTTGCGCCAATTGCTCGCGAGAGTAGGGAGTGTCATTGGGATTGAGCGTCGCTTCGAACAGCTCACTCATGCGGGCTTCGACCGCTGGCAAGAGGTGCCGGGTCACCACGACGCGCGGTGTGTGATTGATCGGTTTGACTGGGGTCGGTGCATCGCTGGGCATGGACACGCGCTAGGCGGGTCGAGGGTATCTGGTCAAGATGCTTCCATCGGCTTGCGTCAACGCTTGATGGAAAGGCGGCACTAACGGTATGAGCAATGGCATGAATCGCTTTATAGTTTCGTGCCTGCTTGCTTCTTTTGGAGCCGCAGCTGCATTCCTCGGTAATCCGCTTGCCGCGCAGGAACAGGAGACCCCGTATTGGGCTACGCTCCGCGCGAATGAAGTCTATATGCGCGTCGGGCCAAGCGTGGATTATCGCATTGAATGGGTTTATCGCCGGGAAGGGCTGCCAGTCCGTGTCGTGCGGGTGATGGAAGGCTGGCTACTTGTACAGGACCCTGACGGAGCGCAGGGCTGGATCTCCAGAAGATTGCTCTCCCGCACGCGCGGCGCGCTGGTAATCGGCGACACTCTTGCGCCGCTCTACGAGCGCCCCGATCCCACATCCAAGCTGCGCTGGAACCTCGAACCGGGAGTGGTTGGAAGGCTGGGAGATTGCCGGCAGGGATGGTGCGAGCTCGATGTCAGCGGGAGGATGGGGTTTATCGAGGCCGCACGAATCTGGGGCGACGGAGAAACCTAGTTCAAACAAGTCTGTAAGGAAAAAGGCGACCTTCGACAGGCCGCCTTCCCCTTGTCCAAGCGGTTGCTTGACGGCTGATTATTCCCTGCGTGCTATGGTCAGGACATTCCCTTCCGGATCGGTTGCGGTCCAGCTTCCATCCTCAGCGGGCGTTGAAATCGCGTAGCAAATCTCGCCCACTTCTTCGCCTTCCGGATCGGCGCAGAAGTTTGCTCCCGTTTCCGTGTCAGTGTTAGTGAAAGTACCTGTGACAGGATCAGAACCTTCAGTCTCCAGTGTGAAGGTACCATCTTCAGCAAGTGTCCACACGGCAACCGTACCGTCTGCACCTGTCGAAGTGTAAGCTCCTGCGAGTGTCCCGCCGTCCACTGCCATTGGAACGGCGTCTTCGACTGCTTCTTCAGGTTCCGCCTCGGGTTCGGCATCTTGCGCACAAGCGGCAAGAGCAGCCAGCGAGGCAACGATGATCAGTTTTCTCATCCCAATGCTCCTATTGCGCTGCAGCGGGCGTGACCTTTACCACCGTGCCGTCATCGGCGGTTGAAGTGAATGAGCCGTCCTCGCCGGGTTCGCCAGCTGTCCAGCACATGGCCGGGGCATCACCTTCAGGGTCAAAGCAGGCCTTGCCATCGACATCTGCAACCGTGCCTGCGGTGGATTCTTCGCCGGCAGTTCCGGAATAGGTTCCATCTTCACCGATAGTGACAGTGCCGGTGGTGCCGTCCGCATAGACCAGGTCATAGGAACCAGGGATAACTGCGCCTTCAGGAGCAGCCGCTGGCTCTTCCACCGCGGCATCCTCTTCCATTGCTTCCGGCTCGGCCTCTCCGCCTCCGCAAGCGACAAGTGCAAACATGCTGGCACAAACAATCAGTTTCTTCATCGCATTTCCCCTCTGTGTCGCGGAGCCAGATGGCTGCGACATTGAATGCGACCCGTGTTGAAACGACCTTAACTTGGCTCATCTGACGACTGCCAAGCCTTCATCATGCGCGCCAAGCGGGTCTCGATCAAGCGGTTAATGCTATTCCTCGATCGGTGTAACGAAATAGGCGGCGCTGCCATCCTCACGCGAGGTCAGGAAGCGGCCGTTTTCATCGGCCGGCCCATTGACCCAGCAGCGTTCCTTCTGGTGGTCCTCATCACCTTGCGGATCAAAGCACGCCCGCTCTCCATCGGCGCTCCAGCGCCCGCTCCCGACCTCCTTGCCATCGTTGAAGTCGGTATAGGTGCCATCCGGATTGATCTGGGTTTCGCCATAGGCTGTCGTTTCGTCGCCTACGCTGTAGCGGCCCGGACCCATCGAGGCCCCCTTGGGCGGCACTTCGGGCGAATAGGTTATGATCAGGGTTTCGCCTTCGTCGCTGGTGGATTCAAAAGTCCCGCCTGGCCGGATGGGGCCGTTGGTCCAGCAGTACTCGGCATCGTCGTCGCCCGCGAAGGTAAAGCACAAGCGGTCACCGTCCTTGCGCGCGGTACCGGTATCCATCTGCCTGCCAGCGACGCGAAGGAGTGTCCCGTCTTCACGAATTATGAGAGCAACAGGAGTGCCGTCGGCAAGGTTGCGAGTGTAGGTCCCCGGATCGCCAGCCTCCGGGCCGGCTGCTTCCTCTGCCGGAGAGCCGCACGCAGTCAAGTAAACCGCCGTCGCTGCCAGAAGCCATCGTCTCATTCGTACCTCTCCCTCGGTTACGCCCTAACATAGCGAGCGAGCCGAAAGAGTGTAGGGCGTTTACCTTGATGGTCGTGAAAGCCGGCTCAGACCAGCTCGACCGCGACTGCAGTGCCTTCGCCGCCGCCGATGCAAAGGCTTGCAACACCCTTGGTCTTGCCCTGCGTTTTGAGCGCATTGATCAGCGTGACCAGAATGCGGGTGCCGGACGCGCCGATCGGGTGACCAAGAGCGGTCGCGCCGCCGTTGACGTTGATCTTCTCATGCGGGATGCCGATGTCGCGCATTGCGAACATGGCGACGCAGGCGAATGCCTCGTTGACTTCCCACAGATCGACATCGTCAACGCTCCAGCCAGCCTTGTCGAGCAACTTCTGGATCGCGCCCACCGGTGCAGTGGTGAAGTCCTTTGGCTCTTGAGCGTGGGCAGCCATGGCGACAATCTTAGCTACCGGCGTGAGGCCCTTTTGCTTGGCCACACTCTCACGCGTCAGGACGACGGCAGCTGCGCCATCGGAGATCGAGCTGGATGTCGCAGCGGTGATTGTGCCGTCCTTGGCGAAAGCTGCGCGCAATTGCGGGATCTTGTCCGGGCGCCCCTTTCCGGGCTGTTCATCGGTTGCGACCGTGACATCGCCGCTGCGGGTCGAAAAGGTCACCGGAACGATCTCATCAGCAAACGAACCGCTGTCAATTGCGGCATTGGCACGCCGCAGCGATTCAATCGAATATTCGTCCATTTCCTCGCGCGTAAGTTGGTACTCGTTGGCGGTATCCTGCGCGAACGTGCCCATCGCGCGGCCTTCCTCATAGGCATCCTCGAGCCCATCGAGAAACATGTGGTCATAAGCGGTGTCGTGCCCGATCCGCGCGCCCGAACGGTGCTTCTTGAGCAGGTAAGGTGCGTTGGTCATGCTTTCCATGCCGCCTGCGATCACCATGTCGACCGTGCCGCTTGCGAGGGCTTCTGCGCCCATGATGACGGTCTGCATGCCGCTGCCGCAAACCTTGTTGACGGTTGTCGCCTGGACTGATTTGGGCAGGCCAGCCTTCAGGGCTGCCTGGCGGGCTGGGGCCTGGCCCAGACCTGCCGGAAGCACGCATCCCATATAGATCCGGTCGAAATCCTCGCCCGACACACCCGAACGCTCTGTTGCTGCTTTGACTGCCGCCGCGCCAAGCTCCGTTGCAGACACATCGGCGAGCGCGCCTTGCATGCCGCCCATCGGGGTGCGGGCATAAGACAGGATGACGACGGGATCATTGGCGGAAAAAGCAGACATGTAATCTTCCTCAAACTGGAGAGTCTCGGGGTCTGGTGCCGGGGTCTAATGCTGCGTTGCGGCAAACGCAAACGGAATGCGTATGCTCTAAAGGTCGTAGCTCCTGCTTGAATTGCGAGCCCCTTTGCGCGACATGGGTATCAAAGAACAACGCATTCGGGAGAGTAAAATGGCTGACGATCGCAAGCTGGACATGGAACAGGCGCTGAGACGGCAGCGCTCTGCTTTCAATGCGTCCCGGCCCGAACCGATGAGCATGCGCAAGGACCGGATCAAGCGCGCCATCGCCTTGCTGAAGGAACACGGCGAAGACCTTGCCAAGACCATGTCGGCCGATTTCGGCAACCGTTCGATTCAGCAGAGCATGCTGACGGACATCGCCTCTTCGGTAAGCGCGGGCAAGGATGCCCTCAAGTACATGGATCGCTGGGCGAGGACTGACAAACGCAAGGTCCAGTTCCCGCTTGGGTTACTCGGAGCCAAGGCTGAGGTGCGCTACGAGCCAAAGGGCGTTATCGGCATTTTGAGCCCCTGGAATTTCCCGGTGCAGCTGGCATTCTCCCCCTTGATGCAGGTATTTGCCGCCGGCAATCGCGCGATGATCAAACCGAGCGAGTTTACTGAGCGCACAAGCCTCTTGATGGCGCAGCTGGTGGAAAAATACTTCACGCCCGATGAAGTCACGGTCTTCACCGGGGGGCCCGAAGTCGCATCTGTCTTTTCCTCGCTGCCGTTCGATCACCTGGTCTTCACTGGCTCCACCCCAACTGGCCGCAAGGTGATGGAGGCTGCATCAGCCAACCTCGTACCCGTCACGCTCGAACTGGGCGGAAAGTCACCCGTTTTCATGGGCCGCAGCGCGGACTTCGCCAAGGCAGGCGAACGTATTGCGCTCGGCAAGATGATGAATGCGGGGCAGATCTGCCTTGCGCCCGACTACATGTATGTGCCCGAGGACAAGGAAAGCGAAGCAATCGCCGGTGTCAGCCAGGGCGTGAGAAACATGTACCCGACGCTCCTCGACAATGATGATTACGGCTCGATCGTCAGCGACCGCCATTTCGAGCGCTTGCATGGCCTCGTCGAAGATGCGCGGGAGAAAGGCGCTGAGATCATTGAAGTCAATCCAGCGGACGAGAACTTCTCAAATACCAACAGTCGCAAGATGCCGCTCAAGATCATCCGCAACGTCAGTGACGACATGAAGGTAATGCAGGAGGAAATCTTTGGGCCAGTGCTGCCCGTCATGACCTACAAGAATATCGATCAGGCGATCGACTATGTGAACGAGCACGATCGCCCGCTTGGCCTCTATTACTTCGGCGAGGACAAGGGCGAGCAGGAGCAAGTCCTGACCCGCACGATTTCCGGCGGCGTAACGACCAATGACGTGATCTTTCATGTCTCGATGGAGGACCTGCCGTTCGGCGGTGTCGGGCCATCAGGGATGGGGAGCTATCATGCGGTCGAGGGCTTCCGCGAATTCAGCCATGCGCGCGCGGTCTATCACCAGCCCAAGATCGACATTGCCAAGCTGGGCGGGTTCAAGCCGCCCTATGGCAAGGCGATTGAAAAGGCGATTGCGACGATGATGAAATGAGGCTGATGCTCGCCCGGAATCAGGCTCGCCGCAGGCTATTACCCACAATGCAATCGATAGCGCACAATTTGCGGCAATCCCGCCCTTGCGCCTTACAGATCATACGCCTAGAGCGGCCCGGGATTAGCTAAGCTACTTGGACTGAAAACGTGGTCGAACTCAGCCAGTATCTGCCGATACTGATATTCATCTTTATAGCCCTCGGGCTGTCGTGCCTCTTCGTGTTCCTGCCGATGGGCGTCTCGCGCCTCACCGGCACTCACAATCCTGATGCGGAGAAGCTCAGCGAGTATGAATGCGGTTTCCCCGCGTTCGAGGACGCACGCAGCCAGTTTGACGTGCGATTCTATCTCGTCGCGATCAGCTTCATCATCTTCGACCTTGAAGCGGCCTTCCTGTTCCCCTGGGCGGTTAGCCTTGATGAGACCCAATGGCTGGGTTGGGGCGCGATGATGGTGTTCCTCACGATCCTCGCAATCGGCCTTGCCTATGAGTGGAAGAAGGGAGCTCTGGACTGGGAATGAGCACCACAATCACCCCTCCCAATGCGCTTCCGGCAGCGGCTCAGCCGGGCGAAACTCGTCAGCCTGACGCGGATTACTTCAAGGCGTTGCAGACCGAAGTGAACGACAAGGGCTTCCTCGTCACATCGACGGAAGACCTGTTCAACTGGGCGCGTACCGGTTCGCTTTGGTGGATGACATTCGGCCTTGCATGCTGCGCGGTGGAGATGATTCACGTCAACATGCCGCGCTATGACATGGAGCGTTTCGGCGTCACCCCGCGCGCTTCCCCGCGCCAGTCCGACGTGATGATCGTGGCCGGCACGCTGTGTAACAAGATGGCGCCGGCCTTGCGCAAGGTCTACGACCAGATGTCGGACCCGAAATACGTCATTTCGATGGGCAGCTGCGCCAATGGCGGCGGCTACTATCACTACAGCTATAGCGTCGTGCGCGGCTGCGATCGGATCGTGCCGGTCGATATCTATGTGCCCGGTTGCCCGCCCACTGCCGAAGCGCTGCTGTACGGCGTGATGCAATTGCAGCGCAAGATCCGCCGCACGGGGACGGTTGAACGATGAGCGTGGTCCATTCCGCCCCCAAGATCGCCCCTAACGAAGGCGTTCGCGAAGCGCTGGTCGCAGCGCTTGGCGAGGATGTGCTCGCTTCAGAGGAGAAGCACGGCGAGATCATCATCACGGTCAAGCGCGAGAGCATTGAGACGGTGCTCAAGGCGCTGCGAGACGATCACGCTTACCAGCAGTTGATGGAAATCGCGGGCGTTGACTATCCTGCGCGCGCTGAGCGGTTCGAGTGCGTTTACATGCTGCTCTCGCTGACCAAGAACCACCGCATCATGGTCAAGTGCAGCACGGATGAAAACACTCCGGTGCCGACCGTCACGACGCTCTGGCCCAATGCAGGCTGGCTGGAGCGCGAAGTGTTCGACCTTTACGGCGTCAAGTTCTCCGGCAATCCGGACCTGCGCCGCATCCTGACCGACTACGGCTTTGAAGGGCATCCTTTCCGCAAGGACTTCCCGATGACCGGCTATACCGAGCTGCGCTATTCGGAAGACGAAAAGCGCGTTGTTTACGAGCCGGTCGAATTGGCTCAGGACATGCGCACTTTCGATTTCCTCTCACCTTGGGAAGGCGCGGACTACGTGCTGCCCGGCGATGAGAAGGCCGAGGCGCCGAGTGTCGACAAGCCCAAGGTGACCGAAACACCGGCAGACACCGGTGCCGGCAAGAAGGCCGAGGAAAAGGCGGCCGAAGGGACCCCTGCCGATCCGCCTGCAATGGACGATGCCGACAAGAAGGAGGACGACGTATGAGCGGGATGCAGCTCGACGAATCGCCCACCACCGATGGCAACGTCGTTCAGAATTACACGATCAATTTCGGGCCTCAGCACCCCGCTGCCCACGGCGTGCTGCGCATGGTGATGGAGCTGGATGGCGAGCTCATTGAGCGGATCGATCCCCATGTAGGCTTGCTCCACCGGGGCACTGAAAAGCTGATCGAGCAGAAGACCTATCTGCAGGCGCTGCCTTACTTTGACCGGCTCGATTACTGTTCGCCGCTGTGCATGGAGCACTCCTACGTGCTCGCGATCGAGAAGCTGCTGAACATCGAAGTGCCCGAGCGCGCGCAATATCTGCGCGTGCTGTTCGCGGAGCTGACCCGCATCTGCAACCACATGCTCAACATCGGCGCGCATGTGATGGACGTCGGCGCGATGACTCCGAACCTGTGGGTGTTCGAACTGCGCGAGGATTGCCTCAATTTCTTCGAGCGCGCCTCGGGCGCGCGGATGCATTCGGCCTGGTTCCGCCCCGGCGGCGTGCATCAGGACGTGCCTGAAAAGCTGCTGGTCGATATTGGCGAGTGGGTCGACACGCGCCTGCCGGAACTGTTTGGCGATGCGATGAGCCTCGTGCTCGACAACCGCATCTTCAAACAGCGCAATGTCGATATTGCCGTGGTTTCTCAGGATGATGCGATTGCGTGGGGATTCTCAGGCCCCATGATCCGCGCGGCAGGATTGCCGTGGGATTTGCGCAAGTCGCAGCCTTACGATGTCTACGACCGGATGACCTTCGACATTCCGGTCGGCACCAATTCGGATTGCTATGACCGCTTCGTTGTCCGCGTGAAGGAAGTTTACGAGAGCGCGAAGATCATCAAGCAGTGCCTGGCTGAAATGCCGCAAGGCCCGGTAGCAAGCAGCGACAGCAAGGTCGTTCCGCCCAAGCGCGGCGAAATGAAGCAGTCGATGGAAGCGCTGATTCATCACTTCAAGCTCTACACAGAGGGTTTCCACGTGCCCGAAGGCGAAGTCTACGTTGCGACGGAAAGCCCCAAGGGCGAATTCGGCGTCTATCTCGTCAGCGACGGCACCAACAAGCCGTATCGCTGCAAGATCCGGCCGACCGCCTTTTCGCACCTTCAGGCGATGGACTTCATGAGCAAGGGCCACATGCTGCCCGATGCAACCGCCATCCTCGGCGCGATCGACGTCGTATTCGGGGAGTGTGACCGGTGATTGGGCAATTTCTTAAGAAGAACCGGCACGTCGTCTGGGGTTTGCTGAGTCTGGTTGCGTTGTTGACGCTGGAGCGCTGGACAGACCTTTCCAAATGGGTTCTGCTTGTTCCGGTCCTTCTGGCGATGATTGCGCTTATGACCGTGTTTGACCGCGTATTTCTGCGGCGAGGGATCAACAATGGCTGATCGCACTCCCGCACCCGACACACCCGAACTCAATTTCGTCATTCCGGCGCAGGCCGGAATCCAGATTGGGACGGTCGCATCCTGGACCCCGGCCTGCGCCGGGGTGACGCGCGGAGGCAACCATGGCTGATAGAAGTCCTGCACCCGACACCCCCGAACTGCGCGCGCGCTGGGGTTCGTTCGAATGGACGGACGAGAACCGCACGAAAGCAGACTGGCACATCGCCAAGTACCCGGAAGGCCGCCAAAAATCGGCTGTGATGCCGCTGCTCGATCTGGCCCAGCGGCAGGTCGGGGCGGAGACCGATACGCAGGGCTGGCTCCCACTGCCGGTGATCGAATATGTCGCGCAATATCTCGACATGCCGGTGATCCGGGTGCTCGAAGTCGCGACCTTCTATTTCATGTACAACATGAAGCCGGTCGGGAAATATCACGTGCAGGTCTGCGGTACGACGCCGTGTATGCTGCGCGGATCAGACGATATCATCTCTGCCTGCAAGAAGCGCGGCATGAAGAAGGGCGAAGTGTCCGAAGACGGGCTATGGACCCTGACCGAAGTTGAATGCATGGGCAATTGCGCGACCGCGCCGATGGTCCAGATCAATGACGACAATTACGAAGACCTGACGGTCGAGCGTTTGGACGCCGTGCTCGACGCTCTGGCCAAAGGCGAACAGCCCAAGGCTGGCACGCAGGAGCCGGGGCGTCACACCTCGGAACCCGCAGGCGCAATCAGCACGCTGAAAGAAATGGTCACTGAGAACCATGATTACCGGGGGGAATGGTGATGTCTCGCCAGGACGCTTTTAATGGGACGCTCGCAGATGCTCGCTGACCGGGACCGCATCTTTACCAACCTCTATGGCTTCCAGGACTGGGGCCTGAAGGCGGCGCAGGCGCGCGGCGATTGGGACGATACCAAGAAGCTGCTCGAGCGCGGGCAGGACGCGATCATCGAGGAGATCAAGGCATCGGGCTTGCGCGGGCGTGGCGGGGCAGGCTTCCCCACCGGCCTCAAATGGTCATTCATGCCGAAGGAAAGCAAAGACGGTCGTCCGAGCTTCCTTGTCATCAATGCCGACGAATCCGAGCCCGGCTCGTGCAAGGACCGCGAGATCATCCGCCATGATCCGCACAAGCTCGTCGAAGGCGCGCTGGTCGCCGGTTTCGCGATGCGCGCGCGCGCGGCCTATATCTACATTCGCGGCGAGTATATCCGCGAGGCCGAGACGCTGCAGAGAGCCATCGACGAAGCTTACGACGCAGGCCTGATCGGCAAGAATGCATCCGGCTCAGGCTATGA
This sequence comes from Altererythrobacter sp. GH1-8, assembly GCF_043702085.1. Taxonomy (GTDB): domain Bacteria; phylum Pseudomonadota; class Alphaproteobacteria; order Sphingomonadales; family Sphingomonadaceae; genus Erythrobacter. The sequence continues at coordinate 2,236,774 of NZ_CP171690.1, read as the reverse complement.
CTTCGATGTGTTCATGCACCGCGGTGCAGGCGCCTACATCTGCGGTGAAGAGACCGCGATGATCGAGAGCCTGGAAGGCAAGAAAGGTCAGCCACGCCTCAAGCCTCCATTCCCGGCGGGTGCGGGCCTCTATGGCTGCCCGACCACGGTCAACAATGTTGAGAGCATTGCGGTAGCGCCCACAATCCTGCGGCGCGGTGCCAGCTGGTTCGCCAGCTTCGGGCGCGAGAACAACAAGGGCACGAAGCTGTTCCAGATCAGCGGCCACGTGGAAAAGCCCTGCGTTGTCGAAGAAGCAATGAGCATCCCGTTTCGCGAGCTGATCGAGAAGCATTGCGGCGGCATCACCGGCGGTTGGGACAATCTCTTGGCGGTCATTCCGGGCGGCTCCTCCGTGCCGCTCGTCCCGGCTGAGCAGATCATGGACGCGCCGATGGACTTTGACGGGCTGAAAGAACTGGGTTCGGGTCTTGGCACCGCAGCGGTCATCGTGATGGACAAGTCGACCGACATCGTCCGCGCAATCAGCCGCCTTTCTTACTTCTACAAACACGAAAGCTGCGGCCAGTGCACGCCCTGCCGCGAAGGCACGGGCTGGATGTGGCGCGTGATGGAGCGTCTTCGCACCGGCGATGCGGCGATCGAGGAAATCGACATGCTTCAGGAAGTGACCAAACAGGTCGAAGGGCACACCATTTGCGCGCTCGGCGATGCAGCGGCTTGGCCGATTCAGGGTCTGATCCGCCACTTCCGCCCCGAGCTTGAACGCCGGATCCACGAGCATAACGCGAAGTTCGCGGAGGCTGCGGAATGAGTGCTTCCAATCCTCTTGAAAGATTCGCGGACGCTGAAGATGCAAAGGCTGAGCTTCAACGAATTGAAATGCGGCTAAATCTTCCGTCTTCGTCAATGGCTGGAATAATTCAAATCCTAGGAATTCTTGGAGTTTTGGGCAGTCTTCTCCTGATGGCCGATAGTTTTGCTTTCGGACTAAGTTCAGCAATGGCGAGCCTCTTCGTGATCGCTTTAGGGCGCATCTATCAAATTGTCTTCGATATAAGGACAATTGCTTTGAAGAGGGCAGACCGGGAGAACCTGAATGCCTAAGGTCACTGTAGACGGACAAGAAATCGAAGTTCCAGACGGCGCGACCGTCCTTCAGGCAGCGGAACTTGCGGGCAAGGAAATTCCGCGTTTCTGCTACCATGAACGGCTCAGCATCGCCGGTAACTGCCGGATGTGTCTGGTTGAAGTGAAGCCGGGTCCGCCCAAGCCGCAAGCCTCTTGCGCACTTCCCGCGACCGAAGGCCAGGAAATCCGCACCGACACGCCGATGGTCAAGAAAGCGCGTGAAGGGGTGATGGAGTTCCTCCTCATCAACCATCCGCTTGATTGCCCGATTTGCGATCAGGGCGGCGAATGCGATTTGCAAGATCAGGCCATGGCCTATGGCCGAGGCGGTTCTCGCTATGAAGAGAACAAGCGCGCGGTCACAGAAAAGTACATGGGCCCACTGATCAAGACGATCATGACCCGCTGCATCCACTGCACCCGATGCGTGCGCTTCTCCGAAGAAATCGCGGGCGTGGACGAGATCGGCGCGCTCTATCGCGGCGAGGATATGCAGATCACGACGTATCTGGAGCAGGCGGCGGCGCACGAGATGAGCGCGAATGTGATCGACCTATGCCCGGTCGGCGCGCTGACATCGCGCCCCTACGCCTTCGAAGCACGTCCATGGGAACTGAAGAAGACCAACAGCATCGACGTTTCCGACGCGGTTGGCGCGAACATCCGGCTCGACAGCCGAGGCCGCGAAGTCATGCGTGCCCTCCCTCGCATCAATGACGATGTGAACGAGGAGTGGATCTCCGATAAGGCGCGCTATCAGGTTGATGGGTTGACCAAGCGCCGTCTGGACAAGGTCTTCATTCGCAAGAAGGGCGGCCTCAAGGCCGGAAGCTGGGACGAGGCGTTCAAGGCGATCGCGAAACAGCTCAAGGGTGCGAAATCATCCATCGCAGCCGTCGCGGGTGACATGGTCGATTGCGAGACGATGTTTGCGGCCAAGGCGCTCCTCAAGGCCTGCGGTTCTTCGCTGATCGAAGGGCGCCAGACCGGTATGGATTATGACGTTTCGAACCTCGCGGCGGTCAATTTCAACTCGACGCTCGCCGGGATCGAAACCGCAGACACAATCCTGATCGTCGGCAGCCATGTGCGCTGGGAAGCGCCCTCTGTGAATGTCCGCCTGCGCAAGGCGGTGAAGCGCGGTGCGAAGATCTATGTGATCGGCCCTGAGTGGGACACGACGTTCCCCGCGACCTTCTTGGGCAGCGATTTGTCGGTCCTGTCGAACCTGCCGAGCGATCTGGTCGACACCTTCAAGGCTGCTGAGCGTCCCGCGATCATCATGGGCGGAGCCGCTCTTGCGAAAGGCGCGCTCCATGCGGGTCTTGCGGCTGCGGATACGCTCGGTGTCGTGAAGGATGGCTGGAACGGCTTCAACGTGCTGCATTTCTCTGCCGCGCGCATGGGCGGGCTGATGCTCGGTTTTGCGCAGAAGGGCGGGGTGAAGGACATTGCGGCGGCAAAACCGAAAGTTGTCCTTTCGCTCGGCGCGGATGAGATGGATTTCGAACCCTTCGCAGATGCCTTGAAGGTCTATATCGGCCATCACGGCGACAAGGGCGCGCATGCCGCGGACATTATCCTGCCTGCCGCGAGCTATGCCGAAAAGGACGGAACTTACGTCAACACGGAAGGCCGTGTGCAATATGCGGAGAAAGCCGTGTTTGCTCCCGGTGACGCGCGCGAAGACTGGACGATCCTGCGCGCGCTGGCAGATAGCCTGGGCGTAAACGTCGGGTTTGACAGCTTTGCTGAGCTACAGGCCGCGATGATCGCGGAAGTGCCCGCGCTGGGCGAGGAAGGGCTTGCAAATTACGGCACCTTGCCCGCCGCTCCCAATGGGGCAAAGGCGGAAGGCGTTATTGAGGCTTATCCAATCAAGGACTTCTACCTTACCAACCCGATCGCACGCGCGAGCGAAGTGATGCAACGCTGTTCGGCGGAACTCCTCCACGGCGACGAGCTCAAGGAGGCGGCGGAGTGACTGAGTTCTTCCAATCCTTCGGCATGTCGTATGAATGGGCGTGGTTCGTCGCGACCATCAGCGGCATCCTGCTGATCGCGCTGCCGGTCATGCTCGCAGTCGCGATGATCATCTATGTCGATCGCAAGGTCCTGGGCGCGATCATGATGCGGCGCGGACCCAACGTGGTCGGCCCGTTCGGCCTGCTTCAGAGCTTTGCCGACGGTCTCAAGGTCTTCCTGCAGGAAACCATCATCCCGAGCGCCGCCAACAAGGGCATTTTCCTGCTCGCGCCGATCATCACCTTCACTGTCGCGCTCGCCGCATGGGCGGTGATGCCGTTCGACTCGCATATGGTGTTAGCGGACATTGATGTCGGCCTGCTCTACATTCTCGCGATCAGTTCTCTCGGCGTTTACGGCGTTGTGATGAGCGGGTGGGCGAGTAACTCGAAATACCCGTTTTTCTCCGCCATGCGCGCCGCCGCACAGATGATCTCCTACGAGGTTTCGATCGGCTTCATCCTCGTATGCGTCGTGCTGTTTGCAGGCACGTTCAACCTCAACGGCATTATCACCGCGCAGCAGGGCTTCGGCCTTGGCGTGATCAACGCCTATGCGGTGCATCCGCTGCTGTTCCCGATGTGGGTGGTGTTCTTCATCAGCTGCCTGGCGGAAACCGCACGCGCGCCGTTCGACCTGACCGAGGCGGAATCGGAGCTCGTCGCGGGCTTTCAGACAGAATATTCCAGCATGAGCTTCGCACTGTTCTGGCTTGGCGAATATGCCAACATCCTGTTGATGTGCATGCTCAACGCGGTGCTGTTCTTCGGCGGATGGCTGCCGCCGTTCGATTGGGAGCCGCTCTACGCCGTTCCCGGCATCGTCTGGTTGCTGCTCAAGACCTTCGTTTTCTTCTTCATGTTCAGCTGGATCTGGGGAACCGTGCCGCGGTATCGCTATGACCAGCTGATGCGCTTGGGATGGAAAGTCTTCCTGCCGATGAGCCTGATCTTTGTCGCCGTTATCTCCGGCTACCTTATGGCTACCGGTCACTTTGGGGGGGCATCCTCATGAGCACCGTCACCCATCTCATCAAGTCGTTCACGCTTTGGGAAATCCTCAAGGCGCATGCGCTGACGCTGAAGTATTTCTTCAAGCCCAAGGCGACGATCAACTATCCGTTCGAGAAGAACCCGCTTAGCCCGCGTTTTCGCGGTGAGCATGCGCTGCGCCGCTATCCCAATGGCGAAGAACGCTGCATCGCGTGCAAGCTGTGCGAAGCGGTGTGTCCGGCGCAGGCGATCACGATTGAGAGCGAACCGCGTGAAGACGGCAGCCGTCGCACCACGCGCTATGACATCGACATGACCAAATGCATCTATTGCGGCTTCTGCCAGGAAGCCTGCCCGGTAGATGCGATAGTCGAAGGGCCGAACTTCGAATACGCGACCGAAACGCGCGAGGAACTGCTCTACGACAAGGCGAAACTCTTGGCCAACGGGGACAAGTGGGAGCGGGCAATTGCCGCAAACCTTGAAGCCGATGCGCCCTATCGGTAACGGGCGCGACGGACACAGCAGGGGCTCATGATTCAAGCAATTGCCTTTTACCTATTTGCAGGGCTGATGCTCGCCAGCGCGGTCATGGTGATCAGTGCGCGCAATCCGGTGCATTCCGTGCTCTGGCTGATCCTCGCCTTCTTCAACGGCGCGGGCCTGATGGTGCTGATCGGGGCCGAGTTCATCGCGATGCTGCTGGTGATCGTCTATGTCGGCGCGGTCGCGGTGTTGTTCCTGTTCGTCGTGATGATGCTGAACATTGATTTTGCAGAGATGCGGGCAGGTTTCATCAAGAACGCGCCGCTCGGATTGCTGATCGCCTTCATCCTGTTCCTTGAGCTGTTCGTCGGCCTTGTTGCGACAGGGCAGGGCGGTGTAGCGCTTGGCTCGCCCGATGGGCTTTCACGGCAAGCTGACGGCGTACCCAATATCGATGCGATCGGCGTGCTGCTTTACACGCGGTATGTCTTCCTGTTCGAAGTCGCCGGGATCATCCTGCTGGTCGCAATGATCGGCGCGATTGTGCTGACCCATCGGACCAAGCCGGGTGGTTCGCCGGGCCGTCAGGACATCGGCAAGCAGGTCCGCCGCCGTCCGGAAGATGCGACCGTCATGAAACAGCCGGAAGTCGGCAAGGGGATCGAGCTGTGATCGGGGTCGAGCACTATATAACCGTATCCGCCGTGTTGTTCGTGCTTGGGGTGCTGGGGATCTTCCTCAACCGCAAGAATGTCATCACGATCCTGATGTCGGTCGAGCTGATCCTGCTTGCGGTGAACATCAATCTGGTCGCATTCAGCGTATTCCTGAACGATCTCGTTGGACAGGTTTTCGCGATGTTCGTGCTGACGGTCGCCGCGGCAGAGGCCGCGATCGGACTCGCCATCCTTGTGATCTACTATCGCAAGCGCGGCACGATTGCGGTCGACGACGCCGCGCAGATGAAGGGATAACCGCAAGCCATGCAGTCAATCCTTCTCATCGTATTCCTGCCCTTGCTCGCGGCCATTGTCGCAGGGCTGGTGAACAAGTCTGCGCCGAGCATTTTTGCCAAGTCGCTCACGACCGGCGCGCTGTTCGTTTCCTGTTTGCTGAGCTGGCCAATTTTCATCGGTTTCCTAAGCGGCAGCGCAGAGGCGACCGTCGTTCCTGTGCTGACCTGGGTCCAGTCTGGCACACTGACTTTCGACTGGGCGCTGCGTGTCGATGCACTCACCGCCGTCATGCTGGTGGTGATCACGACTGTGTCGGCGCTCGTCCACCTCTACAGCTGGGGCTATATGGAGGAAGACCCGGACCAGCCGCGCTTCTTCGCTTACCTCTCGCTGTTCACCTTTGCGATGCTGATGCTGGTGACAGCTGACAACCTCGTCCAGATGTTCTTTGGCTGGGAAGGCGTGGGCCTTGCGAGTTACCTGCTGATCGGCTTCTGGTTCAAGAAACCGTCTGCCAATGCCGCTGCAATCAAGGCTTTCGTGGTCAACCGCGTAGGCGACCTGGGCTTCATGCTCGGTATCTTCGGAACCTATCTGGTGTTCCAGACGACATCGATCCCGGAAATCCTTGAAGCAGCGCCCGGTATGACCGGCGCGACCATAGGCTTCCTCGGTTACCGCATGCACACGATGGATATCCTGTGCATCCTGTTGTTCATCGGCGCGATGGGCAAGTCTGCACAGCTTGGCCTGCACACCTGGCTGCCTGATGCGATGGAAGGTCCAACGCCGGTCTCCGCGCTGATCCACGCAGCGACCATGGTGACCGCAGGGGTGTTCATGGTCTGCCGCCTGTCGCCAATGTTTGAAGCGGCTCCGGTCGCCCTGAGCCTCGTGATCTTCGTCGGTGCCGCGACGTGTTTCTTTGCGGCGACGATTGGCACGACGCAGTGGGACATCAAGCGGGTAATCGCTTACTCGACTTGCTCACAGCTCGGCTACATGTTCTTTGCTGCTGGTGTCGGTGCATATGGCGCAGCCATGTTCCACCTGTTTACGCACGCCTTCTTCAAGGCGCTTCTGTTCCTTGGTGCGGGTTCTGTGATCCATGCCATGCATCACGAACAGGACATGCGTTATTATGGCGGCCTTCGTAAGCATATTCCGCTGACATTTTACGCAATGATGGCGGGCACGCTCGCGATTACCGGCGTTGGCGTCCTCGGTGTCTTCGGTTTTGCAGGTTTCTACTCCAAGGATGCCATTCTCGAAGCGGCATTCGCGCGCGGCACGGACATGTCCTATTTCGCGTTCTGGATGGGCGCCATCGCGGCTTTGCTGACCAGTTTCTACAGCTGGCGGCTTGTGTTCCTGACGTTCTACGGAAAGCCGCGCTGGATCGACAGCGAGCATATCCAGCACAGCGTTCACAAAACGCCGGAAGAGGCAGGCGAAGACACAACCGGCGGCTATCACCCGCATGAGAGCCCGGTCTCCATGCTGATTCCGCTGGGCGTGCTGACTGTGGGTGCTGTGTTCGCAGGCTTCGTCTTCAAGTATCCGTTTATCGATGGCTCGGCTGAAGCGGTTAATGGCGCGTTCTGGGGCGGCTCGATCTACTTCAACGAAGGCCTGATCCACGCGCTGCATGGCGTGCCGCTGTGGGTAAAACTGACTGCAACTTTCGTTATGATCGTTGGTTTCGTGACGGCCTGGTGGGCCAACATCAGGAACCCGTCGATTCCGGCCAAGTTTGTCGAACAGTTCCGTGCGGTGCACCAGTTCGTGTTCAACAAGTGGTACTTCGACGAGCTTTACAACGCGATATTCGTGAAGCCCGCATTCTGGCTTGGAAGGTTCTTCTGGAAGCGCGGTGACGAACAGACCATCGACCGCTTTGGACCGGACGGGGCTGCCTGGGTCGTCCAGCGCGGCGCTGTCCTCGCGAAGAAAGTGCAGTCCGGATATCTCTATAGCTATGCGCTGATCATGCTTGTGGGCGTGGTCGCGGCAATAACGTGGGTCCTTTTCTGATGGACGGTTTTCCGATCCTTTCCGTGATGCTGCTGGTCCCGCTCGTTGCGGGCATCGCGTGCTTCTTCCTTGAGGCGCAGACTGCGCGCATGACGGCGCTGGTCGCAACGCTGATAAATCTCGCGCTGGGCATCGTCCTCTGGGCGAACTACGAGATCGGCGGTGCGCAGTGGCAATTCCTTGAAACGGCGCCGCTGTTTGCGGGTTTCAGCTATGCGCTGGGTATCGACGGTATCGCGCTGATGCTGATCATGCTGAGCGTGTTCCTCATGCCGATCTGCATTCTTGCCGGTTGGGAATCGATCGCCAAGCGCGTCGGTGAATACATGGCCGCCTTTCTGATCATGGAAGTGCTGATGATTGGCGTCTTCGCCGCGCAGGACCTGTTCCTGTTCTATATCTTTTTCGAGGCCGGCCTGATCCCGATGTACCTGATCATCGGCGTGTGGGGCGGGGCGAACCGCATCTACGCCAGCTACAAGTTCTTCCTCTACACGCTGCTCGGCTCTGTTCTCATGCTGATTGCGATGTTCTGGATGGTGAACGAGGCAGGCACCTCCGACATTCCGACGCTGATGCAGTACGACTTTGCACCCGAAGCGCAGACGTGGCTCTGGCTGGCCTTTTTTGCGAGCTTTGCGGTCAAGATGCCGATGTGGCCGGTGCATACCTGGCTGCCTGACGCGCACGTGCAGGCGCCGACCGCAGGTTCAGTCATCCTTGCGGGCGTGCTGCTCAAGATGGGCGGCTATGGCTTTATCCGCTTCAGCTTGCCGATGTTTCCGGAAGCAAGCGCACAGTTCGCGTGGCTGGTCTTCATCCTCTCGATGATCGCGGTCGTCGCAACCAGCCTGATCGCGCTTGTCCAGAACGATATGAAGAAGCTGATTGCCTATTCCTCGGTTGCGCACATGGCGATCGTGACCGTGGGCCTGTTTGCGTTCAACGTGCAGGGCCTCGAAGGCGCGATGATCGTCATGCTTTCGCACGGACTGGTCTCTGGCGCATTGTTCCTATGTGTCGGCGTCATCTATGACCGCCTCCATACCCGTGAGATTGACCGCTATGGTGGGCTCTCGATCAACATGCCCAAATACGCACTGTTTTTCCTGCTCTTCACCATGGCGAGCATTGGCCTGCCTGGCACGAGCGGCTTCGTCGGTGAATTCCTGTCGCTGGCGGGCATTTATCAGGTTTCGACGCTGGTCACGCTGGTCTGCACAACCGGGATTATCCTCGGTGCAGGTTACATGCTCTACCTCTATCGCCGCGTGGCCTTTGGCGATCAGGTCAATGAAGATGCGGCCTCGATGAGGGATTTGAACGTGCGCGAATGGGCCATGCTTGCACCAATCGCAGCAGCGGTGCTGTGGATGGGGGTCTACCCTGAGAGCTTCCTTGCCCCCATGCGCGACGATATCGCGGCGCTTGATGCGCGCCTGGCGCGCGCGGCACCTCAAGGGGACAGCCAACTGTCGGTTGGCACGCCAACCGGAGTGATTGCCAACGCCGTCGAACATTCGGAAGGGGGAGAGCACTGATGGACCTCTCCACTTCGCTTCAGCTTGTCGTTCCCGAACTGATCCTCACTGCCGCGGGACTGATCCTGCTGCTGGCTGCGGCATGGGGCGGCGACAAGCCTGCGCGTACGATAACTATCGCAGCGGTTGCGGCATTGTTCGGAGCGGGCTTCGCGCTCGTGCCAACGCTCCATGATGGCTTGATGGGCGTCGAGACCAACGCTTTTGGAACATTGTTCCGCGCGGACGCGTACGCCGCCTTCGCAAAGGCGCTGATCTATCTTGCAGCGATTGGCGCCCTCATGATCGCTCCGGCATGGTTCGACAAGCGAGACGCATTGCGTAGCGAATATCCGATCCTCGTCCTGTTCGCGACAGTGGGAATGAGCATCATGGTCTCCGCCGGAGACTTCCTGACGCTATACCTGGGTCTGGAGCTCAACTCGCTGGCTGCCTACGTTCTTGCGGCATTCCTGCGCGACGACCGCCGTTCGGCAGAAGCCGGCTTGAAGTACTTCGTCCTGGGTGCATTGGCCTCTGGCATTCTGCTCTACGGGATGAGCCTGCTTTACGGCTTCACCGGTTCAACCGACTTTGCTGGAGTGAAGGCAGCATTGTCTGGCGACCTTTCTACCGGGGCGTTGTTCGGCGTGGTGTTTGTGCTCGCTGGCCTTGCGTTCAAGATCGCGGCGGCGCCTTTCCACATGTGGACCCCCGACGTTTACGAAGGTGCGCCGACACCGGTAACGACTTTCTTCGCTACGGCACCCAAGGTTGCCGCTGTTGCGCTTACTGGCCGCGTGGTGTTCGATGTGTTCGGCGGACAGGTGGATGCCTGGCGTCAGATCGTCATCTTTATCGCGCTGCTCTCAATCGTGATCGGCGCACTCGGTGCAATCGGGCAGGAGAACATCAAACGCCTGCTCGCCTACAGTTCGATCAACAATGTTGGCTTTATCCTGATTGGCCTTGCAGCCGCCACAGCGGCGGGAGCCAGCGCGATGCTGGTCTACCTTTTCATCTATGTCGCGATGTCGCTCGGCAGCTTCGTTGCGGTCCTGATGCTCAAAGATGAAGACGGCAATGACGTGGAAAGCATTTCGGGAATGGCGGGCATGGTCAAGGAGCAGCCGCTGCTGTCATGGTGCCTGTTCTTCCTCATGCTGAGCCTCGCAGGCATTCCGCCCTTGTTCGGGTTCTGGGGCAAGTTCGTGGTGTTTCAGGCAGCGGTCCAAGCTGATCTTGTGGTGCTCGCCGCGCTGGGTATCGCCGCCAGCGTGATTGGCGCCTTCTATTATTTGAAAGTGTGCAAGATCATCATGTTCGATGATCCTGCAGGCGTCGTGACCGGCAACAGTGACAAGAGCCATTGGACGTTGTTGCTCATCACCAGTGCCATCATTTCACCTCTTGGATACCTGCTCACACCATCGCTGGGCGACCTTGCGAACAAGGCGGCAGAAGCGCTGTTCCTGACGCTTTGATCCAATTCGTCGCTGAGACTGGTTCTACCAATGCTGATCTGATCGCTCGGATCGAAACAGGCGAGCCCGTTCGTGAAGGCGACTGGCTTGTGGCCGAGCGTCAAATCGCAGGTAGAGGCCGTCAGGGCAGAACCTGGTTCGATGGCCATGGAAATTTCATGGGTTCAACTGTGGTAAGAACTGGTCCGCAGGACCCTCCGCCACAAAGCCTGGCTCTGGTTACAGGTGTGGCGGTTTACGATGCCGTCTCGCATTTCTGCCCCGATAACTGCTCCCTGATGCTCAAGTGGCCAAATGACCTGCTACTTCAAGAAGCGAAGCTCTCCGGCATCCTGCTAGAGCGGGTCGGCGATGTAGTGGTTGCAGGAATCGGTATGAACCTTGCTATCGCTCCGCAGCTGCCGGACCGCGCAACCATTGCGTTGTCGGCGCTAGGTCCGGTACCCAGTCCGGGCGAATTTGCCAGTAAGCTGGCGCAGTCATTGAATGCCGAACTGGAACGCTGGCGCCATTACGGCTTGGACCCATTGATCAGACGTTGGTTAGCGGTGGCCACACCCCTAGGAACAAACCTTTGCGTCCATGAACCCGATGGAGCAATTCTCGCAGGCCAGTTCGCGGGTCTCGATCCACATGGATCGCTTTTGCTGCGCTTGGCCAATGGTGAAACTCGTGCCATTCACGCGGGCGATGTATTCATGACGGATAAGGACTGAGCAATGCTGCTGGCTGCTGATGTCGGAAACACGAATGTTGTGTTCGCGCTGTTTGACGGACGAGAGATCAAGGCGCGCTGGCGCATTGCGACCGATCCGCGCCGGACAGGTGATGAATATGCCGTCTGGCTGCTTCAGCTGCTGCAGATCGAAGGGGTTAAGCGCGAAGAGATCACTCGGATCATCTTCGCCTCTGTGGTGCCGCGCGCCAACCACAATCTCACTGTCCTGTCAGAAAAGTATTTTGGCATAACGCCGATTATTGCCGGGCAAGGCAGGGCTGCCTGGCCGTTCGAGATCGATGTCGATCAGCCCAGCTCCTTGGGAGCCGACCGGGCACTCAATATCCTTGCAGCCCACGAGAAGTATGGTGGAGACTTGATCGTCGTCGATTTCGGCACCGCCACCAAGTTTGAAGCGATCGACTTCAACGGAACATACAAGGGCGGGATCATTGCACCCGGGATCAACCTTTCGCTCGATGCGCTGGTTGGCAAGACTGCCAAATTGCCGCGTATTGCGATCAGGGCACCCGATGACACCAGCGTCATTGGTCGCAACACCGAAGACCAGATGCTGATTGGCATTTTCTGGGCCCATGTTGCAATGATGGAGGGGCTAATCGCACGGATGAAGGCAGAGATCGGTCGCCCGGCCAAGGTAGTCGCGACCGGCGGGCTTGCGATCCTGTTTGATCAAAAGACGGACATCTTTGATTATGTCGATGCGGATTTGACCATCCGAGGCCTTGCGCTTCTCGCGGAGCACGCTTCGCGGTGAGGAAAGATTTTACGCCTGAACAGGAACTGCTCTTTTTGGCGCTTGGCGGGTCCGGAGAGATAGGCATGAACGTCAATCTCTACGGCTCTGATGGCAAGTGGATCATGGTCGATCTGGGCATGACATTCTCAGGCGAGCAATATCCGGGCATCGACCTGGTTTTCGCCGATCTGGAATTCATCGAGGACCGCGCAAAAGACCTGCTTGGCATTGTCCTAACCCATGCTCATGAAGATCATATCGGCGCGGTTCCCTATTTCGCAGAGGAGCTTGGCGTTCCGTTATACGCCACGCCATTCACAGCCGATCTGGTTGGACGCAAGCTGGAGGAGGCTGGACTGCTCGATATGATCGAAGTGCATGTGATTGAAGAGGATCACGGTTCGTTCGATCTTGGCCCCTTCAACATCACCTATATTCCGCTCGCGCATTCCATCGCCGAAGGGAACGCATTGCTCATCGACACGCCTTATGGCCGGGTTTTTCACACCGGCGACTGGAAGCTCGATGAAGACCCAATCATTGGCGAGCCAACCACTGAGGAAGAATTGCGCGCGATCGGGGACGAAGGCGTGCTCGCGCTGGTCTGCGACAGCACGAATGTCTTCAATCCACAACCAAGCGGTTCAGAAGGCGGGGTCCATCAGGCCTTGATGAAGGAGGTCGCAAAGCACACCGGCCGGCGTGTCCTGGTGACCACATTCGCATCCAACGTCGCCAGGCTACAAACACTGGGTGAAGTCGCACGGGAAACAGGCCGACAGCTTTGTGTGGCGGGGCGTTCGCTTGATCGCATCATCGAAGTTGCCCAGAGCAATGGCTATTTGCAGGACTTTCCGAATACGATCGATTTCGACACCGCGATGGGATTGCCGCGCGGCGAAGTGATGATCCTTGCAACCGGTGGACAGGGGGAGCCGCGCGCTGCGCTCGCCCGGATTGCGGAACAGAACCATCCGCTTGAACTTGTGCGCGGCGACGTAGTCCTGTTTTCAAGCCGTCAGATCCCGGGCAATGAACTCGCTATTGGCCGGGTGATGAACCAGCTGGCGGATCGCGGAATTGTCATGGTGACTGACCGCCAGAGCGACATTCATGTCTCCGGCCATCCGGGAAGGCCAGAACTAGAAGCGCTTTATGAATGGTTGAAGCCAGAAATACTCGTGCCCGTTCATGGAGAGATCCGGCACATGGCGGAACAGACCAGGCTTGGCCGGTTGTGCGGCATTCCGCATCAAGTCTTCCAGAAGAACGGAGACGTCGTTCGTCTAGCCCCTGGCGAGCCCGGAAAGATTACCGAGGTGAGGGCAGGGCGCCTGGTCCTTGATGGTGACATTATTACGCCCGCTGACGGAGAAGGCGTCACGATGCGCCGCCGAATGGCTTATGAAGGTTTTGTGGTAACAATAATCGATGGCCGCGGTGTGCAGGCAATCGAAGCGGTCGGACTGCCACTGGATGAGGATCTCGATTCCTTCTACGAAGAGGCAGTCAGTGACATTTTGCAAGCCCTGCAGAAGCTGCGTGGTGCCTCTGCGAAGGATCAAGCCGAACGGTCGGAAGCGGCGCGCATTGCAACCAGACGAGCCGCTCAGCGTTGGTCGGGTAAACGCCCGCAGGTGCGGGTTATCAACCTGGCGGATATGAACTGATGGAATGGACTTCGATCGTCGCGATTTACTTGCTTGTCTGGGTGATGACGGCGTTTGTTTCGCTGCCATTTGGCGTCAAGACGGCAGACGAAGCCGGGGTTGCGAAAGTACCCGGTCAAGCTGACAGCGCCCCCGTCAACTTCATGCCTGGTAAACTTGCACTCAGAACGACAGTTATCGCGGCATTTTTTACCGCGATCTATGTCGTGAACTTCGAATACGGGTGGATCACCATCGACGATATCAATTTCTGGCCTGAACCCCCGCAATAGGATTTGGGCCTGGCCCCAAGCTGGTCAGTTGCGCAGCCGTTCTATTGCCTGAGCCAGTGCAACGTAGAGCTTGCCGTTGTCGGAACCCAGCATGGTCACGCTCATCGCATTGCCATCGGGGGTAGCAAGCAGCGTTGAGAGCATCTGCTCGAAATCGTGGACATAGCGATTAACATGCGCCCGGAATTCTTCGTCGTTCTGGTAAAGTCCGGCGACCTCGCGCGCCTGTCCGCTATCCAGCAACTTCACCGCACGCCGCGTGAAGATTCCGCGATCTCCCTTGAGGTATGAAGCCCAGGCGGTGTCGGTGACTTCGCTGGAGAGCGCTCCAGCAATGTCGATCGCATGCGAATTGAGGCTTTCCGTCAGGAACGAGACGCGGCGGGTAAAGTCTGCACCGGTCTGTTCCGATGCTTGCTTACGCGCACTCGCAACGCGCATTTCCAGATTTCCTGTGAGTGTGCTGACCTCGTCCAACTGCGCGCGAAGTTGTTCAGCGGCCTCTTTGCTGGCTCCGGTCGCGGTTTTCGCGCGGGCTTCGATACGCGCCAGAACCTCGTCGAGACGCTCGGAAAGAGCGGTTTCAATCGCAGTTGCTGCGTCCGCGCTGAGAGCGCTTGTAGCGCTGTCGAACCGGTTCTGAACGCCGTCTTCCATCGCTGCAAACGCAGCCTGGAGCGAGTTCTGCAATCTGGCAATCGCACCGCTCAGTTCGCGGGTCGTGCGTTCCGTGAGCTTTTCGCCCTCCGTATCGAGCGACCGCAAGGTGTCACGCAGCGTATTCACCTGACCCAACATGGATTGTGAATGCTCACTGATGGTACCGCGCAAATTCTGCAGCGCTTCATCCGCACCCACAATTTCCGTCTGCGTAGAGCGAATATATTCCGCGAGCCTTTCAGCCCGAGCGGTTGTCTCCTCCATTGTCGCAGACAACATAATGGCGCGATCTTCGACCGGTTGGAGCGCTGCAGAAGCTTGCGAAGCCGCCTTGGGGAAGACTTCGTTTGCCCGAACCGAAGACGACTCGATCAGTTCCATCAAGCGCATGCTCGCGTCGGTCAGGTCGCTGACCGCCTTGCCGGTGCGAGAAAGATGCATTTCTCCGTCGAGCGCCCGTGATTGCAGCCCTTCCAGCGATGCATTGAGGGTTTGTTCGGCAGAAGAGGCAGTACCAGAAATTACCTCGAACAGCTGTTTGAGCTCCTCTACCTGGCTGGCGATCAGCTCGCTTTGATGGGTCAGCCGGCGAGCGCGCTTCTCTTGAGTTTCCGCACGATCGCTCAGCGTTGCATCGAGCTGCCCAAGACGCTCTGCAAGCTCATCCAAGGCTGCCGCCTCGCGAGCCTTGAGCGCATCCTGCCGCTGCGCAATCTCCTGCGTGATTTGCTCATCGCGCGCGCGCAGGCGCTCATCATATTCTTTCGCTTCGGCATGAAGCGCCTTGACCCGCTCGCTGGCGGACGCAACCGCCTTCTGGTCCAGCGCGTCGATCTGCGAAATGATTTCCTTCATCTCTTCGAAGAAACGATCCTTGGCCGCCCCAAGTCCTGCGAGCGTTTCGGCTTCTTTCTCACGCAAGGCGTTCGACATGGTCTCGGCATCGGTTCGGAGCATGGCAATGTGTTGGCGCAAATTCCCTAGCGACTTCGATTCCTCACTAGCCAGTGTCTCGCGTATCGAGCCAATATCGGACCGCAAGTTTTCCGCCCGCTCTCGCATCGCCTCTAAAGCTTCTGTTTCGCTCTTAAGGAGGTCCGCGCGGAAAGCATCGCTACGCGCACTGAGTGCTGTGAAGCGTGCATTGGCGGCATCGTTCAAACGCGAAAGTTGCGCATCGAAATTGTCGAGGCTCGCCCTGACTTTTTCATCAAAGCTTGTGACCTGGCGCTCGCTGGCGCTGCCAAATTCATTAAGGCGCTCGAAGCCGCTAACCAGCTTGCCAAGCTGTTCCTGAGCTGTCCGACCAGCATTGCCAACCTGGTTGGACACGTCCTTGGCAGAGTGCGCAATGACAGGGAGGTCATCGCGGAGTTTGGCCATATTTGACAAAGCAGTGTCGCTGACGCGTTCGATTGCTTCGAGCTTGGTCCCATTTTCCTGTATAAGCCCTTCGAGCGCTCCTGCATGAGTGGAAATCCGGTCCGCAGCGATGCGGCCAAGGGAATCGAGTTCGCGCGATTGCGAGCCCAGGAACTCGCGCGCAAGGCTCAGTTCACGGTTCACGACCGTCAGGCGCTCTTCGAGATCACGGGATTCGCGAGACAACAGCGCCGCCGTCTCTCCGAAACGCCTCGCTTCGGCATGGCTGTTGCGCATGGCCAGCAAAAGAGCAACTGCCACAAGCAAGACAGGGATGGCCCATTCGCTTGTCCATGCCGTCCACTGCGCGAGCGGTGCACCGGCCATCATTGTCTGCCAATGCGAGAAGACGAAAAATGCTGTCCATGCAAGGATCGCTGTCACCCCAGTGGCGGGCACAAGCCAGTTCAGGATCGACCCTTTGGGCTTTGAGGAGACCGGTTGTTCCCACCCGACTTCCGCCGGTGAGAGGGTTGATTCGGCTTCGTAAAGCTCGTGATCGGGGCCCAGTTCGAGGACACCCAACGGATCGGGCTGAACCCATTCCGTCTGCAGGATCAACGCATCTTCTGCGCTGTCGGGCCTTTTTGAGGCGTGGTGGGTGCTGCTGTCAGCATCAGTGCGATCGCTGACAGTTTTGATGATGCTGTTGCCCTGTGTCATGGGATCAAATTACCGCAAAACTAAGATCATTAAACCCTGTTTTAACCCTAAGCCCGATATGACACGTTTCATGGCCTTTGAACGCGGAGCACTGGACGCCACTTTGGCGGCGGCGGCGGGAGCAGATCCCGCGCTGATGGCTGAGTTGCGGGCTGCCTTTGCAGGCAGTGCCCGGCGTCAGCTTGATTTGCTTCGTCGCGCCCGCTGCGATGGCAATTGGCGCGTTGCAGCTCAACGATTGCAAGGACTTGCAGCGAGTTTTCATGCCAATGAGCTTGAGGAACTGGCAGAAGAGGCGCTTGCCGCTGTTCCAGGCGAACCAGGTGTAGTGCGGCGTATCGAAGCGCTGCTCGATGATTTCGCTCCGGCAACCACCGAGTAACGGAATTTAATCAGCATTCGTGGGTAACCGCGCCTTGGTGGGCGTATGCCACTTGGCATGTTGCTGAGGTTCCGGGTAAAATCCGGCTCTAACGCCAGGGAGCCGGCACTCGTGCGCATCGCCTTACTATCAACCCTTGCCAGCATCGCTGATGGAAGCTCGCGGGCCTTCTTGCCGCTGGGTGGTCGCCCCTTGATTGCCTGGCAGATCGACCTTGCCAAGGCGCTTGGCTGTAAGAGACTGCTCTGCCTTGGCGATGGCGATGATGATGCGCGTCGCTGCGTCGAACGAGAAGCGGCGAAAGCCGGCCTGGATGTGGAATTTCTGGGCGGACCGCGTCACCTGCTTGGCAAGATTACAGCAGATCAGGATATCGTCGTGATCGCCGATGGCCTGCTGCTTGATCCCCAGCTTGCCCGGCAGCATTTTGCGGAGCGCCGCGGGGTGGCGGCGATCCCCGACTACCCAGGGGTCGAAAAAGGCTTTGAGCGGATTGATCCCGAACGTGCTTGGGCGGGACTGCTGGTTGTGCGCGGCAGTGTCGCTGAACAACTTTCGCAAATGCCGGCTGATGCCGATACAATGTCGCTTCTGCTCCGCCTTGCTTTGCAGGGTGGAACCCGGATTGTGGAGCTCGATGAACTGCATCTGGGCTCAGGAGAATTGTTGCTCGCACGTGGAGCGGAGGATCTCTCGGACCGCGAACGAACCCTGCTTGACAACAGCGCCAGCCATTTGAGCTGGGCTGGCCCAGCAGAAAAGATCGCGGGTCGGGTTGCCCGGGGCCTCGCGCCGGATCAACTCAGGAACGGACCGGCGGTCGCTCTTGCAGCAGGTCTGGTGCTGATGACCATCGCAGTTGGCGCGTCCTTGAATGGGTGGCTGACAGCCGCCCTTGCGGTGCTGGCCGCTTCCAGTTTCTCCATTTCGGTCTCGCAAGCCTTGCGGTTGCTGCGGGCCAAGTTGCTGGGAAGATTGCCAAACCGACGGATATCCATGGTTCTCAGCGCGCTGGTCGATACGGCAATCATTGTAAGCCTGGTCGCCTCGGAATTGCCCGCACCGCTGCTCAAGGCCTTGCTTGAACCGGCCATGCTGGTGGGCTTGTGGCGTTTGCTGGCTTCGCTTTCGCCGCCCAATCTGCGTCCCTTTTGGCGTGATAGGACGGTTTTTGCGTTAATCCTTGCTGTTCTTGCAGGGCTGGGCATTCTGCCGCAGGTACTTCCTGCCTTGCTTCTGATCTTACTATCTTTTGCATTGGTTTCAGAAGCTTCTGCGCGGCTAACGCGGGTTTAACCATGGCGCGCTATGCCACGTGTAATGAGAAATGATGCCGCCCCTGTGACCTCACCGAGTCATGTTGAAGCTATACTGCGCCAGGAACTGGCTCGCGGCGACGTTGCGCTTGCGGGTGTGGCGCCTGTTTTGACGCACCTGCTCGCGGGCACCGGCCAATCGTTGGTGAGCGATTCGATCGTCGCTCACATGCGCGGAATGCTTGGAAATATTGCAGAGCAGATGCTGCAAGCCCAGCTAGAGGGCTCAGACAACGCTCACCGTTCGGTCCGCGCGGAACCAGCTCAGGTCGATGCGCTGAGCCAGCGGCTTGTGGGATCGACGATTGTCCTGAGCCACGTTTACGCTCTTTCTGTTGAAGCGCATTTTGCGAATACACTCGAAGAGACCGCCTCGATCGATCCGGTTCTATCACCGCTGCTGCAGGAATTGATAGCATCTGAACAAGAGGAAACAGCCGAAATCGCGATGGCAGCAATGGCGGCCCAGGCGCGTTTCATGCAGGCGCAACGGCGCATGAATCTGCCATTGGCCGAATTGCCAAGTGAGCTGTTTCATCAGGTACTTTCGATCTGGCGCAGGTTCAGCAGCGATGTCGCTCCCGATGTTCTGTCGAGGGCCGAAGCGGCCATGCGTGACAGGCACAAGGAGGCCAGCAGCCGCCTGGGCCTTCTGGGGCGCCTGGTGTCGAGCATGAAGGGCGCGGTGCACGCGGCCCTTTCGATTGACCACGCGGGCATTTCGCTTTTTGCAAGCGCCATTTCGAGCGCGACCAGACAGCCGCGTGAACTGGCAGTGCTCGCTTGCCACGAGGGGCAGATTGCACGGCTTGCGCTGACATTGCGCGGGGCTGGGGTCAAACCACAGGAAGTCGCCCGGCAGATTGCCTTGATCCATCCAGAAATGACGCTGCCTGAAGGCTTCGAAGAGCTGAGTGAGCGTCAGGCGCTCAGCATGCTCGGGTCAGCACGAGGCGCATCTCAGAGTGCTCGGCAGGCCTGATGGCATCTCGTGATGCCTTGATGGCCGCGCGCGGTCTGACTGACGGCAAGGGTCATCTGCTGTCTGCAGATGGGCCGCTGGCGGACCTGCAACGGCGCTGCGGCGGGCAGATCCCCGGCCTCATAGCAGTCCCCGAGCTGCTCGACCTTGTGCGGCAGGCTGCCGCGATGAAACTTGGTCTGGCACGCGAGTTCTGTGCCTACGACGGAGACCAGCGGGTCTCTGGTTTTGTCCGAATCAACCCGCGAACCGATGAAGAGCTTTCGGATGCAGCATATGAGGTCTTGATCGAAAACTGGATCCGCGAGGCGTATGATGTCGACGAGGGCGTGCAGGCGCAGCTCTCAGATTCGATAGACCGCGCCACCGCAGAGTTCACGGCGAGACTGGACACGCAGCAGCGTGTTCAAGCCTTCTCGGCCGGATCAGAGGATGTCTGCGGTTTGGCCGCTGCCATCCGTGCACACCCTGGCCAAGCCTGGACACAATACGTGGCGCTGGAAGGGGTTGCGCATCGTCAACCACTCCATTGGCGCTTGCTAGACAGCGTGCAATGCAGCGTTCCAGGCTCTCATAGAACATGGAATGCGCGCTTGCTGCCGCTTGGCGGCGGCAGCGCAAATCCTTCCGGCTTCGAATTGCTTCTGGTCGCGCAGCAACCCCGTCACCCCGTCATCGAAGACGACACGTTGGACGGGGCCTGGCGTCCGAGCCTGATCGGGGAAGCGCTCACGCCTGCCCTGCGTGAGCCGATCACCCGGATCATTGGCAATGCCGAGACAATCCGTGGTAAACTGGCGGGTCCTGTCCGACAGGAATACAGCGAATATGCAGGCGATATTGCCGCTGCCGGTCAGCATCTGCTCAGCCTGCTCGATGATCTGGCCGATCTGGAGGCGGTAGAGGCGGACGACTTCCGGGTTGACCGGGATCATGTGCAGCTTGGCGAAGTGGCCCGCCGCGCAGCTTCGATGCTGAGCCAAAGAGCGCAGGAAAAATCCATAACTGTCACCGTGCCTGACCAGAATGCGAAGGCTGTTGCGTATGGTGAATTCCGCCGCATCCTTCAGATCATCATCAACCTGCTGGGCAATGCTATTTCCTATTCGCCGGAAGGAAGTTCGATCGTCCTCGAACTGACCCGCGATACGCAGGGGCGGGTCTGCCTCAGCGTGGCCGACGAAGGCCCTGGGCTCGATTCCGACAAACAGGATCGCATCTTTAACAAGTTCGAAAGGCTGGGCAGGGAGGATGAAGGCGGTTCAGGCCTGGGCCTCTATATCTCACGCAAGCTCGCGCATGCCATGGGCGGAGAACTTCTGGTTGAAAGCGAGGAAGGGCAAGGCGCCAGGTTTACTCTGGCACTTACAGTCGCTGATTAGGCATATCTCAATTGGGCGCATCTGGTTTGATCCGAAAGCCGAGCCAAATCAAAATTCCGCCCATTGCAAACGCAATCAACCCGCGCAGGGCCCACTCTGTTTGGCCCAGCATGAAGGAGTTGGGCGGCCAGGAAATTACGCCGGAGCCCTGGAGAGTCCAAAGCCCGCCAGACAGGCACAAGGCGAGACCAAGCGCCTGCAGCAGCAGACGCAAGGCACGCCTCATCATCACTTAGCGCTCGCTGACGGGCACGTAATCGCGCTGCGTTGGGCCAGTGTAAAGCTGACGCGGGCGACCGATGACCTGTCCTGGATCGGAAATCATTTCGTTCCATTGTGCGACCCAGCCAACCGTACGGGCGAGGGCAAACAATGCGGTGAACATGGTCGTTGGGAAGCCGATCGCGCTCAGAATGATACCTGAATAAAAGTCCACATTCGGGAACAGCTTCTTCTCGATGAAATAATCATCGTTGAGGGCCATTTCCTCGAGGCGCAGCGCGGTCTCGAACACAGGATCCTTGACGTTGAGTGCTTCAAAGACCTCACGCACGGTCTTCTGCATCACGGTCGCGCGGGGATCGTAGTTCTTGTAGACCCGGTGGCCGAAGCCCATCAGGCGGAAGGGATCGTTCTTGTCCTTTGCGCGCTCGATATAGTGCGGGATCTTGTCGGGAGTTCCGATCTCCTGCAGCATGTTGAGCGCCGCTTCATTGGCACCGCCGTGAGCAGGTCCCCAAAGGCACGCAATGCCTGCCGCGATACATGCAAACGGATTGGCCCCGGACGAGCCAGCGAGACGCACGGTGGAGGTCGAAGCGTTCTGCTCATGATCAGCATGGAGGATGAAAATCCGGTCCATCGCCCGCTCAACTTCAGGAATGACCTCATATTCTTCTGCCGGAACCCCGAAGGTCATGCGCAGGAAGTTACCGGTGTAGCTCAAGTTGTTGTCAGGATACATGAACGGCTGACCAATGGCATATTTGTAGGCCATGGCAGCGATTGTCGGCATCTTCGCAATCAGGCGGTGTGAGCTGATCTTGCGGTGCTCTGGATCAGAGATATCGGTGCTGTCGTGGTAGAAGGCTGACAGCGCGCCCACTACGCCGCACATGACAGCCATCGGGTGGGCGTCACGGCGGAACCCGCGATACAGGACGGAGAGTTGTTCATGCAGCATCGTATGCCGCGTGATCGTGTAGGTGAAATCGTCCAGTTCTTCCTGGCTCGGCAATTCGCCGTTGAGCAGAAGGTAGGACACTTCCATGAACGAGGAATGCTCGGCCAGTTGACCGATGGGATATCCGCGGTGGAGCAAGATGCCTTCATCGCCATCGATGAACGTCAGCGCGCTTTCACAGCTGGCGGTTGATTTGTACCCAGGATCGAAGGTGAAGGCGCCGGTCTGGCCATACAGCTTGCGGATATCGATCACATCCGGCCCAGTGCTGCCTTCCAGCACCGGAAATTCGTAGGACTTACCTCCGAGTTCAAGCTTCGCGTGCTTGTCCGACAACTTAATTCTCCTCTTCTTGGTCTCTCGCCTTAGTCCACCGCGCCCGCTTGCGCGTCGATACGTGCGAGAGACTCTTTCCGTCCCAGAAGGACTAGAACATCGAAAATACCGGGCGATGTGGTCGTTCCGGTAAGGGCCGCACGCAAGGGCTGCGCGAGCTTGCCGAGGCCCAGATCAAGCTCCTCGGCGAGTGCCTTGGTACTGGCTTCGAGCGCCTCGATTGTCCAGTGATTTTCTTGCCTCAGCCGTTGTGCCAAAATGGCCAAATTACCGCGTGCCTCTCGATCTAGCAGAAGCGCTGCCTTTTCAGTGATTTCGAGGGGGCGCTTGGCAAACAGGAACGCCGCCCCTTCGGCGAGTTCATTCAGGTTTTTCGCGCGCGGTTTGAGCACAGGCATCGCACTGGCGAGCAGTGTCGTATCGACCTCGCCGGCTATTCGCTCGCCAACAAGCTCCGCCAGCCTCGCATCGTCCGCCTCGCGAATGTAATGACCGTTTAGGTTTTCAAGCTTCTTGATGTCGAAACGCGAGGGGCTCTTGCCAACGCCGCCAAGATCAAACAGCTCGATTGCTTCCTCGCGCGTGATTTCCTCGCGATCACCATGACCCCAGCCAAGCCGCAACAAGTAGTTGAACAAGGCCTCGGGCAGGATACCGAAATCATCGCGATATGCTTCCACTCCAAGCGCGCCGTGACGTTTGGATAGTTTTGCGCCATCTGCGCCATGGATCAGCGGTATGTGGGCATAGATTGGCTGGACCCAATCGCCTTCAATCTGCTGCATCGCGTGATAAATTGGCAATTGGCGGAAGGCGTTGTTCAGGTGATCGTCTCCGCGAATGACATGGGTAACGCCCATGTCGCGGTCATCGACCACCACCGCCAGCATATAGGTTGGCGTCCCGTCAGCGCGAAGAATGATGTAATCATCAATCTCTTCATTGGCGACGCGGACTGTGCCCTGCACGGCGTCCTCAATCACTGTTTCGCCCGATTGCGGAGTTTTAATTCGAACAGCAAACGGGGCACCTTCGGGTGCGTCTGCGGGGTCCCGATCGCGCCAGCGTCCGTCATAACGCATAGGCTGTTTGTTAGCGCGCTGCTCGGCGCGCATTTCCTCAAGCTCTTCAGGGGTCGCAAAGCAGCGATAAGCATGACCAGCTTCGAGCAACTTGTTCGCTACTTCCGCATGCCTTTCAGCGCGTTTCGATTGAAAAACAGGCGCTTCGTCGTAGTCAAGACCGAGCCAGTCAAGACCATCAAGGATCGCATCAATCGCTTCCTGGGTTGAACGCTTGCGATCTGTATCTTCGATACGAAGCAATGCCTTCCCGCCATGGTGCCGTGCGAAGAGCCAGTTGAACAACGCTGTACGCGCTCCGCCGATATGCAGAAAGCCGGTGGGCGAGGGTGCAAATCGGGTCACAACGCCCGTGCTCTTCGCGCCGACTTGGCTTGCCATGTGTTTGTCTTTCCTATCCAGTGTGCAAATGGAGACACCACCTGCGCACGTCGTTTATCCTGCGAGTGATGCAGCGGCCTATTCGGACCATGCTGCGGTGCAGCGCAAATGGCGCAAGCCAGCGAACTTGTCCAGTCTTGCTGATGCCGCCGAAGAATTCCTGAGCGGCGCAGGGTTCGACCGGGCGCCGTGGCTCGTGATTGCTTTCGGACTTGGGATAACCTCATGGTTCGTGCTCGATTCCGCCTGGCAGTGGAGTTCTGCAGTTGGCGCAGCCCTTTTGCTCGCGCTAACCGGACTGGCGCTGCGCCTCACCGGGGGTCGCTGGATACACTTGGGGCAAGCGTGTCTCGGCCTGGGCCTGGCATTCGCGCTTGGCATCATGGCAATCTGGTTGCGGTCCGAGGCGGTAGGTGCTGTCGCGATCGAGCGACCGTCGGTCGAACGCATCGATGGATATGTGCTGCAACGCGAAGATCAGCCGGCACAAGACAGGGTGCGCCTTACGCTGGCGATCCGTGATGCCGAAAGCGGAACGGCACGCAAGGTCCGCATCAATGTGCCCATAGAGCGCATCAGCCCGGCTATGAGCGAAGGTGCTACCTTGCGGATGCGGGTACGGCTGATGCCCCCGGCTTCTCCGATGCTGCCAGGCTCCTATGACTTCGCCCGTGCCGCGTGGTTCAAAGGGTTGTCTGCAACGGGAAGTCTGCTGGGCGAAATTGAAATGGTTGAAGCAGCGAACTCCGCGACAAGGCTGGCCGCGGCTCAGCGGGCTATCTCAAGTCATGTCCGCAAAGAGCTTGGAGGCTCGGCGGGGACTATCGCTGCAGCCTTCGCAAGCGGCGACCGGGGCGGAATCAGCGAGGCGGATGAGGAAGCCATGCGCGATGCAGGTTTGACCCATTTGCTGTCGATCAGCGGCTTGCATGTGAGCGCAGTAATCGCAGCGGGATACATCCTCGCGCTCAAGCTTCTTGCCTTGTGGCCAGCGCTCGCCCTGAGGGTGCGCTTGCCGGTTGTGGCGGCAGGTGTGGGCGCAATGGCGGGCATTGGCTACACTCTCTTGACTGGTTCAGAGGTGCCTACGGTCCGAAGCTGCGTTGCCGCATTGCTCGTTCTCGGCGCTCTGGCCATGGGGCGCGAAGCCTTGTCGCTCCGCATGGTTGCAGCGGCAGCGTTCGCGGTCCTGCTGGTGTGGCCGGAATCCATCATCGGGCCAAGCTTCCAGATGAGTTTCGCCGCTGTTATCGCGATTGTGGCGCTCCACAATACCGGGTTAGTGAAGCGGTTCCTGGCACCGCGGGAAGAGAGTTGGCTTTCAAAAAATGGTCGAAGGGCGGTCATGCTGTTGATGACCGGATTCGTGATTGAATTGGCGCTCATGCCGATAGTCCTGTTTCATTTTCACAGAGCCGGCGTTTACGGCGCTTTGGCCAATGTGATCGCAATCCCGCTTGTAACCTTTATTTCCATGCCGCTCATTGCGATTGCGCTGGCTTTTGATGTGATCGGACTAGGCGCACCGGTGTGGTGGCTTGTGGGTGTTTCACTCGATCTTCTCATTGGCATCGCGCACTTCACCGCCGAGCAACCAGGTGCGGTCAAGCTGATGCCGCAGATGAGCGCACTCAATTATGCGCTGTTTCTTGCAGGCAGCATTTGGCTCGCCTTGTGGCAAGGCAGAAGGCGACTGGCCGGCTTCCTGCCTATTGCGGTCGGCACGGTTATCCTGCTTGCGACGCCTGTTCCTAACGTTCTCATTGCCAATGATGGCCGCCACGTCGGCATTACGACTGAGGACGGGCGCTTGCTGAGCCTGCGCGACAGCCGCTCTGACTATGCCCGCGACAATTTGCTTGAACTTGCGAGCGTAGCAGGTGAGCCTATTCCTCTGGAGCAATGGCCTGAGGCCCGATGCAGCCGCGATTTCTGTGTCTTGACCCTTTACCGAGAGGGAAGGAAATGGACCTTGCTCATGTCCCGCAGCCGCGAGAGGATAGAGGAACGCGCGCTCGCTGCGGCGTGTGCCGAGGCGGATATCGTTGTCGCCGACCGTTTTCTCCCGCGCAGTTGCCAACCAGAATGGCTCAAGGCCGATGCGCGCACGCTGCGCCAAACAGGAGGCCTGGCAATCGTCTTTCACGACGAGGGCCTGACCATCGATTCCGTCGCATCCCGCCAGGGCAAACACGGTTGGTGGAAAGGCGGCGAATGAGCCGCCTCTTTGCCAGCATCAGCGACAGGATTAGTGCCAGTATCAGTGCCAGTATCAGTGGTAGTATCAGTGGTAGCGGCGGAGCAGGCCTGCCAGCTTGCCCTGAACTTCCACTTCATGCTCGTCATAAATCTGAGGGTCGTAAGCACCATTGGCCGGATCGAGCCGGATGCGCCCGTTTTCACGCCGCAGGTACTTCAGAGTCGCTTCCTCGTTCCGCACAAGCGCCACGACGATATCACCATCGCGCGCCGTGTTAACGCGCCGGACAAGTGCAAAATCACCGTCAAAGATCCCGGCCTCGATCATCGAATCCCCTGAAACTTCAAGCGCATAATGCTCGCCCGCGCCGAGTAGTGCAGCAGGAACCGGCAAAGAACTCTGCCCCTCCAGCGCTTCGATAGGAGCGCCCGCAGCAATGCGTCCGTGCAAGGGGATTTCGATCACATCATTGGCAGGCTCAGGTGCCGCAGGCTTGCGCGCCACTTGGCTGATAACATCATTCGCCGGAGCCTGACGACCAGCAGGTGTCGACGCCTCTGGCTGCTTGATCACTTCCAGTGCGCGGGCACGATTGGGAAGACGCCGGATGAAACCCCGTTCCTCCAGCGCAGAAATCAACCGGTGCACTCCCGACTTGCTTTTCAAGTCCAGCGCTTCCTTCATTTCCTCGAAACTCGGTGAAATGCCAGTCTCTTCCAGACGTTTCTGAATGAACTGAATCAACTCGTGCTGCTTTGCAGTCAGCATGACGAAATCTCCCTCGTCGTCTAAACCCAGAGTCGAACCCGATGGCGGCAGCCCAGGGTTCGTTCCCATCATGCACCAATAAGGTGAACGAATGTGGAACAATTAGGAAACGACTGAAGTCAAGTCAAGCGATACCGCCATTTCCGAGGGGATAGATGGTTAAAGGTGAACCTGCCGGAACAGGGTCCGCCTCTGCAACGCGTTCGATCAGGCATTGAGCCCGAGCCAGATTCGCCAGAGCAGACGAATCCTGCAGCGTCAGCGGTCGTACCCCTTCATAGTCAATGACCGCGCGCAGGAACTCGCGCCTTGTCCCCCCTGCGGGAATAATCTCTGCTGCAGGGAGTACTATTGGGCGGGGCAGGGGGCTGGCAGCACCCATTGCCTTGCGCACCAAGGGTAGCAGAAACAGATACGCGGTGACAAAGCTCGACACCGGGTTGCCGGGCAATCCCAGAATGACTTGTGATCCGCGCGTAGCGACAATCAGCGGTTTGCCCGGCTTGATCGCGACTTTCCAGAAGGCAAGTTGCGCACCCCAATTCTCCAGCGCAGGCTTGATCAGGTCATGATCACCCACAGACGCTCCGCCTGAGGTAACGAGGATGTCGGCATCGTCGGCAAGCGCCAAAGCCTCAGCAAGCGCATCCTCATCGTCCGCAACCGGGCCAATTCGTATCACTTCGCAGCCCTGGACGCGGAGCATGCTCGCCAGCATGGCACCATTGGAGGCGGGAATCTGATCCTGACCACATTGGGAAGGATCGGGCGCCAGCTCGTCCCCGCTATCCATCACCGCAACTTTCGGAGCCCGGCGCACTTCAATCTGAGCATGGCCTGCGCTGATGGCGAGCGCAATCTGCGGTGCTCCGATGCAAGTCCCTGCAGCAAGCAGCTCGTCGCCTTGCTTGAAATCCATACCCGCCCGGCGAATGTGCTGGCCGCGATTCGGTCGTTGGGGTGCATCAACCAGATCGGGGAGCAGCAATTCCGCATCTTCCTGGATGAGGATGCTGTCCGCACCCCTCGGTACTTGAGCGCCTGTCGAAATACGCACGCATTGGCCCCAGCACAGATAGTCATCGTAGGGAGCGCCTGCGCGACTCTCTCCCATGATTCGCCAACTTCTGGTGCCGGCAATGGCATAGCCGTCCATCGCAGACAGATCCGCTGGAGGCTGGGTTCGGGCAGCATGAAGATTGCTGGCGAGATAACGCCCGAATGTCTCTTCGACAGCCAGGCTTTCGACTGGCATCAGCGGTGCCAAATCCAGCAGCCTGCTCTGCGCATCCTCCAGCTCAAGCATTCCGTCCATCAGATACTGCTCGCGCTCCAGTGACCGGACTTCCCGCCGGTCTTTTCCAGCAAGCGGATTTCTCCAATCACCATGCCCTTGTCGAGCGCCTTGGCCATGTCATAGATCGTGAGCAAAGCAGTGCTGGCTGCGACCATTGCCTCCATTTCCACTCCGGTCTTGCCGGTGAGCGAAGCCGATGCGCGCACCCGCACCCCGCCGGCTTCAAACGCGAAGTCCACATCAATCGCGTCGAGGCCGAGGGGGTGGCACAAGGGGATCAACTCATGTGTGCGCTTGGCCGCCATTATGCCTGAGATCCGGGCCGTGCCGAGTACGTCTCCCTTGGGTGCATTGCCCGCTTCTATTGCCGCAAGAGCTTCGGCGTTCATCCGGATAACGCCGCCGGCTATCGCCTTGCGCTGGGTCTCTGCCTTGTTTCCGACATCGACCATGCGCGCGTCGCCGGCCTCATCGATATGGGTGAGTTTCCTGCTCATGCGATCCCCTCGAGCCTGCAGTGTTGGATACACATGTTACACAGTCCAGAAACGGAAAATCCGGTGCGTTTTTGCAAGGATGTAGGGGATGACTGGGAAAGGAGGCGGGGGGACGACATGGCTGAGGTGATGCCAGAAACTGGAGCCGTAGGATAGGTCCTGTGATCAAGCCCCCGCTTAGCCGTTCAACAGCGCGCGCGTCGCCGCCGCAACGTCGGGCTGGCGCATGAGACTCTCCCCTACGAGGAACGTGCGAACTCCGCTTTTCGCCAGGCGCAGGCAATCTGCATGATTGGCAATTCCGCTTTCTCCGACCAGCAGTGCGCCCTCGGGTGCACGCGGAGCAAGACGTTCTGTCACAGCCAGATCAGTGACAAACCGCTTCAGGTCGCGGTTGTTTACACCAATCAGGCGGGAGCGCAGTGCGTGCGCGCGTTCCATTTCTGCTTCGTCATGGACTTCCACGAGCACGTCCATCGCGTACTCCATTGCGGCCGTTTCGATTTCCGCCATTTGCGCATCGCTGAGTGCCGCCACGATGATCAGTATAGCGTCGGCACCAATGCTGCGGGCTTCTGTGACCTGCCAGGGATCAACCATGAAATCCTTGCGCAGCGCAGGCAAGTCGCAAGCGGCTCGCGCCTGAATCAGGAAATCCTCGTGACCCTGGAAATAGGGCGCATCGGTCAGGACAGACAAGCAGGCTGCACCGCCGTCCTGATATGCCCGAGCGTGCTGTGCCGGGTGAAAATCCGCGCGAATAAGCCCCTTGGAAGGGGACGCTTTCTTGATCTCTGCGATCAAGGCAAAACCGGATGCTGCTTGCGCGCGCAACGCGGCTTCGAACCCGCGCGGACCGGTCTGCTCAAGGGCAAGGGCCTCCAGATCGGAGCGTGAGAATTTCGCCTTTCGCTCAGCGACTTCCAGGCGCTTTTTCGCGCAGATTTCTTCGAGCTTGTTCATCGCGAGAACCTATTGAGCGAGCGCGATCCATTTGCCAAGCAGATCGCGCGCTTTACCGGAATCGATCGCTTCGGCAGCTTCCTCTATGCGTTCTTCCCAGCCCCCTGTTCGGCCCGCAACGCGCAGCGCCGCTGCGGCATTGAGCAGCACAGCATCGCGGTATGCACTTTTCTCTCCGTCAAGCAGCCGCTTCAGGGCAGCCGCGTTGTATTCCGCATCACCACCGCGAATCGCCTCTATTGGAGCATTTTGCAGGCCCGCATCGGCCGCATCGAGGCGTCTCATGGTCACAGCATCGCCGCGCACCTCTGCGACATCATTACCGCCTGCCAGACTGAGTTCGTCGAGCCCTTCGTCGCCTGACACGATCATCGCATGAACCGTGTCGAGCTGCGCCATGGCGCCAGCGTAAATCGGCACGAATTGAGGGCTTGCAATCCCGACCAGCTGCGACTTGACCCCTGCGGGATTACACAGCGGCCCCATCAGGTTGAAGATCGTGCGACGGCCAATCCTGCGCCGGATCGGCATTATTGGCCCCAGCGCGGGGTGATGCTTTTGCGCGAACAGAAACCCGATGCCGATCTGAGCGAGGGTCCTCTCTGCTGTCTCCGCCGCCTTGTCCATATCAAGGCCAAGGACTTCAAGCGTGTCCGCAGCACCCGCTTTGGAACTCGCCGCTCGGTTACCATGTTTCGCGACAGAAACCCCACAGGCCGCGACCACCAGGCTTACACCGGTCGAGACATTGAGCGTGTGCTGGCCGTCTCCTCCGGTTCCGCAGACGTCGATCGCTCCATCCGGCGCTTCGACTGCAATGACACGGGCGCGCATGGCTTTCGCTGCACCGGCGATTTCGCCCGCGGTCTCGCCCCGGTCGGCGAGCGCAACGAGGAAGCGTTCGATGTCATTCTCGCTGGGGTCACCATCGAGGATCATACCGAAAGTATGCTCCGCCTGCTCGACATTGAGCCGGTGCACATGGGGGTCGGGAAGAACGCTCATGATCGCCTCTCCGGCTTTAACTGGCAAATCTCCATGAAATTGGCGAGGAGATCATGTCCGTGCTCGGTCGCAATGCTTTCGGGATGGAATTGCACACCGTGAATCGGCAGCTCCCTATGGCGAACACCCATAACGAAACCATCATCGGAGTGCGCGTTGGCAATAAGCGCGTCAGGCAGGTTTTCGACTATCAGGCTGTGATAACGTGTAGCGGTGAAGGGCGAGGGAAGACCGGCGAAGACGCCCGAACTGTCATGCGAGACGGAAGAAGTCTTGCCATGCATGAGACCTCCTCGGGAGACGCGTCCTCCGAAATGCTGGCCTATCGACTGGTGTCCGAGACACACTCCAAGCAGAGGGCGCCTGGCCGCAGCGCAGGCCGCAACGATATCGAGGCTTACCCCTGCTTCGTTGGGCGTGCAGGGACCCGGAGAAATCAGAATACCCGCCGCCCCTGTCGCGAGCGCGCCAGCAGCGGAAATCGCATCATTGCGCACGACTTCAATATTCGCGCCCAGCTCCATCAGGTAATGCACCAGATTGAAGGTGAAGCTGTCGTAATTGTCGATGACAAGGATATCGGGAGATGTGCTCATTCGCTCGCCCCGTTGTCTCGCTCGACGATGATGAGCGGGCCGAGCGCACCGTTGACATCGAGCCGCGCTGTCCCGGGATCCCACAATGAAGACAGATTGCTGTCGAGATAAAGCGCGTTCGGCGTTTTCAGTTCGTCCCTGAAGAACCGTGCGAGCTGGCCAAAACTGATCGGCGTATCGCTGATAACAAAGTGCGCCTTGCCATCGGCGCTGATGCCAACCCCGTTGCGAAGGGCGCGCGAAGGTCCGTTTTTCTGAATGCCGGGATGCAGTTCGCCATCGATCACAAGCATCGGACCCGATTGCATCCCGAAATCGGGGCGCGCTCCGATTGTGCTGTAGAATCTGTCTGCGGTCCTGATTTCCCATGCTCCACCAGAGCCATAGAATACCCCGTTAGGCTTCAAGTAGAAATTGCCGGAGCCGTCTTCCCGGTCGAGCTCCACGATCCGCTCGCCAGCTTCGACATAATAACCGATTGGGCGGCCGCCACGCTCAAATTCGCCGCCATTCATGGCAAACGCAACACTTGCCTGGTCAACACTCTGCGAAAAGCTGTCGAGAGAACCAAAGACCTTGCCGTCCCCGTCAGCCAGCGCCGTCCGGATCCGGTGATTGGCCGGATCGGCAATGCAATGGGTCAGGACAACGCCTTCAAACTCGGTGGTGGAGCACGCCGAGCCTTCAGCCATTACAGCCTGATTCTGCGTGGCCTGCGCCGCCGGAGCTGCTGCAGTATCGTCATCGCCTTTGCCGATCTCCATGCGGGTGATGGGCTTGCCTTCAGGCGCAGGCTCGCACCCTGCAAGCGCGGCAAGAAGCCCTAGGGCAGAAAGGCTGAGCAAACGCCTCATTGGCCGAACCCTGGTTCGCCCGCAATGCGAGCCGCTTCCCTTGCCGCGGCGATCAATGCGCCAGCCTTGGCCTTGCATTCCGCCAGTTCATAGTCGGGGTCGCTGTCAGCAACGATCCCGGCACCGGCCTGAACATGCATGACCCCGTCCTTCACAACTGCCGTGCGCAGTACGATGCAGCTGTCGACTGAGCCATCCGGAGCGAAATAGCCAACGCCGCCTGCGTAAGCGCCGCGCGCCTCTGGCTCCAGCTCGGCGATGATCTCGCATGCGCGTATCTTGGGCGCGCCTGATACAGTGCCAGCGGGAAAGCCTGCGAACAGCGCATCCAGCGCATCCTTCGAGGGATCGAGTTCGCCCACGACATTGCTTACTATATGCATCACGTGGCTGTATCGCTCGATCGTGAAGCTGTCGGTGACTGCCACGCTGTCACGCGCGGCGACCCGGCCCACATCGTTGCGCCCCAGATCGAGCAGCATGAGGTGCTCTGCGAGTTCTTTCGGATCGGCGAGCAAACTCTTCTCGTTGGCACGATCTTCAGCGCCAGTAGCCCCTCTCGGACGCGTTCCGGCAATCGGCCTGATTGTGACCTCGCCATCGCGCACACGCACGAGGATCTCAGGGCTTGAGCCAACCACTGCAAAACCAGGAAAATCGAGGAAGTAGAGAAACGGGGAGGGATTTACGCGCCGCAATGCGCGGTAAAGCGAGAAGGAAGGCAAGGGAAATGGACAGGTAAAGCGTTGCGCCAGCACCACCTGGAAGATATCGCCTGCAGTAATATAGTCCTTGGCCTTCGCAACCAGCGCCTTGTAATCGTCACCGCGCATGACCGGTTCGAGATCCATCGCTGGGAGGTTGGTCGCTTGAGGTTCAGCCGGACAGCCATGCCCCAGCATGCTCAAAGCTTCATCGATGCGTTCTCCTGCTCGCGCGATCGCTGATGCCGGATCTTGCGCGTGCCAGATCGGCGCGATGCAGAACAGTTCGTCCGTCAGCCGGTCAAACACGAAGATCAAGGTAGGGCGGACAAACAACATGTCGGGCAGGCCAAGCGGGCTGTCGGGGGCACGTGGAAGGTCTTCGACCAATCCCACGGTTTCATAGCCGAAATAACCGACCAGGCAGGCGAGGGCGGGGGGCAGTTCTTCCGGCACGTCAATCTGACAGGAAATCGCCAGGCGGCGCAATTCGGTCAGGCTGTCCTGCGCGCAGTCTTCAAACGCCAAACGGTCATGGTGCCATGCCCGGTTGATGCTTGCAGCCCTGTCGGACGCCCGAAAGACGAGATCGGGATCAAGTCCGAGCAGGCTGTAGCGCCCGCGCGTCTCTCCGCCTTCGACCGATTCGAGGAGGAAATCGCCGCGTTCGGACACTATCAGCTTCGTCGCAACGCTGATCGGCGTTTCCGTGTCAGCGATCACCTTGCGCCAGACAAGCGCCGGTTTACCGCGTGACAACAGGTCAGCGGCCTTCGACGCATTGTGGGGTGCGTTGGCGGGGCTCGGATCGCTCAGCCTGTCTACTCCGTCAGCTTTCGCCGCTGAGCTGTCTGCGCACAGCCTCGATGGCTGTGTCATTCCGCTCAACGCCCAATTCGTCCCGGATGGCGCGCACGAGTTGCCGGGTGTGTTCGTCACTCATGGCGCCTTGCAACTGCGCCCGAGTTGCTGCGAGTATTGGATCATCATCGGCAATCGGATCAGTCGAGATATCCTTGAGATCGACGACAAACCAGCCAAGGTCATTACCAGCCTCAAGCTTCTTGGACGTCCCTTCAGCCATTGAGAACATCAAGGCCAGCGCAGGCGGGACACGGCCTTGTTGGGCCATGATCTGCTCCCGGCCCAGATTGACCTGTTCGGCTGCGGGCAGGCGTTCGGCTTCTGCGGAAATCGCGGCTTGCAGCGTATCCGCCTTGCCTGTTCGCAAACGTTCGAGGATCCGATCAGCCGCTTCCCGCGCCTTCGCCATGCCTTCGGAAAGGCGCCAGCTTATCGTCACCTGTTCCTTGATTTCGCTGAGCGGGGCTGCCGCCGATGGTGTGATATCCGTCACTTCAAAGATCAGATAGGCCTGGCCTCTGACCACTTCTGCCAGTTGCGGCTGCTCCTCCTCCATCTGGAACGCTGTGTCGATGGCCGGACGCAGTACGGGAGAAAGGGGCTGTTGACTCTCTGCGCCATACACTTGTCCGTCCGCAGTGAGCGGCGGTGAGCTGCGCAGCTCCAAC
The DNA here is from genome assembly GCF_043702085.1 of Altererythrobacter sp. GH1-8. GTDB lineage: Bacteria > Pseudomonadota > Alphaproteobacteria > Sphingomonadales > Sphingomonadaceae > Erythrobacter. Next base: position 2,202,521 of record NZ_CP171690.1, on the reverse strand, counting down.
CCGAGACCTTGTGCGACCTGCGATAGCGATTCGCCCTGGCCAAGCCGATCATCTATTTCGGCAGACAGGTCTGAGATCGCGGCCGCCCGCTTCTCTGTGCGCAGTTGCTCGCGAATGTCGGGCGTCGCCTGCGCCAGGCTTCGTGCCGCCGTCGTCTGGATGTCTGTAACCCGCACGACATACCACCCCAGCGGAGCGCGCGCAGGGTTTGCAACCTGCCCGCGCGGTGCACTGAACACCGCCTGCGCCACCGCAGCGCTGGTTGACGAGGCGAGATCGCTGCGGCTGACAGCCTCGCTTCGCGCAATCGCGAAGCCGGCTTCGCGCGCGGCAGCTTCAAAGGATGTGCCCGCGTTTACCCGATCGCGGATAGCGATGGCTGCCTGCTCGGTCGGGACAATGAACTGGGCGATACTGCGGGTTTCCTTCGCGCCGTAGACCGCGGCATCGCGTTCATAGCGGGCAGAAATCTCCGCTGGCGTCGGCTCAATACGGTCGTCGACGCTATCAGCACCAAATGTGGCATAGCGCAGCACGCGCCGCTCAGGCCGGATGTAACGCTCACGATTCTTATCGTAGAAGGCCTTCAATTGCGCGTCGGTCGGATCCCCTTCCGGCGCAAATACCGCGCTCGGGACAAGAACGAGTGACCCCGTCCGGCGCTCCCGCAGCAGCGATGCGTAGCGACGGATAAGAGCTTCAGGCATGATGGTGCCGCGCTCAATCGGGGTCAGCAGCTGCTGTGCCAGCAACCCGGTTGCCAGATCCTCACGAACTTCCGCATCGGTCAGGCGCTGCTGTGCAAGCACGCCTTCGTAAGCATCCTGGCTGAAATTGCCATCAGCACCGCGGAAAGCGGGAATGCTCATGATCTCGCTATTGACGAGATTGTCGCCCGCCCTGAGCCCCATCATCTTTGCATATTTTGCAATCGCAGCGCGGTCGATGAGTTGGTCGACAACTTCATCGAGCCCATCCTGGGCGATAAAGGCCTGCATGGTGACCGTCGGGTCGCGCTGACGGATCTGGTCGACCGCGCGGCCAGCCGCTTCTGACAGCTCCGCAGTGCCGATCCGCTCATCACCAACCACTGCAACCCGGTCTCCTCCTGCCACTCCCCCGAAGGTTGCGGTTCCGGCGACGTCGCTGCTGGCGAAAGCAAAGCCGATCAGGACCAGGAAGGCGAGGGTAATGCCGAGGCCGATTTTGGTCTTAAAGAAATTGCGAAAGAATGTGAGCATGTCTGGCGTAGATCCGAACGTGGTTGTGACCGGCAGGAGTGCGGCAATGATGATGGGGATTCTGTCGCAGCCGTAAAGCAGCGCGGTCTTCTCCGTCGCAAAGCGCTTTATCCGCCCTGCGACTTGGCCGCAACAGGTTGGCGGGGGTTTTGACTGGATTGTGAAACATGGCTAGCGGAGCGGGCCCAAGCCGCCATATAGGCGGCGCCACGTTTTTCCGATTCTCTCAAGGAATCAACACAGATCAGGACGACTCTTATGGCCGAGCGGCCCTATATTGTTGGCAATTGGAAGATGCACGGGACGCGTGCGATGCTGTCTGAGGCGCGTGCAATTGATCGCGCGGCCCAGCGGAACATGAGAGTTGAGGTGGCGGTCGCGCCGCCTTTCACACTGATTCACGCCGTTCACCGTGAAGTGGAACAGATCGCTGTCGGCGCTCAGGATTGCCATACGGCGACAGAAGGCGCGCACACCGGGGACATCTCCGCTGCAATGGTCGCCGATGCAGGCGCGAAATTCGTGATCCTGGGGCATAGCGAGCGGCGCGAGAATCATGCTGAAAGCAATTCTGTCGTGCGCGAGAAGGCGGAGGCAGCCTTGGAGGCGGGTCTCAACCTCATCATCTGTTGTGGCGAATCGGCAGAGACGCGGGACAAGGGCAAGGCCGAATCCTTCGTGCTCCAGCAACTGCGCGCGTCGCTTCCCGAAATAGAAAATCCGGCCGAGCGTCTTACGGTTGCCTACGAGCCGATCTGGGCGATCGGAACCGGCAACACTGCAACGCCGGATGATGTCGCTGCCATGCACGCGAAAATTCGCGGTTTGCTCGTGGAACTGTTTGGCGAAGAGGCAGGCGCTGCGATCCGGATCCTTTACGGAGGCTCAGTAAAGCCGGACAATGCACGCGAGCTGATGGCGCTGCCGGATGTCGATGGCGCTCTGGTTGGCGGAGCGAGCCTCTCGGCAGACAGCTTCATGGGCATCGCCCTCGCAGCAGCGGAAGCTGCGGATTGAGGCACTCGCTTCGGCGCTAGAGGCTTGTCCCGGGGTTCTGCTGTCCCTACATCGCGTTTTCCATTCCTTCCTTGCTCTTGATCAGGCTGTAAATCATGTCGCTTTTCCTGTTTCTGACCGTTGTCCAGGCACTCGTGGCCGCAGCTCTGGTTGGTGTTATCCTGATGCAGCGTTCGGAAGGCGGCGGTCTGGGTATTGGCGGCAGCCCTGGCGGTGTCATGGGCGCACGCGGGGCGGCCGACTTCCTCACGCGTTCAACCAAGTGGCTGGCGGTGACTTTCGTGGTCCTGTCGATCGCGCTGGCTGCGGTAGCGGTAGAAACGACCGGCTCTGACGAGATTACCTCGACGCTTGATCGCAATGTGACCCCCGCTGTGCCGGCAGATCCGCTTGCTTCACCCGGCGCAGACCCGCTTGCTGCACCGGCGCAACAGCCGCCAGTTGGCGAAGACCCTCTGGCGGGCGCAACCGAATAAGTTCAGGCAAAACCGATCAAGCTTGTGGATGGCCGCATTTTAGCGGTGCATTTCGCTTGCCACGAATCCACTTAGACCCTTAAGGCCCGACTCCCATGGCGCGGTATATTTTCATCACCGGCGGCGTGGTCTCCTCGCTCGGAAAAGGTCTCATGGCGGCAAGCCTCGGCGCGCTGCTGCAAGCGCGCGGCTACAAGGTCCGCATTCGCAAGTTCGACCCCTATCTCAACGTCGATCCGGGCACGATGAGCCCGTATCAGCATGGCGAGGTCTATGTCACAGACGACGGCGCTGAGACGGACCTCGACCTTGGACATTACGAGCGTTTTACCGGCGTCTCTGCTCGTCAGAGCGACAACATCACTTCAGGCCGCGTCTATCGTGACATCATCGCGAAAGAGCGCCGGGGCGACTATCTTGGCGCGACAGTGCAGGTAATCCCGCACGTCACTGATGCGATCAAGGAGTTTGCTCTCGCTGATCAAGGCGATCATGACTTCATCCTGTGCGAGATTGGCGGAACGGTCGGCGACATTGAGAGCCTTCCCTTCATGGAAGCGATTCGCCAGCTCCGCAACGAGCTGGAGCCGGACCGAACCCTCAGCGTGCACGTTACGCTCGTGCCGTACATCGCGGCAGCGGGAGAGCTGAAGACCAAGCCGACTCAGCATTCCGTGCGCGAACTGGCTTCGCTCGGCATAAAGCCCGATGTATTGCTGTGTCGCTGCGAACATCCGCTGCCCGAAGGCGAGCGTCAGAAAATTGCGAATTTCTGCAATGTGCGCAAGGAAGCGGTCATTCCGGCGCTCGACGCATCATCGATTTATGCCGTCCCGATCCAGTATCACAAGGAAGGTCTCGACACCGAGGTATTGCGCGGCTTTGGGATCAAGGATGCGCCAGAACCCGATCTTTCGCGCTGGAACGATGTGCTCGACCGCTATGAGAACCCCGAAGGCGAAGTAACGATCGGCGTTGTCGGCAAATATGTCGGTCTGCAGGACGCCTACAAATCCTTGAACGAAGCCTTGGTCCATGGCGGCATGGCAAACCGGGTCAAGGTCAATATCCGCTGGATAGACGCCGAGATTTTCGAGCAGGATGATGGTGACGTCGCAACCGCGCTTGAGCCGCTCCACGGCATTCTGGTCCCTGGTGGATTCGGCGAACGCGGCAGCGAAGGCAAGATCGCCAGCGTCCGCTTTGCCCGCGAGCGCAAGGTCCCGTTCCTTGGCATTTGTCTGGGGATGCAGATGGCATGCATCGAAGGCGCACGCAGCGCTGGTTTTGACCAGGCATCTTCGACTGAATTCGGTCAGACAAGCGAACCGGTTGTCGGCATCATTGAAGAATGGATGAGCGAGGAAGGCTTGCAAAAGCGCGAAGAGGGAGGCGACCTCGGCGGAACGATGAGGCTGGGGGCTTACGATGCCAAACTCGCTGGCAACAGTCATGTGTCGCGCCTTTACGGCGGCGCTACATTGATTTCGGAGCGCCATCGCCATCGCTATGAAGTCAACAGCGCCTATATTGCACCACTGGAAAAGCAGGGGCTGGTGTTTTCCGGCATGTCGCCGGATGGTTTGCTTCCGGAAATTGTCGAACGCCCCGATCATCCGTGGTTTGTCGGCGTGCAGTTTCATCCGGAACTGAAGTCAAAGCCGTTTGACCCGCATCCCTTGTTCGCTGGCTTCATCGAAGCGGCACTGGAGCAGTCGCGCCTGGTGTGATCACAGCCTCATGCGTGCAGCATGAGCCTCCCTCGACTTGAAGCGGTACGATGATTGCCGGTGCCGGGCGATTTTCCGCTATGGCGCATTCATACAAGCCAAGGATAATGAGCTTGCCTAGGGCTCGTCTTGCACACTAATCGCATCCGGGTTGATTGCGCGATCATGATGCAACCAAGGGGGCGCCTTGGACAATTGAAGGTTTTGGGTGGCTTTCGGCTGCCGAAAAAGAGCTTGGCTCGGACTTGTCCGTCTTCTGCGACCCGGACGGGCAAGGCTGACCAAGGCGACATTAGTCGCGGGGGCGGCCTGTTAACGACCGCCCCCAACTACTGGACCCAGTCTGTGTCCCTTATTCACGCAATTCGAACCTGATCGAGCCCCGGCTCAAGCCGCTTATCAGGCCGCGTCAGCGGAGCTCTCTTCGCTCGAACTTGGGCTTGAATTTGGGACCGCTTTGAGCGACGCTTGGCCGTTCACTGCAATCTTCTTGGGCTTCATGGCTTCGGGAACTTCGCGCACCAGATCAATGGTCAGCAACCCGTCCGCAAGATCCGCGTTCTCGACCCGGACATAGTCGGCGAGTTCGAAGCGGCGTTCAAACCCGCGATTGGCGATGCCGACATGCAGCATGTCGCCAACGACACCGTCATCATCGCGCTTCTTGCCCTGGATCGTCAGCAGGTTCTGCTGGGCAGTTATATCGAGATCAGCGGGGCGGAAGCCAGCGACTGCCAGCGTAATGCGGTAATTGTCTTCGCCGCGACGCTCGATATTGAAAGGAGGGTAATTGTCACCGTTATTGTTGCGCACCTGGTTCTCAAGAATGTCGAACAGGTGGTCGAAGCCGACAGTGTTGCGGCGATAGGGAGTGAAATCAAAACGTGCCATTTTACAAATCCTCTTGCTTGAGCAATTTGACATGTGATGCGCCTGACCATTCAGCGTCGCACCGGTTTGGCCGCTGCCCCCGCAATTGGCAGGCAGTGGCTAACCCAAAATGTGGGCCGCTCTTGCCCCCTTTTCAAGACCTCAGGCGTTGCTAGATAGATCGCACTTCGAAGAGGATATTCATGGCCAAGCCAAAAATCGATATCTACACCAAATTCGGTTGCCCGTTCTGCGTTCGCGCAAAGGACTTGCTCGATAAAAAGGGGGCACAGTACGAGGAGTATGATATAACTCTCGGTGGGCCGAAGAAGGCGGAAATGCTCGATCGTGCGCCCAATGCGCGCACTGTCCCGCAAATTTTCATTGGCGAGACGCATGTGGGCGGTTCTGATGACCTTGCGGCGCTAGAGCGCGAAGGCAAGCTCGACGCGCTTCTGGCAGGCTGAATGACGCGCATTGCTGTCTTGCAAATGACTTCAGGGATCGATCCTGAAGTCAATTTTACCGTCCTGAAACAGGCGGCGGCCGACGCCGCGCAGGGCGGGGCAGAGATGTTGTTCACGCCTGAAATGGCGTTGCTGCTGGATCGCAACCGGGAGCGTGCTGCACCTCGGATACTTCCTCAATCTTCGTCTCCATTTCCAGCCCGCTTGGCCCAAACGGCCCGAGCAAACCAGATCTGGATGACCGTTGGAGTGCCAGTGCAGCTTGAAAGTGGACGGTATGCCAACCGGCAATGGGTTTTTGCCCCCTCAGGCCAGGATCCCGCGCATTACGACAAGATCCACATGTTTGATGTGGAGCTATCCACCGGCGAGGCCTGGCGCGAAAGCAGCGCTTACGAGCCGGGCAGAGAGGTGGTCACAATTGAGGACACCCCGGTCGGAAGGCTTGGTCTCACCACATGCTACGACATGCGGTTTCCGGCGTTGTACGAAGCGCTTGGCAAACGCAAATGCGATGCCATTGCGATACCTGCGGCCTTCACCGTTCCCACCGGCAAAGCCCATTGGCATGTCCTGCTGCGCGCCCGAGCAATCGAAGCCAGCGCCTTCGTGATTGCTGCCGCGCAAGTCGGCAAGCATGAGGATGGCCGCGAGACCTATGGCCACTCGCTGGTGGTTGACCCGTGGGGGGAAGTGCTGCTGGATATGGGCGGTGAGGACCCGGCGCTGGGCTTCTGCGATATCGACCTGAACCGCATAGCCGAAGTGCGATCACAAGTCCCAAGCCTTGCGAACAAGCGCGACATCCCCAATTAAGGTGTCACCTCTAGGATATTCTCCCACATGATCGTATTCAACCTCTCTTGCGCCGCTGGGCACCGTTTTGAAGGCTGGTTCGGCTCTTCCTCCGACTATGAGGATCAGCAGACCCGCGGCATGGTCGCGTGCCCCCATTGTGGGTCGGCAGACGTCAGCAAAGCGCCGATGGCGCCCGCAGTTCCGGCAAAGGGCAATCAGCGCCGCGATGCCCGCGAAAATCCAGCGAGCGAGCCGAGCCCGATGGCAGGCGGGCAAATCCCGCCGGAAGTGCAAAAGGCAATGCAGGCGCTGGCAGAAGCGCAGGCAAAGGCATTGAAGGAAAGCCGGTATGTCGGCGAGAACCTCGCCGATGAAGCGCGCGCCATGCACTATGGCGAGAAGGACCTGGAAGCGATCCACGGCAGGGCGACGCTCAAAGAGGCGCAGGAACTGCTGGAAGAAGGCGTGCCGGTCGCGCCGCTGCTCGCCCCCTTTACTCCGCCCGACGAGCTCAATTGAGCGCTTGCCCGTTCGGGCCTGTGGAGCGTTATTGCGAGAATCTCCCGTGGTGCTATTGGGGCCTCGGGACCCCGTAGCTCAGCAGGATAGAGCATCAGATTCCTAATCTGAGGGCCGCGCGTTCGAATCGCGCCGGGGTCACCACTTCCAATATCTACTTGTCCAGCGGCACTGCTTCCTTGAAGGTATGCGTGATGTAAGGAAACGGTATCTCGATGCCGGCATCATCCAGGGCCCGCTTGATCGCGCGCATGATCTGATCCTTGGAGGTGGCAGCAGCACCCGCGCTGGATCCAGCCCACCAGCGGACAAGAAAATCGACAGAGCTGGAATTGAACTCGGTTGCAAAGACATCGATGTCTTTGCCCGTGTCGACCGCATCCACGCTCTTAACCGCCTTGCGGATGACCTCGGCGGCCTTGTCCAGGTCGGTATCGTAGGAGACACCAATCACCAGATCGTGGCGGCGCTGAGAAGCATCGGTGATGATCTCCACTGGGTTCTTGAACAGGAAGGCGTTGGGAACGACGGTCAACTCGCCGGATGCCCGGCGCAGATGCGTTTCGCGCAAGGTAATATGCTCGACTGCGCCTTCGATCCCTTCGCATACGATCACATCGCCGATCCGCATCTTCTCCCGCAGCATGATCAGCACGCCTGCCAGAAAATTCTCGAAGATGTCCTGGAAGGCAAAGCCAATGGCGAGGGCGCCTACACCCAATCCGGCGATCAGGCTTCCCGGAGTCAAGTCAGGGAACACCACGATCGCCGCAATGAACACGCCGAGCAGCCACACGCCCAGCTTGACCAGCGTTTCGAGCAGAGCGCGCAGCGAGGGGCGCAGCTCAGTCTTGCCGCTCAACCGATCGACAATCTTGACAGCAAAACCTGCGATCAGACCCGTAATCAGGATGATCAGAAATGCGATCATCAGGCTGGGGATTGCCTCAGTAAAGCCGTACCACATACCGTTCAGCTGATTGTCGATCGTCGCCATCATGTCGAAAATTTCCCTTCAATCCGATCCGCATTGCTCAAGCCGAGCTAAACTGCTGGCACCCCAGATAACCGTTCATCGCAATTCTGGCCAGTTCTCCGGGGGTTGCGCGACAAATCTCTTGAATCGGCGCGTTAACTGTGATTCTGTGAGCATCCGCGAGGGGGATAACATGCGCAAACAACCGAAAGAACAGCTGCGACAAGGACTTGCCTTGCTGGGATTGCTCGCGCTGACTGGATTCGCAATTGCCGGCCCCTCGGGTTTACTCGCCTGGAGCGAGAATTCCGCCAAGCTGGAAAGCCACAAGGCCCATATCGCTGCGCTGCAGGAAAAGCGGGACGAATTAAAGAACCGCGTTGAATTGCTCGATCCGTCAGCTGCGGATCCGGACCTTGTGGGTGAGCTGTTGAGGCGTGAAATGAATATGGTCCACCCTGATGAAGTCGTGATCACGCTGGACGAGAGCGAAGACTAAGCGCGACCTGCTGCGCCGATTTCCACCGCCTGACGATCCATTGACAAGGCAATTATTCAGCAAGATTTCGTATGCAGGACGCGCGCTTTACGTTGCGTCGCGCTTATCCTTGCGCCTATAGGCCTGAGCATCCCCAGGGGCAGAAAACAACGAGGAACAGAGCTTGGCCAAGCAAGCGAAAAGCCGCGAAAGCAATACACTCAAGGCGACCGAGGAAGACACTGAATTCGCCTTGCATTCGCTGCAGGAGGCGCATGAGAAGAACAAGCGCTATGATGCCAGCGAAGACGAGATGCTGCATTTCTATGAGCAAATGCTGCTTATCCGCCGGTTCGAGGAAAAGGCAGGCCAGCTCTATGGCCTCGGCCTGATCGGCGGTTTCTGTCACCTCTACATCGGTCAGGAGGCTGTCGCGATTGGTCTGCAGAGCGCGCTCGATAATGACCGGGACAGCGTGATCACGGGCTATCGCGATCATGGCCACATGCTCGCCTACGGCATTGATCCCAATGTCATCATGGCAGAGCTGACCGGGCGGCAGGCCGGCATTTCCAAGGGCAAGGGCGGCTCGATGCACATGTTCAGCACCGAGCACAAATTCTATGGCGGGCATGGCATCGTCGGCGCGCAGGTCGCGCTGGGCGGCGGGCTGGCGCTTGCGCACAAGTACAATGAGGACGGCGGACTGTGCCTGGCCTATTTCGGTGACGGCGCCGCCAACCAGGGCCAGGTCTACGAGACATTCAACATGGCGGCCTTATGGAACCTGCCGATCGTCTTCGTGGTCGAGAACAACCAGTACGCGATGGGAACAGCGGTCAGCCGTTCCTCCGCCGAAACCGAATTCTATCGCCGCGGCACGGCCTTTCGCATTCCGGGCATGGACGTGAACGGCATGGACGTGCTGGAAGTGCGCGGTGCGGCGGAGATTGCATTCGAGCATGTCCGTGCAGGGCGCGGGCCAGTGCTCATGGAATGCAACACCTATCGCTATCGCGGACATTCCATGTCTGACCCGGCAAAGTATCGCAGCCGCGATGAAGTGCAGGGGATGCGCGACACACGCGATCCGATTGAAGGCCTCAAGAAAATCCTGCTGGAGAAAGGCAAGACCGAGGACGACTTGAAGGCCATCGACAAGGCGATCCGCGCGACGGTCGCAGAAGCGGCAGACTTTGCTGAGACTTCGCCAGAGCCGAAGCCTTCAGAGCTCTACACCGACGTATTGGTGGAGAAGTACTGATGGCAATCGAACTCAAGATGCCCGCGCTTTCACCGACCATGGAAGAAGGCACGCTTGCCAAGTGGCTTAAAGCGGAAGGCGATGAAATCACAGCTGGCGACATCATTGCCGAGATCGAAACCGACAAGGCGACGATGGAATTTGAAGCGGTCGACGAAGGCGTGCTCGCTAAGATCATGGTCGCAGAGGGCACCGAGAACGTCCCTGTTGGCACGGTGATCGCGATGCTCGCTGAAGAGGGCGAGGATGCAGGCGATATATCCGCGCCAAGCGGTGACAAGGCGCAAGTCGCCGAACCGGAACCGGCCGAAACGGAAGCTCCCGCCGCTGCAACCGAGATCACTCCGGAAAGACCCAAGGCTGAACCAAAGTCCGATCCTGCAATCCCTGAAGGTACCAGCTTTACGCAGGTCTCCGTTCGCGAAGCGCTACGCGACGGCATGGCGGAAGAGATGCGCCGTGACGAGCGTGTGTTCGTGATGGGCGAAGAAGTGGCTGAATATCAGGGTGCGTACAAGGTCACGCAAGGCTTGCTTGATGAGTTCGGGCCCAAGCGCGTCATCGACACGCCTATTACCGAATATGGCTTTGCCGGTATCGGGACTGGCGCTGCGATGGGTGGCCTGCGCCCCATCGTCGAGTTCATGACCTTCAACTTCGCGATGCAGGCGATCGACCACATCATCAACTCGGCGGCCAAGACGAATTACATGTCAGGCGGCCAGATGCGCTGCCCAATTGTATTTCGGGGGCCTAACGGCGCCGCAAGCCGTGTCGGCGCACAGCACAGCCAGAACTACGGCCCGTGGTATGCGTCTGTTCCGGGTCTGATCGTGATCGCTCCCTATGACAGCGCGGATGCAAAAGGCCTTATGAAGGCTGCAATCCGCAGCGAGGACCCGGTCGTCTTCCTTGAGAACGAATTGGTCTATGGTCGCAGCTTCGACGTACCGGATTTGGACGACTATGTCCTGCCCATCGGCAAGGCGCGGATCATGCGCGAAGGCTCGGACGTCACAATCGTGAGCTATTCCATCGGCGTTGGCTTCGCGCTTGAAGCGGCAGAGCAGCTGTCAAGCGAGGGAATCGATGCGGAAGTCATCGATTTGCGCACGCTGCGTCCGCTCGACAAGCAAGCCATCCTCGACAGTCTCGCCAAGACCAATCGCCTGGTGATCGCAGAGGAGGGCTGGCCGACATGTTCGATTGCGTCAGAAGTGATCGCGATCTGCATGGAAGAGGGCTTCGATCACCTGGATGCACCGGTACTGCGCGTGTGCAATGAAGACGTGCCGCTGCCCTATGCTGCCAACCTCGAAAAGCTCGCGCTGATTGACACACCGCGGATCGTCGCAGCGGTGAAAAAGGTTTGCTATGCAGACTAGATAAACTTTCGCACCACAGAAAAGGGCCGCTGCGGAAATTCCACAGCGGCCCTTTTTCGTGACGAACCAAAGTTTCCTCTATTCGTCGATCATGAAGATCGGTCGCTGGAAGTTCAGCCGCTGCGACGTCCAGTCGAAGAACGGGAACACCGCTGGCGGCGTATATCGTACGGTCAGGGTCCGCTCGAACGCGCCATCGACTCGCTGAGTGAACGCATTAGTGACCGAGGCCGAAAAATTCCGGTCGAGAGCATAAGGCAGGCTTTCGCCGATGCGTTCCGCCTCAATCCGGATTTGGTCGTTCGTTACTTCATTGCCGATTTGGTATTGGACCACTGCGTAGCGCGCTGTATCCGAGGCAGCGCCGCGCATCGCGTTCATCGCCTGCATGTTGATGGCGATCTGAAATACGCCCAGCAACAGCGCCAGGAACGCCGGCGCAAGAATGGCGAATTCGATGATTGCAGCGGCCTCGTCGTCGCGCTTAAGCCTGGCAAAGAATTGTGTCATCATGAGATCTGAACCCTGCGGCGGATGTCGTAATTTATCGGATTGCCGAAGCCGAAGTCGGACCAAACGGGGTTGTATGTATCCCGCATGCGGATTTCGACATATTCGGAAATGACTGCGGTCGAGGCACAGTCTGTCTCGGTGGTACGCATGGTGGTTTCGGCGTCGCAGCGATAAAGCTGACGCAAGGTCACCTGCGCATCGGTGAGACCGGTTGAAGCTTCAATCACATCTTCGAGCGTGTCACGCTCAGCCGCTTCGTCCGGTGCCCTGGCAAGCGTGATAGCAGCGGCTTCGGCGGCGGCCACCTGTAGCTCGGCATTGCGCGAAATGATCATGGAAGCCTCGAACCCGCCAAGCGCGAGCACAGCGAGGATCGGAACGACAAAAGCCGTTTCGATCACGACAGCACCACGATCGTCGCAGTTCAATCGCTTGGATGACTGCATGCAGAGATTGGCAAGTTTCTGGATCATGCGACCAACCTCACGCGAGTACCACCGTTGACGGAGTAGACTGGATTGGGCGTTGAGGGATCGCAGAACGTGGTCAAATCGGCTGTACCGCCAATCTGGATCTCGTTCGCGGCGATCATCAGGCAGCGGCCAGTCCCGCTGGTTCCTGCCATGGTACCCAGAAGATCAACCGGGCTGTTGGGTGTGTAGATCACACCGCTGAGCTGGGTTGATGCGTTACCATTGATCAGGTTTCGATTGTTCGAATTTGAGTCGCGATGCTCGAATACCAGCATGTTTTCGAGCTTTTCGGCATCGTCGGCATCGACTCCTGCAGCGATCAATTCGAGCTGGGTCATCGCAGACAGGTTTACTGCGGCGCCACCGTTGATTCTGAAGTCAGCCCCGTTCTTGAGAACGAACATCACGCCATTACCCGTGAGCGAGTAGGACGCATTGACGATCAAACTTCCTCCATCGATGACGTAGATACCACCTGCCAGGACTGTGTCGCAGCTCAGCTGGAAGTCTGTGTAAGTGCCGGGGAGCTGTGTTCCGGTCGGAACGGAGTAGACGATGTTCGAATATGTGAACGTGGTGGTTGTAACGGGTTGCTCCCAAATCGTGTCGGGGCCACGACCGTCGATTGCGGTGAGACTGCCGACTACCGTCTGGACACCAGGGACCGGCTCTGTCGAATAGCTTTGACCAGTAAAGGTCTGAGTATCCGTTGAAGCAGGAGTACCCGCTCCTCCAGTGTAGGTCACAGTCCCGCCGGATTCTGCCTGCCGCGCGTTACGACCCTGATAATAGTTGAAGGTGACCACTTCGGTTTGGGTCTCGTCCGCGGTCCAGGGGTTTGAACTCCCGGCACAGCTAAGGGTTCGCGGTGTCGGGTTATCGGGCGGGGTCAAATCCTCAAACGGATCGAACACGCCTTCAGAATTTTCGACCACTTCGGCGCTGGCAAAACCGCCGTGGGTATCGGTCACTGTGCCTGCTGTAACAACGAAGCCGACATCGTAGGTTCCCGAGTTACCGCTGATCGCAACCGAGCCATTGCTGTCAGAAACTGCGCCGATGCCGCAAGGGGCGTTCACGTTCGGGCCACCGTTGAACCATACACCGCGGCTACCGCTTGGCTTAACTGCGAGAATACAGGGGTTGTAGGCGGCTTCCGATTCCCAGATCGCCTGAGAGCGGACGCTGACCGTTGCAGCCCGGCCCATCACGAAATTGCTGAATGGCAGACTGCCGGTGACTGAAGCAGTCACGACAACGCTGTTGTCCGTGCCCCCCAGATAGTCAGCAAGTGCAGAAGTGTGCGTGGGGGAATTGCCGTTCGTGACTTGCAGGTTGACCGCAAATTCCTGCCCGGCGCGCGTCTGATAGACCGTTCCCGTGTCACCATTGCCACGCGCCCATGCCCCTGCAAGAGCAGCCTGGTCAGCAGCGTATTGCAATTCACGCTTCCACAGATACCACTGAGCGGTGTCGACCGCAAAGCCCGCGCCGCCGATCAACGCTGGCATACCGAGGCCCACCAAAAGGGCGGTGTTCCCGCTGGTATTGCGGCGAAGACGTCGTGCGAATTTCTTCAGTGCGCTCATCGATGTCGTTCCTGCGAATAGTAATTGGTCCAGTGCGCGCTTATAGAACAGGCAAGGTAGCCGGTCCGTTCATTGGCGTGGTTAATGAGAGGTTTCTGTTCTCAACCCGCACGCTCGTTAAGAGTATGCCTGCTTGACAATCATACGGAGCAAACGGTTTAGAGCTTCCTAATGGAGCGCGATCACCTTGAAGCATTGAAGGATGAGCAACGTCTCGCGCTGGCTTACACACCGGCTGCGCTGCGTCCCGCATTGGAAGCCAGTTTCGCGCTTGATCGCAGGTTGGCTCAGATCGTTTCCAAGACGACCGAACCGATGCTCGGCCAGATGCGGCTTGCATGGTGGCGCGACATGCTTTCGAGCTCGGTTGCTGAAAGGCCAACCGGTGACGCGGTGCTTGACGCTGTCAGCACGCATTGGAGCGGACGCGAGGAAAGCCTCGTGATGCTTGTCAATGCGTGGGAAATTCTCGTTGCTGAGGACGCTCTGGCAGGGGAACAGATACGGGAATTCGGGCGAGGGCGAGCAGCGCCTTTCGCCATGCTCGCCGCATCAGCTGACCAGCAACAACGCGAAATGTGCATCGTCAAGGGAACGCGCTGGGCCTTGGCCGACGCTGCGGCGCATATCTGTGATGCCGACGAACGGGCGCGCTTCGTATCAGGCGCTCCAGATCAAAAGGCCGGTCCCGCCAGGCTGCCACGAAGCTTGCGCGGGCTTGCTGTTCTCGATGCCTTGGCGATGCGCGCGCTCAAGGCAGGCGGTCGGCCGCTGATGGAGGGGCGAGGGGCGGCACTGCTGGCACTGCGTGTCGGCTTGCTTGGCCGCTAGTTCGCGCTATTTTGCTGTCATGCTAGGAGTTTGCCGATGGGGCGGATAGTATTAGGCGTGTTTGTGGGCCTTCTCATGGCGGGTGTCGGGCTGTCTTGGTGGCAGACCCGCGCTCAGGTGGAAGCAAATGCACCGCCACCGCCTGCTGCGCTTACGCCGTCTGACCCTTCGGTTCTGCCGATTACAGACCCAGCTGACATGACAGGTCCAACGCCGCCTGAGGCCAGTGACCTCACGCGTGAGCAACGCCGCTTCTTCCGCTACGATCGCAACCGAGATCTTGTCATCACGCGCAACGAAATGCTTTCAACGCGGTCTGACGCGTTCCGCAAGCTCGACAAGGACGGCAACAACTTGCTTACCTTCGAGGAATGGGCGGTGACGACTGTCGAGCGTTTCGAAGGCGCGGATGGGAACAGCGATGGCAAGCTGACGCAGCGCGAGTTTGCGACAACCGCACGGCCATCGACCCCGACCACACGCAAGCCCAGCTGTGAATGCTAAGCGGTCAGGCCGGCACGGGTTCTCCAGCTGCGATCCAATCAGCCATGTCTGCCTTGGCGCGGCTTGTATAGGCTTCCTTGCGCTGCTTCTTGCTCACCTCATGTAGCGGTGGAAACAGGCCAAAATTGACATTCATCGGCTGAAAGCTGTCCGCCTGAGCATCGCCAGTGATATGTGCGAGCAGGGCCCCCATGGCCGTGGTACGCGGAATTTCGCGCCATGGGCGGCCTGCCAGTTCATGCGCGGCCATCATTCCCGCCATCAGCCCGACAGCTGCGCTCTCAACATAGCCCTCGCACCCGGTTACTTGGCCGGCAAAGCGGATATGCGGCGCGTTGTTCAGACGCAACTGGCGGTCAAGAACGAGCGGCGAATTTAGGAACGTGTTGCGGTGGAGCCCGCCGAGCCGTGCGAATTCCGCATTCTCAAGACCTGGGATGGTCCGAAACAGCTCAATCTGTGCGCCATATTTCAGTTTGGTCTGGAAACCGACCATGTTCCACAATGTGCCCAGCTTGTTATCCTGCCTCAGCTGCACCACGGCATAGGGCCAGCGCCCTTGCGGATGCTCCTCGGTGGTATCGTAAGGATTGTCGAGCCCGACACCCTTCATCGGGCCATAACGCAGCGTTTCAACCCCGCGCGCTGCCATGACTTCAATCGGCATGCACCCGTCGAAATAGGGGGTGTCCTTTTCCCATTCGCGAAATTCTGTTTTCTCGCCGTCTATCAGCCCTTGATGGAAAGCGAGGTACTGCTCCTTGGTCATCGGGCAGTTGATATAATCACCGTCCTCGTTCGAGGCTTCGGTTCGCTTGTTCCAGCGGCTCTGGATCCAGCACTTCGACATGTCGATGCTTTCGCGGTGCACGATCGGCGCAATCGCATCGAAAAAGGCGAGCCGTTCCTGTCCGGTTGCTGCAACGATGCTTTGCGCCAGTGACTGCGCGGTGAGCGGCCCTGTCGCAACGATTGTCGGACCGGAGGAGGGCAAGGCATCCACGCGCTCGCGCACGATCGTGACATTGGGATGCTCTACCAACGTGCGCTGAACTTCGGCGGAGAAGGCATCGCGATCCACTGCCATGGCGCTTCCAGCAGGGACCTGGGCCTTGTGGCCAGCACGCATGATCAGGCTATCGAGTGCGCGCATCTCATGGTGCAGCAAGCCGACCGCGTTCTTAGTGTCATCATCAGAGCGGAAGGAGTTGGAGCAGACCAGTTCTGCAAGCCCGTCAGTCTGGTGCGCAGGCGTCATTTCTCCGCTGCCGCGCATTTCGGACAGGCGTACCTTGAAGCCACGCTTCGCAAGCTGCCAGGCAGCCTCCGATCCGGCGAGCCCGCCGCCGATAATGTGGATATCCTGTGCCATGGGATGCGCAGTTAGGCTTGCGCTGCGCCACCATCAAGCCCTAGCGGTGCAGCAAGGGAGCAAAACATGCCCAAACGTGCTTTGATTGAACACCGTCCGTGGCTTCTGGCGAGCATCATCGCAGCGGTGGCGTACTTCCTGCTCGATGTAAGTGACAGCGCGTTGGGCGAGGTCTGGATCATCATGGTCAAAGGGGCAGGGGTAGGGGCGCTGGCCGCATACGCCGCTCACCGTGCTTCAGGTTCGGCAGCCTGGCACATTGCTGCTGTTCTGGCGCTTTGCGCGATCGCCGACGTGGCGTTGGATTTATGGCTGGAGATCGGTGCCGGGATCTTTGCGCTGGCGCATATTGTGGCTGTGCTGTTTTACATTCGCTTTCCGAGGCACCATTCGACGATCAGCCAGAAAGGACTTGCTGCTGCTCTGCTTTTCGGCGCACCTGCCATTGCGTGGTTTCTCACGCAGGATTTGCTTGCGAGTGTCTACGGGCTGACATTGGGCGCTATGGCCGCAGCTGCCTGGATGAGCCGCTTTCCCCGTTATCGAGTTGGGATTGGCGCAGTGTTGTTCGTCGCGTCAGACATTTTCATCTTCGCCCGCATGGGGACGCGGCCCGAACCTGCCCTTGCAGCCCTGCTGATCTGGCCGCTTTACTACATCGGGCAATTCATGATCGCGACCGGCGTCGTCCAGACACTGCGTCACGAGCTGGCGGAAGAGGACTAGACGTCAGAGCTGGACTTCCAACCCAGGCTACAATTTTAGGCTTCTGGCGGCTCCTCACCCAAATCCTTGTCGGATTGCGGGGTGGTTTCAGGCGCAGTGACGTCATCGCCGCCTCGCCTTCCGACCAGCTCCTCAACCACTGCGTCCTCTGCCTCGTTCTCAGGCTCTTCGGTTTCATCGATCAGGGCCGCGCCGACAATCGTCTCGCCCTTGGAGACATTGAAGATGCGCACGCCTGAAGAACCACGGCCGGAGATCGAAAAACCTTCGTGATTTTCGAAACCGCCCTCGACCAGATGGCGCAACTGGATCGGCAAGCGGATCAGCTTGGCCTGGTCAGTGACCAGCATCAGCTGCGAGCCATGCTTGACCGGGAAACTTGCCACAACCGGTCCATTGCGATCCTTGTCGCTTGGCTCGCCAATATTAGTCAGTCCCTGGCCGCCACGGCCAATCGTGCGGTACTCATAAGCCGACGAAATCTTGCCGTAGCCATTGGCGGTCAGCGTTAGAATGAATTCCTCAGCCTCTGCCATCTTGGCGACTTTCGCCGCATCGAGCGTATGCTCGTTCTCATTGTTCTTCCACGCCGCTGCACGCAGATAAGCATCGCGCACTTCAGTGTCGGTCTCACCCGCGTCGAGAACCGCCATGGAAACGACCTTCGCGCCGTCCTTGAGCGTCATCCCCCGCACACCAATGCCGGTTCGGCTCTTGGTTTCGCGCGCATCGGTGGCTGAAAAACGGATCGCCTTGCCCGCATCGCTCGCGAGGAACACTTCCTGTGTCTCTTCGAGCAGGTGGACGCCGATCAGCTTGTCACCACTGCCCTCGACAAAGCCCATCGCGTATTTGCCGTTGGTAGGGACGTTGGTGAAAGCATCCATGGAGTTGCGCCGCACCATGCCCTGCTCGGTAGCGAAGATGATGTTGAGCCGTGCCCATTCCTCTTCATCCTCAGGCAGAGGCAGTACATTCGTGACTCGTTCATCATCGCCAAGCGGCAGCAGGTTCACCATCGGTCTGCCCTTGGTCTGCGGCCCCCCTTCGGGCAGCTTCCAGACCTTCAAGCGATAAACCCGACCCGTATTGGTGAAGAACAGGACCGGGTTGTGCGTCGAAGTGACGAACATCTCGACAACTGCATCTTCATCCTTGGTCGCCATCCCGCTGCGGCCCTTTCCGCCGCGCGCCTGGGCGCGGAAAGTGGCTAGCGGCGTGCGCTTGATGTAGCCGCCATGAGTGACCGTCACGACCATTTCGTCGCGCTCGATCAGGTCCTCATCTTCCAGGCCGTCCCACGCGGGCGCAATTTCCGAGACGCGAGGTGTCGCGTATGTCGCCCGGATCTCCAGCAACTCTTCGCGCATTACGTCGTAGAGCTTCACCCTGTCCGCGAGGATCGAAAGATATTCCGCGATCGCTCCGGCAAGCTCTTCCAGCTCGCCTCCGATTTCATCCCGGCCGAGTGCCGTCAGGCGATGCAGGCGCAGGTCGAGAATTGCCTTAACCTGGCGCTCTGACAGGCGATAGGTTCCACCTGCTTCGTCCGTGGATGGCTCGATCGCTTCAACCAACGCGATATACTGTGCGATATCGCCAATCGGCCATTCCTTTGCGAGCAGTCTTTCGCGCGCTGTAGCGGGGTTGGCGGCGCCGCGAATTATGGTGACCACTTCGTCGAGGTTGGATACCGCAACCACAAGGCCGAGCAAGATGTGCGCCCGATCACGCGCCTTGTTGAGCTCAAACTTGGTTCGCCGCG
Source organism: Altererythrobacter sp. GH1-8 (assembly GCF_043702085.1). Lineage (GTDB taxonomy): Bacteria > Pseudomonadota > Alphaproteobacteria > Sphingomonadales > Sphingomonadaceae > Erythrobacter. The sequence goes on along the minus strand of NZ_CP171690.1, from coordinate 2,183,527 downwards.
TAATGACCTCTTCGCGAAACGCGATAAAGGCCTGCACGATATCGCGTAGCGTCAGAACTTCCGGTCGGCCACCCCGGATGGCCAGCATGTTGGCGGGGAAGCTCGACTGCGCCGGGGTATAACGCCAGATCTGGTTGAGCACGACTTCCGGTGACGCATCGCGCTTCAGATCAACCACGACGCGGATGCCTTCTCGGCTCGATTCATCGCGAATGTCGGAGATGCCTTCGATCCGCTTGTCCTTGGCAGCTTCCGCGATCTTTTCGACGAGCCCGGCCTTGCCGACCTGAAACGGCATACTGGTGAGCACGATCGAGCGGCGATCGCCGCGCTTTTCCTCGATTTCGTGGCGGCACCGCTGGAGAATTGAACCACGACCTGTTGTGTAGGCCGCCTTTGCTCCGCTTGTCCCCAGGATCAGTGGGGCGGTCGGAAAATCAGGCCCGGGAATATACCCGATCAATTCTTCGGAAGTGATTTCAGGCTTGTCCATGAAAGCGAGACAACCATCGATTACTTCGCCCAGATTGTGCGGCGGGATATTGGTCGCCATGCCGACTGCAATCCCGCCTGCGCCATTGACTAACAGGTTGGGAAACCGCGCGGGAAGCACCTGCGGTTCCTTCAAGGAGCCGTCATAGTTGTCCACGAAATTGACCGTGTCCTTGTCGAGATCATCAAGCAGGCTGTTCGCGACACGCGCGAGCCGCGCCTCTGTGTAGCGCATGCTGGCCGGCGGATCGGGGTCCATCGAGCCAAAGTTCCCCTGGCCGTCAATCAGCGGTACCCGCAGAGACCAATCCTGCGTCATCCGGGCAAGAGCATCATAGATGGCAGCATCGCCGTGAGGGTGGTAGTTACCCATCACGTCACCCACGATTTTCGCGCTCTTGCGATAAGGACGGCCCGCGACGAAGCCGCCTTCCTTGCAGGCGAACAGGATGCGGCGGTGCACTGGCTTCAGGCCATCACGCACATCCGGCAGCGCGCGCGCCACGATTACGCTCATTGCGTAATCGAGGTAGCTCGTCTTCATCTCGTCGACGATGTCTACACGTTCAAACTCACCTAGCGGTGAGGCAGCTGGAAGGGTTTCAGTTTCGTCGCTCAAAATACGCCCAATTCTGGTCTATCAACTTGAGCATCGAATGTAGGGATTGAGGCTGCTCTTCGCCACCGATCACCGTCCCATTTAGGCGGATTTCCGGCCTTTATCCACACATAGGTCCAACCCGTTCAGACAAAGTTGGATGGTGCCAACCTTGCGGTCTGCTGCGCGCGATATTCAATGACAGTTCAGGCAATTTCCGTTAGAAAAATTGCAAATGGCAAAGAGCCGGGCCATGAGGCTTGCGCGCTCCATTTCCAGCGTCGCTTCAAGACGCCTGTGTTGAGTTCTGTCCAGGAGAGACTGATAATGCTGTTGAATTTACTTCCCTCGCGCAAAACCGGTTCGACCTTCGCGCTCGCGATAGCACTGGCTTGTGGGACCGCGGTGGCGACGGTCGGGTTTGCCGAACCCGCATATGCGCAGAAGAAAGACAAGAAGAAGGGCAAGGAACAACCTTACACCAAGGAATTCATCGCCGCTTACAATCCGCTCAACGAAGCAATGAATGCAGAAGGTGCCAATGTTGCCGCGCTGCGTCCTCAGGTCGATGCCTTGCTCGCGATGGCGACTACGCCAGATGAGCGGCTGGCCATCGGCAACCTCGCCTATAACGCAGGGATAAAGAGCAGCGACCGTGCGCTTCAGCTGTCCGGCATGGAAATGATGCTCAGCAGTGAAAAGCTGACCGTCGAAAATCGACCGCAGTATAACTTTGTCGCCTACCAGCTTGCCAATTCGATCGGTGACATAAGTAAGTCGCGCCTTTTCCTGCAAAAGGCAATTGATCTGAATTTTTCAAATGCCGAGGTCACGCCGGATTTGCTGCGTGCAGTGATGGCTGACAGCTATTTCCAGCAAAACCAGTTGGCTGAAGGCCTTGCGTATCTCTCTGGGATAATCAAGGAACGCGAAGCAACCGCGGGCAGCGCGCCCGAAGAGTGGTATCGGACCGGGATGGTCACCGCTTACCGCAATGAGATCGTACCGCAAGTCTATGACTTCGCGGTTGGCTGGGTGCAGCACTATCCGAGCGATGCAAACTGGCGCGATGCTGTGAACATTGCTCGCAATCTTGGTACGTTCAACGCTGGCGAGGCGCTCGATCTGATGCGCCTGGCTCACAAGCTTGATACGATGAGCAGCAAGCAAGACTATATCGAATATGTCGAGGCTGCTGATCCTCGTCGCCTTCCCAAGGAAGTCGCCGATGTAATCGAACACGGCTATTCGACTGGCCGTGTATCAAAGGACGATATCTACATCGCCGACTCGCTTGCGACTGCGAAAGGCCGTATCGCCTCAGACCGCTCGGAACTGCCGGCGCTTGAAAAGGACGCGCGGGCATCGGCAGCCGGGCTTCGGACCGTCGTCGCCGCTGGCGACGCATTCCTGAGCTATGGAGATTATGCCAAGGCGGAGGAGTTTTACGCCAAGGCATTGACCATGCCGGGGGTGGAAACGGCGGAAGTCACAACGCGATTGGGCATTTCTCAGGCAAAGCAGGGCAAGCATGACGCCGCTTCTGCGACCTTCTCCAGCGTAAACGGGAAGCGCCGCCCCATTGCCATGCTGTGGAATGCGCATGTGCTTCAGAACAGCGCATCAGCCAGTGCCGCAGCTCCCGCCAGCTCGCCTGCTGCGCAGGCTCCCGCTATCGGCGGCTGAAATATCATTAGTCTGAGTTGATATTGGCGTGGGGCCGCTCTGGTCTCACGCCATTTTCTTTAGCGCTTCTTGGCCCTAGCGCAGTCGCTTGACATAGACCTGATTGTCGTCACGGCGTTCCACGCTGAAATTGTCGAAGCTCTCGAACATCTCCTTGAGACTCTTGAAGCCGTAATTTCGCACGTCGAAACTGGAGCGGTTACCAGCAATCTGGCCAAGTTGTGACAGCCGGGCAAAGCCGCCGTCACCCTTCGCTTCGGAATAGGCTGCCGTTATCAGGTCCATGAGCTCTTCATCGACGCCCGTGGTATCGGATTGTCTATCGGGCCTAGATTGAGTGGAGAACTCGGACTTGAAGCTGGCGATAAGCTTCTTGATCTCGATAAAGCGGGTGCAAGCGCTCTTGAACGCCTGAGGTGTCTTCTCTTCACCAAAACCATAGACCAGAATCCCGTCCTGCCGCAGGCGTGTTACAAGCGGGGTGAAATCACTATCCGAAGTCATGATCCCGAAACCATCGACCTTGCCTTGATAAAGCAGGTCGATGGCATCGATCGTCATCGCCATGTCGGTAGCGTTCTTTCCCTTTGAAACGTCAAACTGCTGTTGCGGCCGAATTCCGTATCTATTGGTAATCTTGTCCCACCGGGCAAGATTGTCCTTGGCAAAATTGCCATAGGCTCTCCGGATATTGACCTGGCCCAGCTCCGCCATAACGGTCAGTACTGGGTCAATTCCTTCCGGGGTTGTGTTGTCTGCATCGATCAGCAGCGCGATATTCTTGAGTTCGGACATGCACGGTATGTGGCGGTCGCGGACAAAGCCTGCAAGCGCTTATTCCACCGGATTGAATTTGCCCGTCGCCTCGTCAAGAACGTGAAGCACGCCTTCGGAAATCGCGAAGAAAGTGCCGCGCAGCTTAAGCGCGCCGCTCGCTTCCTTCTCGCGCACGCAAGGAAAGGTGCGCAAGTTTGCCAGACTGACCCTGACGCCTGCCATTTCCATTGCCCGTTCCGCCGCGCGGCCTGTAATTCCGTGATCTGCGGCGACTTCATCCCGTGCATCGTCGAGCAGATGGATCCAGTTGGCGATGAAACCGCCTTCGCCCGGCGCGCTTCCATGAAGGTCCTGCGTCAGCGCCGCCTTGCACCCGCCGCACATGCCATGTCCCATTACGACGATTTGCCGCACTTCGAGGAATTGCACCGCGAATTCCAACGCAGCGGAAACGCCGTGAAGGCCCGGCGTCGTCTCGAACGGAGGGACGAGAGCCGCGACATTGCGCACCACAAATATCTCGCCCGGATCGACATCGAAAATCTGTGCAGGGTCAACCCGGCTGTCGCTGCAGCCGATAATCATCAGCTTGGGATGCTGGCCCCGCGCAACGAGATCGTCATAGCGGGCCTTCTGCTTGGGATAGGCCCCCGATCGGAAACGCTCGTATCCCTTCAGCAGTTCAGCAAACTCAGGCATGTTTGGCTCCCCTCAAAGCCAGTTCAATCAGAAGCGCTCGCCGCGGATGACCTGAACGTCCCACATCGTCAGCAGCAAGCCGTGCGAGCCAAGAATGGGAGCAAGCTCCTCTGCCAGTGCCATCGCCTTCTCCTCGGGCGCTATGGTGAGAATGAATACCTTGTCTGTGCCCATAACGCGCTCTTCGCGCCAATGCCCATCGCGTCCCTTTCCGGAGGTCACCGGAGTCACAGTCCAGCCGGTGATGCCCGCATTGTCGATGGCTTTAGTCACCCGTTTTACTTGGGCGGCATCCGCGAGGATCTCGATGCGCTTGCGGACGACAGTTTCGATCATGGTGCAACCCCTCCCGAACCGATTACAGCGCCCGCGAGCGCGCTGATCAAGCCGATATTGATGAGGATATTAAACGGGAAAGTAATTGAAAGTGACATGGTGAGGTAAATTCCAGGATCAGCCTCTGGCAGAGCAAGGCGCATAGCTGCAGGAACCGCAATGTAACTGGCACTAGCACACAAGACACCAAGAGCAGCTGCCGAACCTGCGTCGAGCCCGATCGCAGCGCCGAGCATCGTGCCCGCTGCGCCGTTAACGAGTGGTAAGGCGATCGCGATTGTCGCAAGCCTCCAGGTGACGGCTCTTGCATCCATGATCCGACGCGCGGCGATCAACCCCATGTCGAGCAGAAACAGGCACAGGACGCCCTTGAAGCCAGCCTCGAAGAACGGGCTGACTTCCGCAAAGCCATCTGCGCCAGCGATCATCCCAATCGCGAATGCGCCGAGCAAGAGGACAACTGACGCATTGAAGAATACCTCATGCAGCATTTCGCCAACGTTTTGGGTGTCCTCTCCCTTCGCACCAAGCCCTCGCGCCAGCAGCAGGCCCGACAGGATCGCGGGCGTCTCCATCGCAGCCATTACCGCGACCATATAGCCGCCGGGCGGGCGGTTTTGCGCTTCGAGGATTTCGACAGCGGTCACGAAAGTTACGACGCTGACCGAACCATAATGGGCTGCAACCGCGCCTGCATTGATCCGGTCCAGTTTCCCGAAGCCCTTGAGCACCGCGTAGGCCACGAACGGGATGAGGAAGCTTGCCGCTATGCCAGCGCCCAAAGCCGCCAGAACCGTTCCGTCAATGCCCGATTTCGAAACCGCTACACCGCCTTTGAGGCCGATTGCTGCCATCAGATAGAGCGACATGCCCTTCGCAATGGCTTCCGGGATAGCGAGGTCAGACTTGGCGAAAGCGGCCAGCAACCCGAGTACGAAGAACAACACCACGGGCGATGTGAATGTCTGGAGGGTCGCTGCGTCCATGCGCGCCCACTAACCGGGCATACGTAATTCAGCAAGCCAGACCATTGCACCTCCTGTGCGCAACGCCTAGATGGACCGCGATGAACGACCTTTCCGGAAATCCGCCGAGCGAGACACCTCGTGCGCCGCGTCAGCGCAAGCCAGACTGGATCCGCGTCAAGGCGCCGGTGAGCCAGGGGTATAATGAAACGCGCAAGTTGATGCGTGAGCTCAACCTGAATACCGTATGTGAGGAAGCCGCCTGCCCAAATATCGGGGAGTGCTGGACGAAAAAGCATGCAACGGTGATGATCCTTGGCGATGTCTGCACCCGCGCCTGCGCGTTCTGCAACGTCAAGACCGGGATGCCGCGCAAGGTTGATCCGCTGGAGCCCGAGCATACGGCGATTGCCGCCGCCAAGATGGGGCTTGAACATATCGTCATCACCAGCGTTGACCGCGACGATTTGCCCGATGGTGGCGCAAGCCAGTTCGTGAAGGTCATCGAAGCTCTGCGGCGAACCACTCCTGACACTACAATTGAGATCCTGACGCCCGATTTCCGTGGCAAGATGCGCCCAGCAGTGGAGGCAATTTGTCAAGCAGGACCGGACGTTTACAACCATAACCTCGAAACTGTGCCAAGGCTTTATCCGACCATCCGGCCAGGCGCGCGTTATTATGCCTCACTGCGCTTGCTGGAAGAGGTGAAACGCCATGATCCGATGATCTTCACAAAGTCCGGCATCATGCTGGGGCTTGGTGAACAGCGTCTGGAAGTGCATCAGGTGATGGACGACATGCGCAGCGCCGAAGTCGATTTCATCACCATGGGCCAATATCTCCAGCCGACCCCGAAACACGCGACGGTCGAGGAATTCGTTACTCCGCAGGCGTTCAATGCCTATGGCTCGATCGCGCGCGCGAAGGGCTTTCTGCAGGTTGCTTCAAGCCCGCTGACGCGTTCAAGCTACCATGCAGGCGATGATTTCGCGGAAATGCGACAGGCAAGGGCGGAAAAGCTCGCCAAGCAGGGAGCCAGACAGAGCCAGTAATGCCCGGTATTCGTGAAACCCGGAGATTGCCGTATAGCGCCGAACAGATGTTCGATCTGGTGGCCGATGTCGGCCGGTATGCCGAGTTTCTTCCGTGGGTAGTGGCAACGCGTGTGCGCTCAGACACGGATACCGAAATGGTTGCGGACATGGTCGTCGGCTTCAAGTCTTTGCGCGAAAAGTTCACCAGCCGGGTGGCGAAGGATCGCCCACGCGAGATCGATGTGCACTACGTCGATGGACCCTTGCGCGATCTCGACAACACCTGGGTTTTCCGAGCAACCGAAGATGGTGGGTGCGAGGTCGACTTCACGGTTGACTTCACATTCAAGAACAAGATGTTCGAAGCGCTCGCCGGCCAGTATTTCGACCGTGCATTCCGCAAGATGGTCGCCGCCTTCGAAGCGCGCGCTGCAGAGCTCTACGGCAGCAATAATTCCAGCGCACAAATCGTCGCCTGAGACCGGATTTCCGCGCGGTTCTTGCCATCGAACCGTTTGAGTTCCCCCTCCGGCTCGCCTTCGCTGTCCCGCGTGACGCGGGCGAACACGACCGTTCCAACCGGCTTCAGCTCCGTACCGCCACCGGGGCCTGCAACACCGCTGATCGCCACCGCAACATCCGCATTGCTCCGGTCGAGTGCTCCTTTGGCCATCGCCCAAACGCAGGCAATAGACACCGCACCGAACGTCTCGATAATCTCGCTCGATACACCGAGCGTTTCCATCTTCGATTCATTCGAATAGGTCACAAACCCTCTGTCGAGGACGGCTGACGAGCCGGCAACCTCGGTAAGTGCTGCAGCGACAAGCCCGCCAGTGCAGCTTTCCGCCAATACAACTTTGCGCCCGCTCGCCGCGTTTTCTTCGACGACACGCTTTGCCAGCGCACCGAGATCAGCAGGGAGGATTGTGCCAGTTTCCATATATCTTCCGCTTCAAACGCTTTGCAGGCCAACAAGTGCCTGGGCGGCGATGCCTTCGCCTCGTCCCGTGAATCCAAGCCGTTCTGTCGTAGTCGCCTTGATGCTGATCCGCGATAGCTCAACCCCTAGCATTTCTGCCAGTCTCGTTCGCATGGCGTCCCGATGCGGGCCGATCTTCGGCGCTTCGCAGATGATTGTAAGATCGACATTGCTGACGGTATAGCCCGCGCCAGCAACAAGCCTTGCGGCATGCTCGACAAACAGGGGCGAGGGCGCCCCTTTCCATTGCGGATCGCTCGGCGGGAAATGGGTGCCGATATCGCCATCGCCGATCGCTCCCATCATCGCATCGACCAGGGCATGCAGCGCAACATCAGCATCAGAATGGCCAGACAGGCCCTTCTCATGTGGAATATGTACACCGCAAAGCCACAATTCCTCTCCGGGGACGAGGCGATGCACATCAAAGCCCTGTCCGACCCGGAATGCAGGTGGTTCTGCCGCCATGAAATCCTCCGCAAAGGTGATCTTTTTCAACCGCTCATCGCCGCCGACCAACGCGACTGTTCCGCCATTGGCAGTGAGGACCTGCGCATCGTCACCTGCGTTCGTTTCCCCCCGCCATGCGCGGTGGGCGGCCAAGATTTCGGAAAAGCGGAACGCCTGCGGGGTCTGCACACGTTTGAGCATCTCTCTGTCCGCACTGCCAGCCATTACTCCGTCATGCGCGACTGCCAGGCTGTCGACGACCGGAAGCACAGGGATTGCGCCAGGCTGTGTGTCCAAAGCGGCAAGCAATCGCTGAGCTACTTCAAGCGGGAGATCAGGGCGCGCGGCATCATGGATAAGCACGCACGGGTAATCGCTGCCAGCCAATGCTTCAAGCGCAATGCGCACCGATTCCTGTCGGGTGGCGCCGCCCATGACGAAACTCACACTTTCCAGCCCTTCAAGCGATTGCGCAGCGATGGCCTCAGCCCCTTCCGGGATAGCGACGACAACGCTAGCTGCACCTGATGCAATCAGAGCTTCGACAGAGTGCCGAACCAGGGGCTTGCCCCGCCAGTCACGAAACTGCTTTGGCAATTCACCGCCTGCGCGCAGCCCCTTCCCAGCGGCCACCACTATCGCAGCTAACGCAGGGGGAGAGGAGTGATCGGTCATTGCGCGCTCGCGCTTAGGGGCTGGACGCAAACCATGCAATCTACTATGCGCCTGCCCAAATTTTAGGCAATGCTTTGACAATGACCACGTTACCTGCCCCACCGGCTTTGAAGCCAATCGATATCGGCCCTGTGCGGATCGATGATCCGGTGCTGCTCGCGCCGATGACCGGGGTGACGGACATGCCATTCCGCACGCTCGTGCGGCGCTATGGCTCAGGTCTAAACGTCACTGAGATGATCGCGAGCGAAGCGGCTATCCGCGAAACGCGCCAATCCATCCAGAAGGCGGCTTGGGACAAGACCGAGGAGCCGGTATCCATGCAACTGGTCGGCTGCGACCCGGACTCCATGGCGGAAGCTGCAAAGCTGCAGGAAGGAAACGGGGCTGCAATCATCGACATCAATTTCGGTTGTCCGGTGCGCAAGGTTGTCGGGCAATACGCTGGTTCAGCTCTCATGCGAGAAGTACCGCTTGCGACCAGGTTGATGGAAGCAACCGTTAAAGCGGTAAAAGTGCCTGTCACTGTGAAAATGCGGATGGGCTGGGACCACCAGAGCCTGAATGCGCCAGAGATGGCACGGATCGCAGAAGATCTGGGCGTCAAGATGGTCACTGTCCACGGACGAACCCGTAACCAGATGTACAAGGGCAACGCCGACTGGTCCTTTGTCCGAAAGGTCAAGGAAGCCGTTTCCATCCCGGTGATCGTGAATGGCGATATCTGCACGATTGAAGATGCGGCAACAGCCCTGGAACAATCGGGTGCGGACGGGCTGA